>NZ_JBHXDN010000023.1:22242-24057 GCF_042726075.1 Kitasatospora sp. NPDC127035 | reverse complement strand
CCGCCGTCCGCTCAGATCCGGTCGGGGGGGCCCCCCCGCCCCGGCCCCCCCCGCCCGGGGGGGCGGCGCCCCGGGGGGGTGTGCCACCCCGGCGGGGGGCGCGGCGGCAGGAAATCCGGGTGACGGGTGGCCGTCGTCTCCCTACCCTCGGGGCATGAAGAGTGTCGGGGGACTGCTGAACGTCGTGGACGTCGAAGCGACCTGCTGGGAGGGACAGCCGCCGCCCGGGGCGGTGAACGAGATCATCGAGATCGGGCTGACCGTCGTCGACCTCGGGACGGGGGAACGGGTCGGGCGGCACCGCATCCTGGTGAAGCCCGCACGGTCCGCCGTCAGCGAGTTCTGCACGGAACTCACCGGGCTGACCCAGGCCGAGGTCGACACCGGCCTCGACTTCGCCTCGGCCTGCCGACTGCTCGCCGCCGACCACCGGGCCGGGGCCCTGCCGTGGGCGAGCTGGGGCGACTACGACCGGAAACAGTTCACCCGGCAGTGCAAGGCCACCGGCACCGCGTACCCCTTCGGGCACCGGCACACCAACGCCAAGGCGGTGTTCACCGAGGCACACGGGCTGCGCAAGCGCCCCGGGATGGCCCAGGCCCTGGAGATCGCCGGGCTGCCGCTCGAAGGACGCCACCACAGCGGCGAGGACGACGCCTGGAACATCGCCGCGCTGGTCCTCGGCCTGGCCGCCCGGGGCGCCTGGCCCGGAGGGACGGCCGGTTGACGAGGGCGCGGCCGTACGGGTGGTTCCGGAGCCGGACGGTTCGTGTTCGTCCGTGTGCGGCGCTAGGTTGCTGGGCGACCCGCTGAGGCCCACTGAGGCCCGCTCCCCGGAGGACACCGATGGCCATCCCCGCCCTGGACCACTCGACGACCGGCTACTCCCTCCCGCACGCCTACTGGATGGCGCAGGCCGCCGGACTGGCCTCGCTGGACCGGGCCGGCATCAAGGAGACGGCCCGGTCCTGGGGCTTCGACGAGGTACGGCACTTCGAGTCGACGCACCGGATGCCGTTCCCGATCGAGGACACCCAGGCCTACGTCATGGCCGGCGACCGCATGATCGTCGCCGGATTCCGGGGCACCGAGGTGCTGAAGATCCGTGACTGGCTCAGCGACGTCAGCACCCCGCCCGTCCCCGGCCCGGCGAACAAGGGCTTCGTGCACTACGGCTTCCACCAGGCCCTGCAGTCCGTCTACCCGCAGATCCGCGACACCGTCCGCGACCTGCGCACGGACGATCAGACGGTCTGGTTCACCGGCCACAGCCTCGGTGGCGCGCTCGCCATGCTGGCCGGCGCCCGCTGGTACTTCGAGGCGCCGCAGCTGCTGCCCGACGGCGTCTACACCTTCGGCCAGCCCCGCACCTGCGAGCGGCTGCTCGCGGGCGCCCACAACACGGCCTTCAGGAACCGCTGTTACCGCTTCGTCAACAACAACGACATCGTCCCGCAGCTCCCGCCGGAGCCGGTCTTCACGCACGTCGAGGCGCTGCGCCACTTCGACGCCGACGGGAGGCTCCACGAGCGCATGCCGCTCGTCGCCGGGCTGAAGGACCGCGCCAAGGGCGTGCGCGCCGACCTGTTCGCCCCCGAGACGGACGGGATCAAGGACCACCACCTGCCCAACTACCTGGCCGCGTTCGAGAAGAACCTCGCCCAGGTCTGACGGGAGCCCCGCCGAGGCGTGGACCGCCTCCCGGCGTGGCGGGAGGCGGCCGTCCGGGCGGTCGGCGCCGGCCGGCGGCGGCCCGGACGGGGGTGCGGCGGGCGGGGGCCCCGGGGGGTGGGCGGGGGTGTGGGGCCTGCCCGC
>NZ_JBHXDN010000023.1:0-22232 GCF_042726075.1 Kitasatospora sp. NPDC127035 | reverse complement strand
ACAACTCACCCTTCCGGCGCCCCCGTCTTTTGTTTATAGCCCCCCCCCCCGCGGGGGGGGGGGGGCGGCGCGCCGGGCGGGCGGCCGCGGGCCCCCCCCCCCCGCGACGGTAGTGCGCCGGTCGCGGCCCCCTGGGTGAGGCCGAGGATGTCGGGACTGCCGGACCTGGAGGACGGGGCCGGCGAGCGCGAGCGCGGCGAGCACGCAGGCGGTGTCGGTGGTCACCGCGCGGGGGCTGTAGCGGAGGGAGAGGCCGCCGGGACGGCGGCTCCGGCCGGTCGCCCGCCGGTCGTGGCGGGGCCTAGCTGGGGAAGGGCCAGACCGGGCACCACGGCGGGATGTACTGGCCGGGGTAGGGCGGGCCCCACGGCGGACAGGGGAAGGGGTCGGGGGCGGGCGGCGCGGAGGTCCAGAGGACCCTGCCGTTGCGCTCGACCGTGATGGCGCCCTCGTTGTAGACCGTCAGCTCGGCCCCGGGGTTGCCACCGGTCCCGCTCCACCAGAGCGGGGTGTTGTCGGCCGCGTAGACCACGAGGTTGCCGTCGCCCTGCATGGCGAGGATGTTGCCCTTGGGCATGGCGCCGCGGGCCACCCAGATGGGGGTGGTGTCGCGGTAGAGGACCACGTTGCCGTCGCCCTGCATGGCCAGCATGATGCGGCCGTTCGGCGAGTACCAGCCCTGGTTGCGGTTGAGCACGCTGTTCATCGGGATGCGGGTGGGCGGCGAGAGCGCGGCGGCCACGGCGGGTGGGGCGGCCACGGCGGCCGGGGCCGTCGGCGCGGCCTGGGCGGCGCCCGTGGCGAGGGTGCCGAACCCTATCGCGGCGGCGGCCGCCAGGGCGGCGGCTCGTAGGAGGATGCTGGTCATGGGAGGGCTTCGGGTCCTTCCGGGCGAGGGCTGACAGGCTTGCGCCGGCGCACATCTGATGGAACGTCGGACACGTCCGTGCGCCGGGCGCCAGGCTATGGCAGCCGGACCGGAGGGGAGAGGCAGAACCACCGGCAGCTTCGCCCCGGCCGATCCGTCCGCCGCCGGGGTACGACCCCGTACGAGGACGGTCCGCCGGCAGGCCCGGCCGGGCGCCCGACCCCGTGTGCCGTTCCGACGGGATCCGATCGAGCCGGCCTAGCGGGACCAGACGAGCCGGACGGCGAGGCCGAGGACGACGGCGTTGCCCGCCAGGCCGGTGACGAGCCGGCCGCGTGAGCCGGTGAGGACGCGTCGCAGGAGGACGCCGCCGGACGCGAGCAGTGCCTGCCAGCTCGCGGAGGCGGCGAACGCGGCGAGGACGAACACCAGGCCGGGTCCGAGGGAGCCGGGGCCGGTCCGCCCGCCGACGACCAGGGCGCCGAAGTAGACCACGGTCAGCGGATTGAGCAGGGTCAGGCCGACCAGGGCCGTGTAGGTGCGCCACGGTGAGCCCGGTGGACTCGACGAGGCGGACGGGGGCCCGGCCGACGGGTCCTCGGGCCCGCCGCCCCGCTCGTGCCGGTACGCGCGGAGCGCGCCGCGCAGACCGCGCACGGCGAGTACGGCGAGCACCCCGGCGGCGAGGAGCTCCAGGTACCCGGCGGCCGGGGTGACGAGCCGGGCGACGGCCGCCCCGCCGAGCATCGCCGCCAGTGCGTAGAGGCCGTCGGCGGTGGCCACGCCGAGGGCGGCGGCCATGCCCCGGCCGAGCGAGACGCGCGAGGCGAGGGTGACGATCATGACGGAGATCGCGCCGACGGGCATGGCGATGCCGTAGCCGGCGAGGAGTCCGGAGAGCAGGGCGTCGGTCATCTGGGCGGTCCGAGTTCTGAGGGGCGGTCCGGCGCGGAGGGGCGGTCCGGCGCGGGGCGTCCGGGTGCCCCGGAGCGTAGCCCCGGCCGTCCGCCCGGACCACCGGTTTTCGGTCGCCGGGGAGCCCGCCGCCGGCCGGTGCCGCGGCGTGCGGGCCCGCACGCCCGCACGCCCGTAACGCACCCGGCCGGCGTCAGCGCCGTCGGTGGGCGGCGATCAGGTCGGCGTAGCGCAGACCGCTGCTCTTGACGGTGCGGCGCTGGCTCGGGTAGTCGACGTGGACGAGCCCGAAGCGCTTGTCGTAGCCGTACGCCCACTCGAAGTTGTCCAGCAGCGACCAGGCGAAGTACCCGGCCAGCGGGGCGCCCTGGGCGGTGGCGCGGGCACAGGCGGCGAGGTGCCGTTCGAGGTAGGCGGTGCGCTCGGGGTCGTGGACGCTGCCGTCGGGGGCGACGACGTCGGGGTAGGCGGCGCCGTTCTCGGTGACGTAGATCCGCTCCGCGCCGTACTCGTGGGTGAGACGGAGCAGCAGCTGCTCCAGGCCGGGGGCGTGCACCTCCCAGGGCATGGCGGTCCGTTCGGGGTTGGGGCCGGGGAGCTGGCGGACGTACGGGGCGGGGCCGGTGGGGTCGTCGGCGACGATCTGGCGGAAGTAGTAGTTGAGGCCGAGCCAGTCGAGCGGGGCGGCGACCAGTTCCGCGTCGCCGTCGCGCTCGGGGAGGTCGACGCCGTAGACCTCGCGCATGTCCTTGGGGTAGCCGCGGCCGAGGACGGGGTCCAGCCACCAGCGGTTGACGTGGCCGTCGGCGCGGACGGCGGCGGCGTGGTCGGCCTCGGAGCCGGTGGCGGGCTCGATCGGGCTCAGGTTGTTGACGATGCCGATCCGGGCGTCGCGGACGGTCTCGCGCAGCACCTGGACGGCCAGTCCGTGGCCGAGGTGCAGGTGGTAGGAGGCGCGGACGGCGGCCGTGAGGTCGGTCAGTCCGGGGGCCATGGCGCCGTCGAGGTGGCCGATCCAGGCGGAGCAGAGCGGCTCGTTGAGGGTCGCCCAGTCGGTGACCCGGTCGCCGAGGCGGGCGGCGACGACGGCGGTGTACTCGGCGAAGCGTTCGGCCGTCTCGCGGACGGGCCAGCCGCCGCGGTCCTGCTGGGCCTGCGGGAGGTCCCAGTGGTAGAGGGTCGGGAAGGGCCTGATGCCGGCGGCCAGCAGGGCGTCGACCAGGCGGTCGTAGAAGTCGAGGCCGGCCGGGTTGACGCGGTCGTCGGCCTGCGGCACCACGCGGGGCCAGGCGATCGAGAACCGGTAGGCATCGAGGCCGAGTCGCCGCATCACGGCGACGTCCTCGGGCCACCGCCGGTAGTGGTCGCACGCGGTGTCGCCGGTGTCGCCGCCCGCGACCCTGCCGGGGGTGTGGGAGTAGGTGTCCCAGATGGAGGGGGCGCGGCCGTCGGCGTCCGTGGCGCCCTCGATCTGGTAGGCGGCGGTGGCCGCGCCCCAGAGGAAGTCGTCGGGGAGGGAACTCAGCGCACTGAGGTCGGTCACGGGGTGCCCTTCGGGGGTCTGCGGGACGGGGGAGGGTGTCACTTGACGGCTCCGGCGGTGAGGCCGGCGACCAGGTAGCGCTGGAGCAGCAGGAAGCCGGCCACCACGGGCACGCTCACCACCAGCGAGGCCGCCATCACCTGGTTCCAGTAGACGTCGTTGAGGGTGGCGTAGCCCTGGAGGCCGACGGCGAGGGTGCGGGTCGCGTCGTCGGTGAGCACGGAGGCGAAGAGCACCTCTCCCCAGGCCGTCATGAAGGCGTACACCGCGACGGCGACGATGCCCGGCACCGCGGCCGGGACGATGATCCGGACCAGGGCCTGGAGCGGTCCGCAGCCGTCGACCAGCGCCGCCTCGTCGAGGTCGCGGGGGATCGAGTCGAAGTAGCCGACCAGCATCCAGATCGAGAACGGCAGCGAGAAGGTCAGGTAGGTGAGGATCAGGCCGCCGCGGCTGCCGTACAGCGGGATGCCGGTCGCGTTGCCGACGTTGACGAAGATCAGGAAGAGCGGCAGCAGGAACAGGATGCCGGGGAACATCTGGGTGGAGAGCACGGTCACGGTGAACATCCGCCGCCCCCGGAAGCGGTAGCGGCTGACCGCGTACGCCGCGAGGATCGCGACGAGGACCGAGCAGACCGTCGCCCCGCCGGCCACGATCAGCGAGTTGACCAGGTACCGGCCGAGCGGGACGGTCCGCCAGATGTCGAGGTAGGGGCGGAAGGTGACGGTGCTCGGGATCCAGCGGAACGGCCCCTGGACGTCCCGGAGCGGTTTGAGCGAGCTGCTCAGCATCACCAGGACGGGGACGAGGGCGAAGACGGCGAGCGCGCCGAGGACGATCCACCGGGTCCGGCGGAAGGAGGCGGGCGGGTTGATCATGCTGCGTCCTTCCGGCGCGAGGCGAGCAGGAGGTAGCCGGAGGTCACCAGCAGCAGGAACAGCAGCAGCAGGACGGACATCGCCGAGCCCGCGCCGAAGTTCCAGGTGACGAAGGACGACTGGTAGATGTGGACGGACACGAGGTCGGCGGCCTCCGGGGCCGAGCGGCCGAAGAGCACGTACGGCGTGTTGAAGTCGTTGAAGGTCCAGAGGAACAGGACCAGCACCAGTACCAGGTTGACCGGGCGCAGCGAGGGCAGGGTGATCCGGCGGATCTGCTGCCAGATCCCGGCGCCGTCCAGCGCGGCGGCCTCGTAGAGCTCGCGGGGGATGTTCTGCAGCCCCGCGGTGAGAGTGAGGAAGGCGAACGGCCAGCTGCGCCAGACCGACACGGTGACCAGCGCGGTGAAGCTGTTGTCGCCGATCAGCCAGAACGGCTTGTCGTCGACGAGGTGGAGCTGGTCGTGGAGGACGTGGTTGATCAGGCCGGTGTCCCGCTGGAACATGAACGACCAGGTGATGACGGCGGCGTAGACCGGCAGTGCGTACGGCAGCAGGAACACGGCGCGCAGCAGGCCCCGGCCGCGGAAGGAGTCCTGGGTCAGGACGGCCGCCGCCGTGCCGATCAGCCAGGAGAGGCCGACGGTGAGGACGGTGAACGCGCAGGTGACCCAGAACGAGTGCAGCAGGGCGCGGCCGACGGGTGCGTGGAAGTCCACCGCCGTACGGTAGTTGGCGAGCCCGGCCCAGGGGGCGGCGGACCAGTCGCGGATGAAGAACTGGGTGAGCCGCTTGAGGCTCATGGTGGCGCCGACGACCATCGGGAGCAGGTGGACGACGAGTTCGAGGACGAGGGCGGGGAGCAGCAGCAGATAGGGGAGTGCGGTGCGGGGCGGGCGGAGGCGGCCGAGCCGGGTGGGGGTGCGCGGGGCGGGGGCACCCGGGCGGGCTGCGGCCGGTGCGGGGGCGGCCGGGACAGGGGCGGCAGGGGTGCGGGCGGCGGGGGTCCGGGTCACGTCACTTGGCCGGCATCTGCTGCTGGGCCTTGGTGAGTTCGGCCTTCACGGAGCCGTCGGTGGCGGGCCTGCCGGCGGCGGCCGCGGCGAGCAGGCTCTTGACGGCGGTGCCCACCAGGGTCTCGAACTGGCTCTCGTCGGCGACCTGCGGGAGCGGCAGCGCGCTCCCGGAGAGGACGGCGGTGAGGGCCTTGAGTTCGGGGGTGGCGAAGGCTGGGTCGGCCTGGGCGTCCTGGACCGGGGGGATCGAGCCGTAGGCCTTGTTGAGCCGGGTCTGCTCCTCGGCGCCGGTCATGAACTTCACGAACGAGAGGGCCCCGTCGGTGTTCCGGGTGTTCTTGAAGACGGCGAGGTTGATCCCGGCGACCATCGAGGTGGTCGCGCGGTCGCCGGTGGCGCCGGCCGGTGCGGGGACGGGGGCGACGCCGTAGTCCTCGGGGTTCATGCCGTGCGAGGCGAGGTTGGCGCCGGCGGCCTGCCACATCAGCATGGCGGCCTTGCCGGTGGCGAAGTCGGTGACGGACTGGTTGTTGGCGTACTCGGCGTTGCCGGGCGCGACGATCTTCTCGGTGCCGAGCAGGTCGACGTACTGCTTGACGGCGGCGACGGCGCCCGCGCTGTCGAAGGCGGGTTCGCCGGTGGGGGAGAAGAAGTCGGTGCCGTGCTGCTTGGCGAGGGTGAAGGCGTGGTGGACGTTCTCGGAGACGTTGCCGCCTTCGAGGGCGAGGCCGTAGCGGCCTCCGGTGGTGAGCTTCCGCCCGTCGGCGACCAGTTCGTCCCAGGTGGCCGGGGGCCGCTCGATGCCGGCCTCGGCGAACAGCTTCTTGTTGTAGTAGAGGCCGTAGGCCATCGAGTAGAGCGGTACGGCGGCCGGGTCCTTCCCGGCCGCGCCGGCCGAGCCGAGGGCGGCGGGCAGGAAGCGGTCCTTGCCGCCGATCCGGTCGAAGGCGGCCCCGTCGAACGGGCGCAGGGCGCCGGTGGCCTGGAGCGAGGCGGACCAGGTGTTGCCGATGTTGAGGACGTCGGGGCCCTGGCCGGAGGTGGCCGCGGCGAGGATCCGGTTGAGCAGGTCGGACCAGGGGATGACCTCCAGTTTCACCTTGATGCCGGTCTGCTGCTCGAACCTTCTCAGCTCCGGCTCCAGGACCTGGCGGTCGTTCTCCAGGCTGGTGCCCTGGTTGGAGGCCCAGTAGGTGAGCGTGCCGGGGCTGCCGTCGCCCCCGCCGCCGGACGCGGACCCTCCGCCGCAGGCGGTGGCGGTGAGGACCAGGGTGGCGGCCAGGGCGGCCGTCGCGGCGGCGCGGCTGATGGGCATGGCGGATTGCCCCTCTCGGGTGTGGGCGGTACGGGTCGACGGCGGGTGCCGCTGCGCGGCGCGGTGCGGGGGGTCTTGTCTCGGGTGGTGAAGTTCCGTGCTCCACGGCTTACTTCAGGCCGTGATTTAACGTGTGAGAAAAGCTTCCGTCAAGGGTTCGGACAGCGATAGATTCGGATCAGGAGGGAGACCCCATGACCGCACGAGGCAAGAAGACGGTGCGTGACCTGCGCAGAGGCAGCCGGTCGACGCTGCTGCGGCGGCTGTACTTCGACGGGCCGCTCAGCCGCCAGGAGCTGGGGGTGATCACCGGGCTCAGCGCCGGTTCGATCAGCAACGTCACCGGCGAGCTGCTCGCCGACGGGCTGATCGAGGAGTGCGGCTCGGTCGAGTCGGACGGCGGGCGCCCCCGGATCCTGCTCCGGGTGGCCGCCGGCCGCGCCCACCTGGTCGGCGTGGACGTCGGGGAGACCCAGGTCCGGGTCGCCCTGTTCGACCTGGCCCGGACCGAGCTGGCCGCCAGCGACCGGCCGCTCGCCGGCCGCGGCCACGACGTCGACCACGTGGTCGAGCTGATCCTCGCGGGACTGGCCGAGGTCCTGGAACGCACCGGCACCGACCCGGCCGGCGTGCTCGGCGTGGGCATCGGCGTCCCCGGCATCGTCGAGCAGGGGGAGCCGGCCTCGGACGGCCTCGGGATCGTCGTGCACGGGCAGACCGTGGGCTGGGACGCCGTCCCGCTCGGGCGGCTGCTGCGGGCCGGCACCGACCTGCCGCTCTTCGTCGACAACGGCGCCAAGACGCTCGGCCAGGCCGAGATGTGGTTCGGGGCCGGGCGCGGCCTCCGGCACGCGGTGATCGCCCTGTTCGGCTCGGGCGTCGGGGCCTGCGTGATCGCCGACGGCGCCCGCTTCCGGGGAGCCACCAGCAGCGCGGGCGAGTGGGGCCACACCAAGGTCCACGTCGGCGGACGCCGGTGCCGTTGCGGCGCACGCGGCTGCCTGGAGGCGTACGTCGGGGCCGAGGCGCTGGTCGAGCGGTGGGGCGCGGCGCCGCCCGGCGCCGGGGAGAAGGCCGGGCTCGCGGCCCTGCTGGCGGCGGCCGAGGCGGACGAGCCGGCGGCCGGTGCGCTGCTCGCCGAGGCGGCGGAGTACCTGGGCGCGGCCATCGCGGACCTGGTGAACCTGTTCAACCCCGAGCGGATCGTGATCGGCGGCTGGGCGGGCCTGCTGCTCGGCCCCCGGCTGTTGCCCGCGATCCGCGCGGCGGCCACCGAGTACGCGCTGCGCTTCCCCCGCGAACAGACCTCGATCGTGCTCGGGACGCTCGGCCCGGAGGCGGTCACGGTTGGCGCGGCGACCCTGCCGCTCTCCGACTTCCTGGAGTCCGGGGGCGAGTTCCCGGGCCGGGCCGGGAGCCCGGCCCGGACGCCGTCGGAGGTGCGGGCCTGACCTCGGATTTCAGTGGAATTCGTTGCGGTACAAGCTAGTTCACGGTGTGAGTAAAGTCGGTGCGAAGGGTTGACACTCCGGATCGGGAGCCCTGAGACTCCCGGTCAGGAGGTGCTCCCCGGGCCCGGACAACGGGTCGGTGACACCCCGGTACGTGCCACGACGCGTGCCCCGCCACGGACCGCCGCACGTGCGGCGGTCCGCACCCCGACGTGTGGCCCGACACGTGGCCGGTACGTACCCCGGTGACCGCCCGTTGCGGCGGTCCGCGCTGCCCGGCCGCCCCACCCGAGCCGGCCGGCACGCGGATCCGCCGAGCCGCCCCACCGTTCCCCCATCGCCCGGTGCCCCACTGTGCCGGGCCGGGCACGGGCGTGCGCCCCCTCACCCACCGACCCCCACCCGGAGGAGCAGCCCATGAGGCTCACCTCGGCACGTCCACGTCCACGTCCCGCCCCGGCCCCGGCCGCCCGGATCGGCCTGGCCCTGCTCGCGGCCGGCGCCCTCGCCCTGCCCGGGCCGGCCGCGCTCGCCGAGCCGGCCCACACCGGGTCCGCCCGGCCGGCGTCCGCGCAGGCCGCAGCCGACCGGGCAGCCGACCGGGCCGCCGACTGCGGCGCCGCCGACGCGGCGAAGGGGCGGCCCGCCACCGCCTCCTCCGTCGAGAACGGCGGCCTGTCCGCGGCCAACGCGGTGGACGGCGACCCCGGCACCCGCTGGTCCTCGGCGTTCGCGGACCCGCAGTGGCTCCAGGTCGACCTCGGCTCCGTCCGGCAGCTGTGCCGCGTCGAACTCGTCTGGGAGGCGGCGTACGGGCGCTCCTACCGGATCGAGACCTCGGACGACGGCACCACCTGGCGGACGCTGCACTCCACCGAGCACGGCACCGGCGGCACCGAGACCCTCACGGTCTCCGGGAGCGGGCGCTTCGTCCGGGTCAACGGGCTCGCCCGGGGCACCGGTTACGGCTACTCGCTCTGGGAGTTCCGGATCGCGGCCACCGACGGGCCGGGCGTGCCGCCGGTGCAGGGCGGCGGCGACCTCGGACCCAACGTGCTGGTCTTCGACCCCGCCACACCGGGCATCCAGGCCAAGGCCGACGAGATCTTCCGTCGGCAGGAGGCCAACCAGTTCGGGCCCGAGCGGTACGCGCTGCTCTTCAAGCCGGGCAGCTACCGCGACCTCAACGTCCAACTGGGCTTCTACACCTCGGTGTCCGGCCTCGGCCTGAAGCCCGACGACACCACCATCAACGGCGACGTCACCGTGGACGCCGGCTGGTTCAACGGCAACGCGACCCAGAACTTCTGGCGCTCCGCCGAGAACCTGGCGCTCAACCCGGTCAACGGCACCGACCGCTGGGCCGTCGCCCAGGCCGCGCCGTTCCGCCGGATGCACGTCCGCGGCGGTCTCAACCTCGCCCCGAACGGCTACGGATGGGCCAGCGGCGGCTACATCGCCGACAGCCGGATCGACGGCGGTATCGGCAACTACTCGCAACAGCAGTGGTACACCCGGGACAGCGCGATCGGCGGCTTCTCCAACGGGGTGTGGAACCAGGTGTTCTCCGGCGTCCAGGGCGCGCCCGCGCAGGGCTTCCCCAACCCGCCCTACACCACGCTCGACACCACCCCGGTCTCGCGCGAGAAGCCCTTCCTCTACCTGGACGGCAACGAGTACCGGGTCTTCGTCCCGGCCAGGCGCACCGACGCCCGCGGCGTCTCCTGGGACGGCGTCCCGCAGGGCACCTCGCGACCGCTCACGCAGTTCTACCTGGTCAAGCCCGGGGCCACCGCCGCCACCATCAACACCGCGCTCGCGCAGGGCCTGGACCTGCTCTTCACCCCCGGCGTCTACCACGTCGACCGGCCGATCGAGGTGACCAGGCCCGGCACGGTGGTGCTCGGCCTCGGCCTGGCCACCGTGGTGCCCGACCACGGGGTGACCGCGATCCGGGTCGCCGACGTGGACGGCGTCCGGCTGGCCGGCCTGCTGGTCGACGCCGGACCCGTCAACTCGGCGACGCTGGTGCAGATCGGCCCGGACAACGCCGCCGCCGACCACGCGGCGGACCCGACCACCCTCCAGGACGTCTTCGTCCGGGTCGGCGGGGCGGGTCCCGGATCGGCGACCACCGGGATCGTCGTCAACAGCGACGACGTCGTCATCGACCACACCTGGATCTGGCGCGCCGACCACGGCGCGGGCGTGGGGTGGACCGTCAACCCCTCCGACTACGGCCTGCTGGTCCGCGGCGACGACGTGCTCGCCACCGGCCTCTTCGTCGAGCACTTCAAGAAGTACGACGTCGAGTGGACCGGCGAGCGCGGTCGGACGATCTTCTACCAGAACGAGATCGCCTACGACGCCCCGAACCAGGCGGCCGTGCAGAACGGCACCACCAAGGGCTTCGCCGCGTACAAGGTGGGCGACGACGTCGCCGTCCACGAGGGGTGGGGCCTCGGCAGCTACTGCTACTTCAACGTGGACCCGACGATCCGGATGGACCACGGATTCGAGGCACCGGTCCGGCCGGGCGTGCGGTTCCACGGGCTGTCGGTGGTCTCGCTCGGCGGCAACGGCCAGTTCGAGCACGTGATCAACGGCACCGGCGGCGCCACCTCGGGCACCTCCACCGTCCCGTCGACGGTGGTGTCCTTTCCCTGACCCGACGCCCCCCTGACGTCGTGGCCCGGCCGCACCATCGGCCGGGCCACCGGCGCGTCCGCGCCGCGCGCCGATCCGGGAGGAGTGGAACCGCCGGACGGGGGCAGACGGTGGACGCCCCCGCCGGACGGCCGGGGCGTACGGAGCCGAACAGGAGGCCTACTCATGACCCTGATCTGGGCACTCGTCGTCGGGCTGGTCGTCGGCCTGCTCGCCAAGCTCGTCCTGCCGGGCCGGCAGCCCGTGCCGCTCTGGCTCACGATCCTGCTGGGACTGGTCGGCGCCCTCGTCGGCAACGCCCTCGCCGGCGCGCTGGGCGTGCGGCACACCGGTGGCGTCGACTGGATCCGCCACCTGCTCCAGGTCGGTGTCGCCGCGGCGCTCATCTCCTTCACCACCGCGGCCCAGGTCGGCCGGCGCCGCTGACCCCCGCGCGACCGGCCGCGCAGGGACCCGAACACCGCTGGAAGGAAAAGGAGTTCAGATGAGCGACAGCAACGGTCTGTGGCGCTACCTCGGCGGATCCGGGCACGAAGCCGCCCTCGACCTCACCGGCTTCGCGGTCCACGCCCTCGACGGCTACGTGGGCAAGGTGGACCGGCACACCGTCGAGGTCGACGCCGCCTACCTGGTGGTCGACACCGGGTGGCTCTTCGGCCACCAGGTGCTGCTGCCCGCCGGCACCGTGACGAAGATCGACCCGGCCGAACGGATCGTCCACATCGGCCGGACGAAGACCGACATCAGGTCGGCACCGCCGTTCCTGAACGCCCTGGACCCGGCCTACTTCCAACTCCTCGGCGGCTACTACGGCCCGCTCGCCTAGGAGGCGTCCGGCACCCCGGCGGTCACGGCCCCGTGAGGACTGCCGGGGTCGGGCCGTCGGGGCGGACGGTGATGCTGTAGGTGGCCCCGGCGGGGGTGCTCAGGAACTCCACCCGGTGCGCGGGGAGCAGGAGTTCGAGCACCGCGGTGGACTCGCGCAGGGCGAACTGGGTGCCCAGGCAGGCGCGGGCGCCGAGGCCGAACGGGAAGTAGGCGGCCAGGTGTGCGGGGCGGGCGCCTCCGGCGGTGAACCGGGTCGGGTCGAAGTGGCCGGGGTCGGGCCAGAGCGCCGGGTCGCGGTGCGTGAGGTACGGGCAGACCAGCAGGTCGGTGCCGGCCTCGACGCGGTGGCCGGCCAGGGTGTCGTCGGTGAGGGCGTGCCGGGGGAGGATCCAGGCCGACGGGTAGAGCCGGAGCGTCTCGGAGACCAGGGCCTGGACGGCCTCGCGCCGTTCGGGGGAGCCCTCGGGACCGGCGGCGAGGGCCCACGTGCGCGCCTCGGGGTTCCGGTCGAGGAGCAGGTAGAGCCAGGTGAGCGTGGTGGCGGTGGTCTCGTGGCCGGCGACCAGCAGCGTGACGAGCTCGTCGCGGATCAGCCGGTCGGTGTACGCGGGGTCGTGCTCGGCGGCGTCGAGCAGGACGCGCAGCACGCCGGGTCCGTCGGGACCGTCCTCCCGGTGGCGGGCCGTGTCGATGGCGGCGTGCGCGACCGCGTCGATCCGGGCGAGGTCGGCGGCGACGGCCTCGTGGGCCCGGTCGCCGTCGGAGGGCAGCTGGGGGAGGGCGGCCACCACGGCGGCGATGCGGTCGAGTTCGTGGGCGGTGGCCGGGTCGAGCGGGTGGCCGGTGAGGGCCCGCCAGATGGTGTCGAGGGCGAAGTGCCGCATCTCGTCGCCGACGTCGAGGGTCTCGCCGGTGCGGGCGTACGCCGCCCAGCGGTCGGCGGCCCGGTGGGCGGCGGCGGCGATCCGCTGCTCGTGGCGGCGCATCCCGGTCCCGGTGAACTGGGCCTGGAGCGCTCGGCGTTGGTTCCGCCAGGCGTCACCGGTGGCGGAGAGGACGCCCTCGCCGGTGAGGACCCGGGCGCGGTGGGAGCGCTTGACGTAGCGCTCGGGGTGGCGGCCGAGCACGTGCTGGACGGCCTCCGGGTCGGTGACCAGCACGGTGGGCCGGGGGCCGATCCGGAACGCGGCGACGCCGCCGAGGTGCCGGTGGGCGCGGGACAGCAGGTCGACCAGCTCCGCCTCCTCGGTGCGCCACTCCTCGACCGCCTCGGCGGGGAGCTCGGGAACGGGCGCGGGAGCGGTACCCCCGCTGCCCCCGCTGCCCCCGGTGGGTGCTTCGTCGGAGCCTGCGGGGCGGTCGGGGCCGGGGTGCGCGGTGGTGGTCACGGGTGCCTCCTCGGTCGGGGACCGGCGTGGGGTCCGCGCCGACTCTACGTCAGCCCGCCGGTGTGCGGTGACGCTCCGGTCACCGGGCGTCACCCCGGCGGGAAGGTCCCCGGAGCGGTGACGGGGCGCCGGGAGGGCCGGCGCGGAGCCGGGGCGCACAAAGCGGCGGGGGGGCGGGGGGGGCCGGGGGGCCCCACACGCCGGCGGGCCGGGTGCCCCCCCCCGCCCACCCCCCCCCCCCCCGCCTGTGTCCCGTCCCGGAAACGGATCCGGTCCGCTCAGATCCGCTGCCAGAGGGCCGGGACGATCGGAGGCTCCCAGCCCACCTGGGCCGTGTGGCCCTGGAGGCACCGGTAGCTGAGACCGTTGAAGGTCACGGTGTCACCCGCCTGGTAGGTGGTACCGGCCGCCCAGGTGCCGTTGCCCGGCCCCGGGTCGGTGCCGACCACCAGCGAGTAGGAGGTGGAGTGGCTGACCGAGCCGGTACCCGTCACGGTCAGGTTGTAGGTCCCGGCCGGGACGGAGGAGCCGACCGAGATGTTCAGCGTGGCCGAGCCGCCGGACTGCACCGAGGAGGGGCTGACCGAGGTCGTCACACCGGTCGGGGCGCCGGCGACGGTGAGGTTCACCGTCTGGGCCGAGCCGGAGGTGGTCTGGGTGGAGACCGACGCGTTGGTCGACTCACCCGGCTTGACCGTGCCGGAGCCCGGGTTCACCCCGATGGAGAAGTCGTTGGTCGGGATGGGGCCGGTGCCGACCGAGGTCTTCCACAGGGTGTACGCGACGCCGTCGGCGCTGCGGTCCAGCACGGTGGCGTTGATGTTGCTGGTGGTGTCGCACGCCGAGTGGTAGCAGGAGTCGTACGCGCGGTTCGCGGTGCCGCCCCACTTGGCCGCCTGGGCCGAGGTCTTGGTGGCGCTGGCGCCGGCCGCGTAGCCGGAGGTCGGGATGCCCGCCGACTGGAACGAGGCGTCGTCCGACCGGCCCTGGCCCTCGACGTTCTCCTCCGGCTGGAGGTTCAGCGAGTCCCAGTACGCCTTCATCGGTGCCGAGGTGGCGGAGTTGACGTTGTTGATGAAGTAGCCGGCGTTGGGCGAGCCGACCATGTCGAAGTTGTAGTAGCCCTTGATCGCGCTGCGCTGGGTGGAGCTCAGCTGGTTGACGTAGTGCTTCGAGCCCTGGAGGCCCTGCTCCTCACCCGTCCACCAGGCGAACCGGACGTGCCGGTTCATGGTCGGGTTCTGCTGCGCCAGGACCAGCGCGGTCTCCAGCAGCACGGCGGAGCCGGAGCCGTTGTCGTTGATGCCCGGGCCGGCGGCGACGCCGTCCAGGTGCGCGCCGAACATGGTGACCTGGTCGGCCGGGCCGCCCGGCCAGTCGGCGATCAGGTTGTTGGCGGTGTAGGTGCAGGTGGAGCAGGTCTGCTCGCTGACGGTGTAGCCGGCCGCCTGGAGCTTGGCCTTCACGTAGGCCAGCGACTGGCTGTACCCGGCGGTGCCGGTGCGGCGGTTGCCGCCGTTCTGCGAGGCGATGGTGTTGAACTGGCTCAGGTGCGCCTGGACGTTGGCGACGCTGATGTCAGGCGCGTTGGGGTTGGGGTTGCCGTTCCCGACCGTCAGCGTGTACTGCGCGGTGTGGGTGGTCGCCGCGGTACCCGTGACCGTGATCACGTAGGTGCCGGGGGCCGTGGTGTTGGAGGTCGTGATGTTCAGCGTGGCGGACGAGCCGCTCTGCACCGAGGACGGGCTGACCGTCGCGGTGGCGCCGCTCGGCGCGCCGGAGGCGGTCAGGGCGACGGTCTGGGCGCTGCCCGAGACCACCGCGGTGTTGACCGTCGCCGAGGTGGACGCGCCGGGCTGGACGGAGCCGGCGGTCGGGCTCACCGCGAGGGAGAACTCGGGGCCGGTCACGTTGCAGGTCGGGTCGGCGGGCTGCGCCGGGAGGCTGACCGCGTCCCAGGCCGCCTTGGTGCGGTTGAACAGGTTGCAGGTGGAGTCGAGGTTCTTGGCGGCGGTCAGGGTGGTGGTCCGGTACTTCTTGTAGGTCATGCCGCTGGTCTTGAGCAGCATGCCGCCGTAGAAGATCCGGCCCGCGTCCTTGATGCCGATGCCGGTGATCGTGGAGCTGTTGCAGGTCGGGCTGGTGGGCTTGCCGCCACCCGGGTTGGAGCCCTCGGCGAGCAGGTAGAACCAGTGGTTCAGCGGGCCGGCGGCCGCGTGGACCTCGGTGCTCGGGATCGAGGAGGAGTAGCAGTTCGGGTCGCCGTTGACCAGCGAGGGGTTGGCCATGTTGCGGATCGGACCGCGACCGACCAGGTTGATCATCTCGCCGACGGTGTAGTCCGGGTTGTCGTACGGGGCGGGCTGGTTGACGTACGCCTCGGTCAGTGCGCCGAAGATGTCGCCGGTGCCCTCGCCCAGGCCGTTCTCGTTGTTGGCGCCGCCCGGGGTGAACTGGTCGATGCCGTGGCCGAACTCGTGGCCGACGACGTCGATCGAGGAGATCCACTCGTTGGCGTTGTTGTGGCCGATCGAGACCGAGGAGCCGTCCCAGTAGGCGTTGACGTCGTTCAGGCCGACCTTGACCGGCCAGCTGCCGCCGTTCCCGTTGTGGCCGTTGCGCCCCAGCCAGTCCCGGAGCATGTCCCATTCCTTCTGCGCCGCGAACATCACGTCGCCGCAGCCGGTCTCCTTGCTGGTGGGGCTGCCGTTGCCCCAGGAGTCGGAGGACTTGGAGAACACCTGGCCGGTGGCGTTGTCGGCACAGCTCAGGCCCGGCCGGCTCGGGTCGCGCAGCGAGTACGAGCTGCCGGAGCCGGTGGTCGTGATGGTGACCGGCGGCGGGCCGTTCCACTTGCTGTTGATCGTGCCGGCCCGGACGTCGTCGTAGCTGTCGATGACCTCGCCGCTGCGGGCGTCGACGAAGACGTGCAGACGGCTCGGCGCCGACTCGGTGCGGCCGGTGAGCACGGTCTCCCAGGCGAGTCGCCCGGCGCCGTCCTGGACGCGGACCACCAGGCGGCGCGTCTCCACGCCGTTGACGGTGACCAGCTTGGTGCGGGAGGTCTTCTCCGCCTTGTCGGCGCTGATCAGGGGGGTGGTCGGCACGCCGATCGGGCCGGAGGAGGCGGACTGCGACCCGCGCACCTTGCCCTCGCCGTCGGCTATGACGACGGCGTCGCCGCCGACCACCGGCAGGCCCTTGTAGCTGCGCTCGTAGGCGACGGAGTAGAGGCCGGCGAGCCAGGGGGTGACGGACTGACGCTCGTACGTCTCGCCCGGGCCCTTGGCCAGGGCGTCCAGACCTGCCGCGGCCGCCTGGTCGGCGGCGTTCACGGCTGCGGTCAGCGCGCTCGGCGGCGCGATGGCCGACGGGCCCGGGTCGGCAGCGGCCTGCCCGACCGCGGTGGCGGTGAGCATGCCTGCCAGGACGGCCAGGGTGGTGCCCGCCGTCAGTAATCTGCGTTTCATTACGAGGCTCCTCGAACGTGGGGGTGCTCGACCGCGGACGGGTGTGCCGGAAAGGCACTCACCGCGGGCCGCATGGGGGACGGCCGTTGCGGGCGTCCGCGCTCGGGTGCCGGAACCCTCACACGCCGTCATGCCACGGTCAACGGGTTCGGCGAGCACTTCGAGCTGTTGGCAAGTTCTGTCAAGCCGCCCACCCGGTAACGGTGTTGGGGTTCGGAAGGGCAGCGTGGGAGGCCAGGGCACGTGCAGAGGTTGAGACCAGCTGGTGGAGAGGTTGAGACCAGAGGGGAAAAGTGGTTAAGACCACGTCATGTACGGAGGGGTCCTCCGTCCAGTACCGTCCTCCTGAGCGGACCTCCCCACCGGAAGGCCCGGGAGCGCACTCGGGAGGGCAGCCCCGTTGCACCGGAACCGCGGCGCGGCGACCCTCGCCGAGGACGAACTCTGGCGTGCCTTCGGCCTCCGCCTGCGGCAGTGGCGCCGCCGCGCGGGCCTCACCCAGGCCCAGCTGGGCGCCGAGATCGGCTACGACCACACCGCCGTCAGCAAGCTCGAACACGGCACCCGCCGCACCAGCCCGCGCCTCGCCGACCGCCTCGACGACCTCCTCGCCGCCGGCGGCGAACTGCGCACCGCCTGCCGACGGGCCGAGGACGGCGAACCGGAGGACGGCGCCGGGCTGCCGGCCGACTGGGCCCGTCCCCCGCTCCCCGGCCCGCCCGTCTCCCTCGTCGGCCCCGCCCTCCCGCCCTCGCTCACCGCCCGGCCGCCCGAGCGCCTCCCCGACTACGGACTGCTCTGTCCGCTGCACGACGCCGACGGCTGCGCCGTCCCCGAAGCCACCGACCTCGCCGCCCTGCACGCCGCCTTCCGCGCCGCCGACCCCGAGACCGCCCCGCCCCTCGACCCCGACACCGCCCACGCCCTCACCGGCCTGCTCGCCGCCCACCTCCGCGCCGGCGAGGCCCCCACCGGCCCCGGCACCGCCGCCGTCGAGGAGACCCTCCGGGTCATCCTCCGGCGCCTCGCCGCCCACCCGGCGGGCCTGACCCGGCGCCCGCTCGCCCGGCTCGCCGCCGAGTACGCCCACGCGGCCGGCGCCCTGCGCATGCAGGACGGCCGCAACGCTACCGCGATGGCCTGCTTCGACCGCGCCCTCAGCTGGTCCGAACTCGCCGGGGACCCCGCCACCCAGGTCGCCGCGCTCAGCGACATGAGTGCCCTCGCCCGCCTCGACGGCGACCCCGCCGCCGCGCTCGGGTACGCCCGTGAGATGGCCCGGGCGGCGCCGGGCCGGCACTGGGCGGGGGCGATGAGCCAGATCGGCCAGGCCCGCGCCTACGCGCTGGCGGGCGACGTCCGCGCCACCGTCCGGCACCTCGCCCGCGCGCGGCTCCACCTCGACCACATCGGGGCCCACGACGAGACGGACGCGGCCTGGCTCTCCATCGCCTCGATGCGGCTGCGGGTGGAGGCGGGCGCCGCCGCGGCACTGCGCGACGCGGCCGCCGCCGCCGGGGACCTCCGGCTGGCGCGCCGGGCCGTGGACGCCGCCGAGACGGCGCTCGCCCTCCTCGCGCCCGACCAACTGCCCTCCGCCCGATTGCTGTTCACCGTCCGGGTGGCGGACTGCCTGCTGGTGGCGCGCGACCCCCGGGCGGCGGCGGAGCTGCTGGGCCCGGTGTTCGCGGCGGACGCCGGCGGGGCGGGGCTGCCGGCGCTGGTGCGGCACGAACTGGCCGGGCTACGCGAGCGGCTGACGGCGCACGGGCTGGCGGGGTAGGGGTCGAGGGCACGCCGGCACGGGACGGTGCGGGTGGGACGGCGGGTGGGACGGCGGGCGAGGGCGCGCGCCGGAGCGGGACCGGCGGGGCCGTGGCGGGATCCTTGCGGGGCCGGGTGATCGTGCCGATCGTGTGTCCGGTCGTACCCGAGCGGGGACCGGGCCGCCTCGCCTGCCGGTGACAGGGGCCTCACCCGGGCCCCGGGCCCGCCGGGTGAGGCCGCCGGTGCCCTTCGCGCACGGTCGGCCGGGCCCCGGAACGGCCCCCGGGCAACCGGCGGACCGTCAGAGCGGAACCCGCCGGTCCGGACCTCGCCGTCCGCCCACCGACCCACTGTGGCAGCGGTGTTGCGGCCGGATTGCGCCCCGTTTCGCGGCGGTGCGGCCGACGTCCGGACCGGCGGATTCGTGGACGCCGAGGGCGGTTCCCGCAATTGACGGGATCGGCGGCGCCTTCCTAGACTCGGACCGGCGAAGAATGTCAGCCACGGGCCCCGGCCGGCTGACTGGCAACCCCCACACTGCGGTGGGGTGCCCCGGGGATAAGCCGGGTGACGTGGCGTTCCGATGACGCGTCGTCACAAGCGCAGTCATGGCCCGGTTGGGCTCGGGGGACGGAGAAGGTCGTGGAACAGCGGGCGGGCGGACGCAACGCCGCGGGCCTCAGGCTGGTGGCCAGGCTCGACGTCGACCTGCTCCGGCGCGCCAGCTCCCTCTGTCGCTGACGCCGGTCGGCCGGCCGGGCAGTGCTGCCCGCCTCGGTCGGTCCGTCCGATTCCCTCGCCCACGACCCCGTGCGAGGAGGAGCGCCCAGCGGCCCGACCTCCCGTGCGCATTGCTCCAGGAGAACGGATGCCCACCTTCCCCGCGCCCCGAGACCCGTCGAGATCCCTCCCGGTCGGCCGGGAGCCCGAGTACCGGAGACTGCGCGACGCGTTCGACCGCTGCGCGGCCGGCGCCGGAAGCGTGATCGTCCTGCACGGGTCGGTCGGCAGCGGCCGCAGCGACCTGCTCTACGCCTTCACCGACACCGCGGCCGAGCGCGGCGCGCACGTCCTCGTCGGCACCGGCTCGCCACTGGAGCGGGAGTTCCCGCTGGGGCTGGCCCGGCAGCTGCTCCAGGGCGCCGACCTCGAACCGGAGGAGGCCGCCGCGGCGGAGTCGCTGCTCGCCCAGGGCGCCGCCGAGGGGGCCCGCCCGGTCCTGCCGGACGGCCCGCAGGGGCAGCTCACCCAGCGCACCCTGGAGGGCCTGTTCCGGTTGGTCCGCCGGCTGGCCGAGCGCGCCCCCGTCCTGATCGCCGTCGACGACCGGCAGGACGCCGACCCGCAGTCGCTGGAGTTCCTGCTCTACCTGGTCCGCCGTACCCGCAGCGCGGGTGTGCTCACGGTGCTCAGCTCGCGCGAGACCATGACCCCGTCCAACCCCTTCTTCGAGGTCGAACTCGCCCGCCAGCCGCACCACCAGCACATCCGCCTCGACCTGCTCTCCGCCGACCTGGTCGCCGAACTCCTCCGGGCCCGGCTCGGCGCGGCGTCCGCCCGACTGGCCGTCGAGGCGCACGCCCTGACGGGCGGCAACCCGCTGCTCGTGCACAGCCTGATCGGCGACCAGGAGACCGCCGGCGTCCCGGACGAGCTGGTCGTCGGCGAGGGCTACCGGCGCGGGCTGATGCACTGCCTGCACCGGATCGACCCGCTGGCGCTGCACTACGCTCGGGGCGTCGCCGTGCTCGGCGCGTCCGCGACCCCGGACCTGCTCGCCGAACTCCTCCTGCTGGCCCCGGACTCGCTGCCCAGGGCGCTCTACCTGCTGCACGCGGCCGGTCTCTTCCGGGACGGCGGGTTCCGCCATCCGACCGCCGCCGGGGACCTGCTGGCCGCGATGCGGCCGGTCGAGCTGGCGGCCCTGCACCAGCGGGCCGGCCGGCTGCTGCGCGCGGCCGGAGCGGCCGACGCGACCGTGCACGGGCACGCACGGGTGGCGGAGGGGCACCTGCGCAGTTCGCTGTCGGCTGCCGGCAGTGCCTCCGGCGAGGTGCCCGGACCGGGCGCGGGCACGGGGGGCGGCGCGGGCACCGGCGCGGGCACCTACGGCTGGCCGCCGGGCCTGGACGGGACCGGCGGTGCCGGCCCGGTCGGTGGAGTCGGTGGTGCCGGGAGCACCGGGGGCTTCGGTGCTACGCCGAGCGCCGTCGGAAGCGTGGCCGCGAGCGCCCTCGGGAGCGCCGCCGGCTTCGGCGGGGCGTGGACCGCGGACGACGCCGGCCCCGTCGGGGGGACGGAGGGCGGCCTGTCCGGCTGGCTCTCCGGCGACCTGTCCGGCAGCCTCTCCGGCCACCTGCGCGGTGACCTGCGTGCTGACCCGCACCGCGACCCGCACGGCCACCCGTCCGGTGGGCCGACGGGCGGGCCGATCCGTGGGGTGGCGGACCGGGCCGACGGGCTCCACAGCACCGGAGGGTTCGGGCCCGAGGCGGGCCACGGCCCCGTCGTCGGCGTGCTCGGTTCCTTCGGGACGGCGGCCGTCGAGTGCGTGCCCACCCTGCCCGGCACGGTGACCGACGCGGCCGCCGCGCGGCGGCACGAGCTGAAGGTCGTCCGCCACCACTTCTGGCACGGGCGCACCGAGCAGGGGGTCGCCGCCCTCGCCCGGTTCGAGGCCGAGCCCGGCAACGCCGCCCCCGCCGAGGCCCTGCGCCACTGGCTCGCGTACTGGTACCCGGGTCTGCTGCCCAACCCGGCCCGCCCGCAGCCGGGCCGGCCGACGACGGCCGACCACCGGGGCGACGGCATGCGCCTGCTCGCCGCCCTGCTGGCCGGCACGGTCGCACCGGAGACGGCGGTCGTCCAGGCCGAACTGATCCTGCGCGCCGGGCGGCTCGGCGGTGTCCGCACCGAGTCGCTGACCGCCGCGCTGACCGTCCTGCTCTACGCCGACCGGGCCGACCGGGCCGCGCACTGGTGCGGTCCGCTCGCCGAGCGGGCCGGGGCCCGCTGCGGCGCCAACTGGCACGCCCTGCTGGCCGCGTTGCGGGCCGAGGCGGCGTTGCGCCAGGGCGACCTGCGGGCCGCCGACGAGGCCGGCCGGGCGGCCTTCGCCCACGTCCGGCCGGAGGCCTGGGGGGTGGCGGCCGGGCTTCCCCTGGCCACCATGGCCGCCGCCCGTACGGCGGCGGGCCTGCACCAGGACGCCGCCCACTTCCTGGAGCTGCCCACCCCCGAGGGGATGGCCCGCACCCCCGCGGGGCTGCACCACCGGTTCGCGCTCGCCGGCCACCGGCTGGCCCTCGGGCGGGCCGAGGAGGCGCTCGCCGACTACCGCGCCTGCGGTGACGCGATGGCCCGGTGGGGCCTGGACCACCTGCCCGCGATCGCGCCCTGGCGGCTCGGTGCGGCCCGGGCGTACCTCGCTCTCGGCCACCGCCCCACCGCGGCGGCCCTGGCCGACCAGCAGCTCGCGCGACTCGGCCCGGCCGGACACCCGCGGGTCCGCGGTCTGGCCCTGCGGATCCGCGCGGCGGCGGGGGAACGGTCCGAGCGGACCGAGCTGCTGGAGCGCTCCGTCGCCCTGCTGGAGGAGGCCGGCGCCGAGGCCGACCTCTCCGCCACCCTCTCCGAGCTGAGCGAGGCCCACCGGAACGACGGGGACCCCGGCCGCGCCCGGCAGACCGACCGCCGGCTCCGGCGCAACCCGCCGCTGGCCGTCGTGCCCGCCGAGCGCCCGGCCGCGGATCCGGTGGGCGAACCGGCCGCCGGCGGGCTCTCCGAGGCCGAGCGGCGGGTCGCCGAACTGGCGGCCCGCGGGCTCTCCAACCGGGACATCGCCCGCAAGCTCTACATCACCGTCTCCACCGTCGAGCAGCACCTCACCCGGGTCTACCGCAAGCTCGGGGTCCGTCGCCGGGTCGACCTCGCCAAGCTGGTCGGTCCGGGTACGGGCGCCGGCGGCCCCGAGGAGGGACCCGTGCGCGCACTCGGAGCGCGCAACCGCCCGGCCGACCTCGTCGCCGGCTGAGGCCCGCGCTCCCGGCGACCGCCGGCGGTGGGCCGCCCCGCGGGCGGGGGGGCGGGCCGGCGCCCGGACCGGGCGGGGGCGGGCCCGGCC
>NZ_JBHXDN010000022.1:104039-127824 GCF_042726075.1 Kitasatospora sp. NPDC127035 | reverse complement strand
TTTTTTTTCCCGTGTTTGTGGGGGGGGGGGGGGGGCGCGGGGGGGGGGGGCGGGCGCCGCCCGCCCGGGCCCCCCCCCCGCCCCGGTCCGTCCTGCTCCCCCCGCGGCCGCGGGGCCGTGTCAGGGATTGATCGCCAGGACCACGTAGGCCGCCAGGATCGCCAGGTGCACCCCGCCCTGGAGCGGTGTCGCCCGGCGCGGCATGACCGTCAGGGTGCCGACGATCAGGGTCAGCACGAGCAGCACCAGGTGCGAGGAGTCGAGGCCGAGCACCAGCGGGCCGGTGAGCCAGATCGAGGCGATCGCCACCGCCGGGATGGTCAGGCCGATGCTGGCGAGCGCCGAGCCGAGCGCCAGGTTGAGACTGGTCTGCACCCGGTTGCGGACCGCCGACCGGATCGCCGCGATGGTCTCCGGCAGCAGCACGAGCAGGGCGATCACGACGCCGACCACCGAGGCGGGCAGCCCCGCGGAGTCCACGGCCGACTCGATGGTCGGCGAGACGCCCTTCGCCAGGCCGACCACCGCGATCAGCGCCACCCCCAGCAGCATCAGGCTGGTCACGGTCGCACGGACGGTCGGCGGCGCGGCGTGGTCCTCCTCGTCCAGCACCTTGCCCTCCGGCGTGACCGGCAGGAAGTAGTCCCGGTGCCGGACCGTCAGGGTGGCCACGAACAGCCCGTACAGCAGGAACGACGCCGCCGCGGCGAAGGCCAGCTGGGCGGGCGCGAACTGCGGGCCCGGCGAGCTGGTGGTGAAGGTCGGCAGGACGAGGCTCAGCGCGGCCAGGGTGCCGATGGTGGCGAGCGCCGCGCCCGTCCCCTCGGCGTTGAACACCGCCACCCGGTACTTGAGGGCCGCCACCAGGAGTGACAGACCGAAGATGCCGTTGCAGGTGATCATCACCGCGGCGAACACGGTGTCGCGGGCCAGCGTCGCGGCCTTGTCACCGCCGTCCGCCATCAGCGTCACGATCAGCGCCACCTCGATGACCGTGACCGCCACCGCCAGCACCAGTGAGCCGTACGGCTCCCCCACGCGGTGGGCGACCACCTCGGCGTGGTGCACGGCGGCGAGCACGGCGCCCGCCAGGAAGCAGGACACCAGGGCCACCACCCAGCCGGGCAGATCGCGGTGCCAGGTCAGGACGAGAACGAGGAAAGCCGCCGCTGGGACGGCGGTGGTCCACTGGGTGGCGGCCGATCGGAGCTTGGTGAACATGCGGCCGAGCATCGCATCCCGGAGTGCTCGCGGCCGGGTGACACCGCCGGGGAGGGCGAGGATGTGGCCCACCTCATGTACCGGAACCGCCCTGGTCAGCGTACTCGGCGAGGTAGCCGAGGACCTTGGCGACATGCGGCTTCACCCGCTCGGGGACGCCCCCGGCGTCGGCGACGGTCTTGTCGCTCGTCCGGTAGCCGGCTGCCACCAGGGCGGGCAGACCGGTGGTGAAGCCGCGCTGTTTGAACCGCTGGTCGAGCCAGCAGACGTAGTTGCCCATCGAGGCGATCGCGTCGGCCGGATCGAGGTGGTTCTTCACGCCGTCGTGGTCGCCGTCCTGCGCCCAGGCGTTGAAGACGGCCGGCGTCCACATGGCGACGCCGTACTCCCCCGTCGCGGGGCGGGCGGCGGCCGGGTCGAAACCGGATTCCGCCTTGAGCATCGCGGCCAGCAGGACCGGGGTGATCTCGGGTTCGGGACAGCGGCGGGCGGCGTCCTCGATCGGGCCGCGCAGTTCGGCGGGCACGTCGGCGCCGGGCGGGATCGCGCCGGGCAGCGGGGCCGTGACCGCCGGCCCTGCCGCGGACCCCGGCCGGGGGGCGGCCGGCTCCGGGGCGCCGGAGAGGGCGAGCAGGGCACCGGCCGCCGCGAGCAGCGGGGCCGCCGCCGCGCGACGGCGCCGACGCCCGTTGGCGGCCGTCCCCGGCGGGGCGGCCTCCCGGAGGGCCGTGGCGAGGAGGGCCGCGAGGTCGACCTCCGAGCGCCGCGCGCGGTCGGCCGCCAGGCAGGCGGTGACCAGGGGCCGCCACGGCGCGGGGAGCGCCCCGTCGAGGCGGAGCGGGGCGGTGCCGCGCGCGTAGGCGAGGGCGGCCAGCGAACGGGCCCGCGCGGTCACGCCGAGGAAGGGGTGCAGACCGGTGAGCACCTGGTGGGCGAGGACGCCGAACGCCCAGAGGTCGGCACTCGGCCGGAGTGCGACCCCGCGGGCGCCGGTCCGCTGCGACCACCACTCCGGCGGGACGTGGTCGGGCGAGCCGAGCGGCGGGGCGTAGGCGTGGGTGCCCTCCAGTTCGGCGGTGAGGCCGAAGTCCGCGAGCTTGGCGGTGCCGTCGGGCATCAGCAGGACGTTGCCCGGCTTGAGGTCTCCGTGGACCCAGCCGACGGCGTGCATGTGGGTGAGGCCGGCCCCGACCTCGGCGAGGATCCGTTCGGCGCCGGGGACGGCCCCGGGCGGGCCCGCCGAGGCGAGGACGTCCTGGAGGCTGCGGTCCGCGCGTTCCATCACCAGGGCCACCGCTCCGTCCAGGCCGGGGTGGGCCCGGTCCCGGACGGTGACGACGGCGAGGGTGCGGATCAGGTGGGGGTGGTCGGCGAGGCGGCTGAACCGCATCTCGCTGCGGGCGACCTGCTCCATGGTGCGGCGCTGGCCGGGGCTGAGCAGCGCGGGACGGAGGAACTTGACGGCGGCGTCCGGAGGTTCGGCCGACCCGGGGGCCGACCCGGGGGCGGTCCCGTCCTTGCGGGCCGCGTAGACGCTGCCCCACGCACCGGCCCCGATCGGCTCGCCGACCAGGTACCCGGCGACGGGGTATCCCGGCGGCACCTCGAACACCGGCTCGCCGACCGCCTGTTCGTCCGTTCCGTCCGTGGCCACCTCGACCGCCGCCCGTCCGCCCGCCGCCCGTCCGCCCGCAGGTGCGGCACCGGCCGGTGCCCCGGCCGGATCGCCCGGGACCGGCTCGGCCGCGCGGGCCCGGTCGAGCGGTTCCACGGCGGGTCAGCCGGTGCGCCGCGGCGGGAGCAGCGTCAGGTGCTCCTCCCGTACGAGGTCGAACTTGAGGGCCAGTGCCACCAGTTCCTCCCGCTTGCCACCGGCGCCGCCCTCGCCCGGACCGTCCTCCGGCGCTTCGCGGAGCCGGAGCTTGCTCGCCACCAGGTAGTCGATGTGGTAGTTGACGGCCGAGCGGGTGAGCCCCGCACAGGCCGGCAGGGCACGCAGCCGGGCCACCACCTCGGTCGCGCCGGGGACGGCGGCGGCGGACGGCGAGCGCAGCCGCGGTTCGCAGAGGGCGAGCAGGACGAGGAAGTACTTCGAGGTCGGGTCGAGGGCGAACGGGCTGACCGTCCGCTCGCCGCCCGCGCCCGCCGGCGAGCCCGGCACGCCGTCCAGGTAGGCGTGCTGGGGGGCGAAGACCTTGAAGGCGACCGGTTCGCCGAGAGCCGGCAGGAGGATCCGGGAGAACTCGAACGGAACCGGTGCGCCGAGCCGTCCGGGAGCGACCTTGACGTGCTCGCCGGCCCCTTCGAGGTTCTCGACGACATAGGTCGCGGTGGCGCTGAAGTTGGAGAGCCGCCAGTAGTCCTCGGCCGCGGTGATCTCGCCGGCGCGGCGCGAGACGCCCTGATCGGCGATCGGCACGCCGATCGGGCGTCCGGGCTCGCCGCGCCCGAACTCGACGGCTTCGCCGGGGCCGAGGTGCAGCAGCGCGGGGCGCCGGGGCGGGGCGGTGCGCGGTGGCCGGGTCAGCCGGGCGAAGCGGCGGTCGGGCGGTACCGGCGGGCGGGGGTCGGGAAGTTGCACGATGACCGTGTCCATGCAGGTCACCTCCGTGGGTCGGCTCGATCGTAGCCGTCCGAACGGCCCCGCGCCGGTCCGCCACCCGTACGAGTGAACGCCGTGTCGGAGGGCGCCAGTTGGGTGGTGCGAGCCGGGGGTGTGCGCCTCCTCCGCAGGAGGGAGGAGGGCCCTCCTCCGATCGGCCGGCGGACCGGGGCCGACCGGCCGGGAGACCCGGCCGATCGGCCCGCCGATCGGGCCGGTCGGCCGAGGGACACGCCGACCGCGGACTGTCAGGGTTTCGCCATGGACAACAACAACTCCCCCTCCCTCCCGCCGGGTTCGCCGGCCGACCCGGGCCGCCGGGCCCTGCTCGGCGCGTCGGCGGCCGGGCTGGTGGCAGCCGCCGCCGGCCTCGGGGCCTCCGGGCAGGCCCAGGCCGCACCCGCCGAGCGGCGCAGGCCGCGCCGGTTCGAGGACCGGTCGGTGCTGATCACCGGCGCCACCTCGGGCATCGGCCGGGCCGCCGCCCTCGCGTTCGCGGCGGAGGGCGCCCGGGTCGGCTTCTGCGGCCGGCGCGTCGAAGCGGGCCGCCGCGTCGAGCAGGAGATCCGCCACGCCGGGGGCGAGGCCACCTACTTCCCGGCCGACGTACGCGATCCGGCCCAGGTCGAGCGGTTCACCGACCAGGTGGCCGCCCGGTACGGCGGGCCGGACATCGCGGTCAACAACGCCGGTATCGGCAGCAGCAAGCAGCTCCACGAGCTCACCGTCGCCGAGTGGGACGACGTGCAGGACACCAACGCCCGGGGCGTCTTCCTCGCGGTCAAGTACCAGGTCCCGTACATGCTGCGGGCCGGACACGGGGTGATCGTCTGCACCTCCTCCGCCTCCGCCGAACGGGCCCGGCCGAACGGCGCGGCCTACTCGGCGAGCAAGCGGGCGGTCCAGGGCATCGTGATGTCCACCGCGCTCGCGTACGGCGCGCAGGGCATCCGGATCAACGCGATCCTCCCGGGCACCACGGACACCGCGTTCGTGCGACCGCCGGGGGTGCCGGACGCGGACTGGGCCCGGTTCAAGCAGGCTTTCGGACCGCTGAACGTCGAGGGGCTGGAGCGGATGGCCGAACCGGAGGAGATCGCCCGGGCCGTCCTGGCGCTCGCCTCGGACGACTTCTCCTACCAGACGGGCACCTCGGTCCTGGTGGACGGCGGGGCGTCGGCCGGACGCCGGATGGTGCTGCCGCCGACCACCTGACGGTAGTCGTGACGTCACCGGCGCGATTGCGGAATGTAGTTGAACGGTCACCTTGGGTGTGATGCAGCACACACGGCACATGTCCACGATCTGTGCAAGACTCGTCCCACAGAGTGAGATTCCCTTTCATTCCAAGGAGGTTCATATCATGCGCGCTCGTATCGCAGCTCTGATAGTGGCGGCGGCAGGGATCACTGTGGCGACGATCCTCCCGGCCTCGGCTGCGGCAACGACCGGCGACGCCGCGGGAGCGGCCTGCACGACCCTCGTCAACCACCCGTGCGTATGGCAGGAGAAGGACGGCGGAGGGATCGTCGGCGTGGCCCAGGTGTCGGCCGACCCGGCACAGCTGACGGTCGTCCAGGTCGAGGTCCGCACCCAGCGCGCCTGGGGCAGCCCGTGGGTGACGGTCGCGTCCGCGACCACCGTCACCCACGGGTTCGCCAGGGCCGTGACGCCCCGCGTGGTCACCGACGACCTCAAGCTCGTCTGCGCCACCGGCGGCCCCGCCCTGGACGCGGCGCAGCGGGTGACCACCTGTACCGGCCCGTTCTGACGCCCCGTCCGCGCCGGAAGGGTTCATGAGCCGGGGCCCCGCGCCCCTGCCCAGGGCCGGCCGCCGGTCCCGCAACCGGCGGCCGGTCCGTCCCGCGCGCCGCCCGGGTCACGAGCCTGCCGACAATGCGCCATCCTCGCTCCGAAAGCCGCCCGCCACGCACAACCCTCCTCGGAGCATGGGATTTTGCACTACCTTGGTAGTGCGTGGAGCGGGGCGGGCCGCCCACCCGACAGGTGTGCGCCCGAACGGCCGCGCCGGCCGCTGCACCGTGTTCCGCCCCGCCGCCGAAGCACCGACGGGGAGGAAGGGGGAGCGCGTCCATGCCCGACGGAAGCGCCCGATCGACCGGGGCCGCCGATGGCCACCTCACCACCACGACCGCGCCGCGCGGCGACACTCCGGCCGGGGGCGGCACCGGCCCCGGCCTCGCACCGCCGCGCGGGCGACTGGCAGGCCGCCGCGCCACCGTCGACGCCGTCCTGCGCAACTCGCCGCTCCAGCCGCTGTTCCGGCTCGCGGCCACCCGCCGGCTCGCGGTGCTCGCCTACCACGGCGTGGACGACCCGCAGGTCTTCACGCTCCAGATGGAGCGTCTGGTCCGGATCGCCCGTCCCGTCTCGCTGCCCGCCGTCGTGCAGGCCGTCCGGACCGGTCGGCGGCTGCCGGCCCGCAGCGTCCTGGTCACCTTCGACGACGGCGACCGCACCGTGCTCTCCGAGGGGCTGCCCGTCCTGACCCGCCTGGGCATCCCCGCGGCGGCGTTCGTGGTGACCGACCTCGTCGACGGCGACCGGCCGTTCTGGTGGACCGAGGCCGCGTTCCTCGCCGCGCACGGCGGCACCGCCCACCGGCTGGCCGACTGCCCGCCGGGCGCGGTGGTCCGCCGGATGAAGACCCTCGCCGACCACGACCGTCGCGCCGCCCTCGCCGAACTCCGCGAGACCGCCACCGAGCCCGCACCCCGCCAGGAACAGCTCACCCGCGAGGACCTCCGGACGCTGCGCCGGCACGGCGTGGAGATCGGCAACCACAGCGCGGGCCACGCGTGTCTGGACCGGTGCGACGACGACACCGTCCGCGACGAGATCGCCCGCGCCCACGACACGCTCACCGGCTGGCTGGACGGCGAGCCGCCGACCGCCTTCGCCTACCCCAACGGCAACGTCGACCCGCGGGCCGAGGCGGAACTCCGGCGCCTCGGCTACCACGTCGGCTTTCTCTTCGACCACCGGCAGGACCGGCTGCTCCCGCCGAACCCGCTGCGCATCAGCCGTCTGCGGGTCAACTCCACCACCGGCCGGGACCGCTTCGACACCATCCTCTCCGGGCTCCACCCCACCGTCCACCACCTCCGCGGCGGTGCCTGAGCGGGGCCCGGACCTCACCGGTGGTGGTGGACCCGGACGGCCTGCGCCGAACGCCGCCACCGGGCGACCGGATTCCGGGAGAATGCGGACCGGCCCGCGACCGGCCGCCGTCGGCGGTGCACCGGGGGCGGGAGAGGCGTGGGGGGCTGGAGACGTGGGGACGAGGCACACCGATGCGGCGGGTTCGTTGCCGGCCGTTCCAGAACAGGCCGGGGCGGTGCCGGTCGGGGCGCAGTCGGCCGGGGCGAGGCCGGTCGGAGCGAGGCCGGTCCGGTACCGGACGGCCGCCCTTCCGCCGGAGGTCGTCGACGGATGGCGGGAGTTGGCGGCCGGTGAGCCCGGCGGATCCTGGTTCACCACACCGGAATGGGCACTCGCCTGGTGGGAGACGGTCGGCGCGCGCGAGGGCGCGGGGTCGGAGGCGGGCGAGATCGTGGTCTGGCAGGAGCCGGACGGCCGGGTGTCGGCGGTCGTCCCGCTGCTGCGGACCACCCGGCGGCTCCACCCGCGGGCACCGGTCGCCGTCCCGTGCCTGACGGTCCTCGGTTCCGGCCCGGGCGCCGCGGACCACTGCGGGTTCGCGGTCGCACCGGAGCGCCGGGCCGACGTGGCCGACTGGCTGGCCCGGCGCGGCCGGCGCCGCAGCCTGCTGCTCACCGACCTCGACCCGGACCAGGCGGACCTGCTGCCGCCGGGCGCGGTGGAGATCGGCCGCACCCCCTGTCCGCGCGCCGATCTGACGGCGGGGCCGGACGCGCTGGGCTCACGCCAGTTCCGGGCCGACCTGCGCCGCTACGGCCGGAAGCTGGCCGCCGAGGGGATCACCTTCCGGTGGGTGCCGCCGGCCATCGCGGACGCCGAACTCGCCGAACGGTTCGACCTGTTGAAGGCGGCGGTGCGGCTGCACCGGCTGCGCCGGGCCGCGCTCGGCAAGCCGACCACCTTCGACGCCGCCCGGGCGCCGCTGCACGTCCGGGTGATCGAGCGGGCCGCCGCGACCGGCCGCGGCGAGGGCCCCGCCTTCCTGGTCGCCGAACGGGAGGGCGAGGTGGTGGGCGTGCTCTACGGCTTCCAGTGGAAGCGCACCTTCTCCTACTACCAGATCGGCTGGGACCAGACCTGGGCGCCGCAGCGGCTCGGCACCGCGGTGATCGCCGAGGCGATCCGGGCCGCCGTCGGACAGCGGCTGTCCACCTTCGACTTCCTGCGGGGCACCGAGCCCTACAAGTACCGCTTCGACGCGGTCGACCGGGAGGACGTCTCCTGGCTGGTGCCGCACGGCGCCTCGGGCGCGCTGCTCGGACTCAAGTACCGGGCGAAGGCCGCCCGTTCGACCTGACGCGGCCCCAGTTCCGTGCAGCGGGGTCGGCCTACCGCCGGCCCTCCAGCCAGCCGGCGAACGCGTCCAGGGCGGGGCCCGGGTCGCGCCGGCCGAGGCCGATCCGGAACCGGTCGGTGGGCGTCGGGGTCAGGTCGGAGCGGTAGATGGAGGCGGGCAGCAGCAGGACCCCCGCTTCCTCGACCAGCCCGGTGCAGAACGCCTCGACGCCGTCCCGGCCGAGGTAGCGCGGATAGGCGACGCAGCCGCCGTCCGGGGTGCGCCACTCGAAGAGGTCAGCGAAGCGCGCGAAGAACGCGTCGAAGAGCGGGAGGTTGGCGTCGATGACGGCCCGGTTGCGGCTCAGGATCCCCTCGCGGGCGTTGATCGCGATCCGGGCCAGGATCTCGCTGGGAGCGGAGTTGCAGATCGTGGTGTAGTGCTTGGCGCGCTCCAGCCGGGAGCGCAACTCGCGGTCGCGGCAGGCGATCCAGCCGATCCGCAGGCCGGGCAGGCCGAGCGACTTGGAGGTGACGTTGAGCGAGAGGGCCCGCTCGGAGAGGTCCGCGGCCTGCGGCAGTGTGCGGGCCCGGTCACGCTCCAGGCCCCGGTAGACCTCGTCGCTGAAGAGGTGGATTCCGCGCTCGTCGCAGAGTTCGGACAGCCGGACGAAGTCGGCGGCGCCGATGACCTTCCCGGTGGGGTTGTTCGGGAAGTTCACCGAGACCACACGGGTGTTGGGGCGCAACGCGGCGGTGAGCTCGTCGAGGTCGAGCGCCCAGTCCCGGTCGGGGTCGAGGGCGACGCCGGTGACCTCGCAGAGGGAGAGCGGCACGGTCTCGGCGGACTGGTAGTTGGGGGTGAGGACGACGGCGTGGTCGCCGGGGCCGAGCAGCACCTGCATGGCGAGGTTGAGGGCCTCCTGGGCGCCGCCGAAGCAGATGACGTCGTCGGCGTCCACCCGGTCGTACATGCCGGCGATCGCGTGCCGGAGCGCCGGGTCGCCGAAGGTCTCGGTGTAGCCGAGGGTGAGGGACTCCCAGGCGTGGCGGTCCTCGGGGCCCGCCAGGGCGAGGAGTTCGGACATCGTCATGGTCTGCGCGTCGGAGGCGGTGAGGTGGTGGCGGGCGGTGAACTCCCAGCGGGAGAAGTAGGTTTCCAGCCGGAAGTCGGGCAGCTCGGTCATCTCTCGGTCCTCGGTGCTCGGTTCTTCGGTGTGCGGTTGCCCGGTGCGCGGTCCGCCGGTCGGGGATCCGGCGCCGGTTCGGGGACGGGCTCGGGCTCGGGGGCGGGGGCGGGCTCGGGGGCGGACCCGTCGCGGAGTTCGGCGAGCAGGGTGTAGACGGTGGACCGCGACACCTTGAGCGCGGTGGCGACGGCCGGCACGGCCCGGCGGACGGCGAGCACCCCGGCCTGGTCGAGTTCGCGGAGCACGGCGAGCCGGTCCTCGCGGCCGAGCCGCTCCGGAGGCCGGCCGTGGGCCCGGACGTAGCCGCCGATGACGTCGTTCATCCGCTCGGTCCAGTCGTGCTCGAAGAGCGGTTCCGGGCGTGGGGCCGTGGGGGCGGCGAAGCCGGCCAGGAGGGCGGCGGCGTGTTCGAGCGGTCCGCGGTCGAGGTTGACGCAGAGGACGGCGGCGGGGCGTCCGTCGTCGTCGCGGAGCACCGCGCTGACCGAGGAGAGCCGGCGGCCGTCGGGCAGCAGTTTCGGGTAGGGGCCGTAGACGTCCGGGGCGGACTGGTCCAGGGAGTCGAGTTCGCCGAGCAGGGACGGGTCACCGGGGGCGCGGCCGCCCATCGGGTTCCAGACGGCGAGCACCTCGTCCCGGACGGCGTCGTGCAGCACCACCTCGGCGTAGGGCCCGAGCAGCAGGGCCACCGCCCGGCAGACGGGCTCCCAGGTGCGGGCGCGCCGGTCGGGGGTCTCTGAGGTCATGGTCGGACTGTACGTCCAGACTGGACGTTTCGTCCAGCAGTGGCGCGGGGCCGGCGCGACGACGGGCCCGCCCCCGGTCGGAGGCGGGCCCGTCGCGGAGAGGCGGTCAGTCGCAGCTGATCAGCAGGCCGAGGGTGGCCCGGCAGGTGCGGGCGGCCGCGTCGTTGGCGGGCGCGGTGTCGACCGGGGCGCCGGCCGTGCGGGTGGTGGTGACGGTGAACGTCCGGCCGAGGTTGAGCAGGCCGACCTGGACGGTGAAGTGGCGCGTGACGGAGGCGCCGACGGCCAGCGGCTGGGTGAGGGCGCAGGTGAGCTTGGAGGCCACGATGGCGCAGTCGCCGCTGTACGAGCCGAAACCGGCGGGCAGCGACGAGGTCACGGTGGCGGCGGTGACCTGGCCGGGACCGTTGTTGGTGAGCGTCAGGGTGTAGTCCACCCGGCCGCCGAACAGCCCGGGCACCGGGGTGGCGGCGAGCGCGACGCCGAGGTCGGCGGCGGGCGCCTGGTACTCGAACCGGTCGGCCGTCACGACCGCACTGGTGCCGCCCGGCGTGGTCACCCGGACGTCCACCGTCCCGGCGGCGGCCGAGGCGGGCGCGGTGGCCGTGCACGCGGTGTCGGTGCAGGAGAAGGAGGCCGCGTTCCCGGCGGCGCCGAAGCTGACCGCGGTGGCGCCCGACAGGTCGGTGCCGGTGACGGTGACGACCGTGCCACCGGCCTGCGGACCGCTCGCCGGGCTGATCCCGGTCACCACCGGAACCGGCAGCGGGAAGCCGAGGACGGTCACCGTGTCGCCGCCGAAGTCGGCGAGGTAGCCGCGCCGGCCGTCGGGGGCGAGCGCCAGGGTGAAGGGGTTCGCCCCGACCGGGACGGTGGCGGTCACGGCGCCGCTCGCGGCGTCCAGCACGCTGAGCGTGGAGTCGGCGTAGTTGGAGGCGTACACGGACCGGCCGTCGGGGGCGATGGTCACGGCGTACGGGTTGGCCCCGACCTGCACGGTGGCGGTGACGGTGTTGGTGGCGGTGGACAGCACGCTGACGGTGGAGTCTCCACCGTTCGCCGTCCAGAGCCTGGATCCGTCCGGGGCGAGCGCCAGGCCGAAGACGCCGTGGCCGACGGGGACGGTGGCGCTCACCGTGCGGGTGGCGGTGTCGATGACGTCGACCTGCTGGGCGCCGGACGCGGCGACGTAGACGTGCGCGCCGTCGGGGGCGACGGCGACCCCGTGCGGCTCGGCGCCCACCGGCACGGTCGCGACGACGGTGTTGGTGGCGGTGGACAGCACGCTCACCGTGCCGGCGTCCGCGTTGCTGACGTACGCGTGGGCGCCGTCGGGGGCGACGGCGACCCCGAAGGCGCCGGCGCCGACGGGGACGGTGGCGGTCACCGCGGCCGTGGCGGTGTCCACCACGCTGACTGTGCCGTCGAGGTGGTGGGTGAGGTAGGCGTGCCCGCCGTCCGGGGCGAACGCGACCGCGTAGGAGCCGGTGCCGGCGGTGACGGTGCCGGTCACCGCGCCACCGGCGGTGTCCAGGACCGTCACGACGCCGCTGCTCTGGCTGGTCACGTAGGCCCGCCCGCCGCCCGGGGCGACCGCGACGCCCGCCGGGTAGGGCGCGACGGCCACCGTGGCCGTCACGGCGGGCGGCGGCGCGGCCGCGGCGGCGGTGCCGGGCTGGACCAGCAGGGCGGCCGTGGCGGCGGCGGTGGCCGTCACGGCCGTCCAGTAGCGGCGCGGGGCCGGGCGTTGTCTCACGGAAGATCTCCAGACTCGTCGAATCGGTGCACGTCACAGCGGTGCTCGTCCCGGCCGCGCCCGTCACGCGGCGGCGGTCACGGCAGCGCTCGTCACGGCGGTACCGGGCGGGCCGCCCGTCGGGCGGCCCGGGGGGACGCCCGGACCGCCCGAAGCGTAGAAGGCCGACTGACTGAGTGTCAGGAGATGACTGCGATTGTCTTGAAATATTCAAACTCGGTCAGTCGGTCGTCACCCGAACTTTCCGCGGAGGACCGGCCACCCCCCTGCCTCCGGGCCGGATGCGGAACTATTGTTATGAAAACTATCGTTCGACATTCGATAGTTTCTGGCGGACTAGACTCGCCTGAGAGCACCAGCCCGTGGACACCCGAGAGGAACGGCAGCGATGACCGAGGAAGGACGGCCGGAGGTCCCCACCCGGACCCTCGTCGAGGGCATGGTCCGCGCGGACGGCACCGTCGACGCGGGCGAGCTCTACGCGGTGGCGGGCGAGCTCGGCATGACCGACCAGCAGGTCCGCCTCTGCATCAAACGGATGGCCGCCGACGGGCTGCTCGTCCAGGAGGGGCGCGGCCGCCGGGCCGTCCTGCGGGAGACCGACCGGGCCCGGCGCACGGCCGAACCCGAGGTCGACTTCGTCCGCCACATGTACGCCCAGGACGCCGGGCTCGCACCGTGGGACGGCCGGTGGCACCTCGCCGCCTTCGCCGTCCCCGAGTCCGCCCGTACCGCCCGCGACGCGCTGCGCGAGTTCCTGGTCCGGCTCGGCGGCGCGGCCGTCCAGGGCGGCGTCTACGCCGGCGCCAACAGGTGGGAGCCGTACGTCGAGGCCGAGGCCGAACGGCTCGGCGTCGGGGACTGCGTCACCCTGCTCACCAGCACCGACCTGCGGGTCGGCGGCGAGAGCGACCCCCTCCGCCTGGCCCGTCGGCTCTGGCCGCTCGACGAACTCGCCGACGGCCACCGGCGCCTGGCCGCCGTCGCCGCCGACCGCCTGGCCCGGCTCACCGGCCGCTCCCCCGCCCCCACCCGGGTCGAACGCCTCGCCGTCGCCCTGGAGCTCGCCGCCGAGTTCACCCGGGCCACCGCCGACGACCCGCTGCTGCCGCCCGAGCTCCTCCCCCGCCCCTGGCCCGGCGCCGAGGCCCGCGCCCTCACCGCCGACTGCTGGCGCCTGCTGCGCCGCGCCGAGCGCGACGACCCCGCCCCCGGCCCCCGCTTCTTCCGGCGCTACGACGAGGCGATGACCGAGATCACCGGTGAGCCCCACGGCTCCTGACGGGTCGTCCGGCAGGTCGTCCGGCAGGTCGTCGGACTGATCGCCCGGCAGGCGTTCACGAGGCGGCGTCCGCCGGCGGGTCCGCTCCCCAGCCGTCGAGCAGGGCCCTCAGCCGCGACGCCGACCGGGCGCCCCGGTCCCCGGGGGTGTCGGTGGCCTCACCGCCCCCCGCGCCGCCCCGCACACCGCGCGTGCGGTCCTCGGCGACGAGCCGGAAGATCCGGTCGGTGAGGTCCTTGACGACCTTGGCGTAGCGGTCCGGATCGGTGTGGAAGGCGAAGGCCGCGGCGGGCAGCAGGACACCGGCGGTCTCGGGCACCGACCTCGGGATCGGCGACCGGCGCAGCAGGGCGTCGGCGGCGGCGCGGAGGCCGGCGTCCACGCCCCGGGGGAAGAGATCGAGCAGGGTGCTGCCCCCGAGCGCGGTCAACGGGGCCGAGAGCAGGGCCCCGACGGTCGGCCGCAGTCCCTTGGGCGCCGGCCCGCGCCCGGCGGCGTGCTCGGCCCAGTGGGCCCGCAGCTCCTCCGCCGCCTCCTCGCCCCCGGCCTCCGCCAGGGCGTCGGCCACCAGAGCCACCCGGACGCGGGGCGCGGGGTAGCGCGGGCTCGGCGGCCCCTCCGGGGTGAGTGCCACGAAGTCCGCGAGGATGAAGGCGAACCCGGAGCCGGCGCACAGGGCGCCGTACAGGTCGGCGAAGACCTCCGGCAGCCGGTCGGTCCACCAGTCCGGGCCCTCCGCCGTCCGCCGCAGCACCTCGGACAGCTCGCCGGTGAGCCCGAACGCGTCCAGGACGCAGTGGCCGACCTCATGGGCGGCCAGGACGGCCTCCGGCAGGTGCCGGGACTGGACGAACGGCAGCCCCACCAGCGGCACCGGCAGGGCGCGCAGCAGCTCGTCCACCCGCGCCTGCCGGTCCTCGGACACCAGGCGCGGCAGGGCGAACGGGACGGCGTGCGCCGTGAGGTGGACCAGCGGTGGTTCCACCGGGAGGATCTCCGCACCCGACACGGAGGAGGCGGCGGTGAGCGCGGGCCGGTAGCAGGACCAGACGAAGTCGTCCGCCAGCAGGAGGAAGTCCCCGAGCGACCGGTCGTGCCGCTGCGTGAGTGCGCCGCGCAGCCGCCACCACACCTCCTGGAGGAGGCCGAGTTCGGTGTCGGCCCGCAGGGTCTCCGCCTCCCGCACCCGGTCCAGCAGCGGGCGCAGCGCGGCGTTCACGGCGCGGACCTGGGTGTGGTGCTGCGGGAAGGGCGCCCCGGCGCCGCCCCGGCCGGCGCCACCCTGACCGGCGCCTGCCTGACCGGCACCGCGCGCCCCGCTCGTGGATTTGGCGGTGAGGGCGAGCCAGTGGTCGAGATCGGCCGCGAGCCCGTTGACCCGGGCCAGCAGCGCCGCCCGTCGCCGCTCACCGGCGTTCACGGCCGCGCTCCGGCGGTGGCCCCGGCCGCGGCCGGGCTCCCGGCCCCGCCGACGGCTGTGTGCGGGGTGCCACGGAGCGCCGGCACGGCGGACGGACCGGTCACAGCGAGGTCCAGAGCGGCAGCAGGAGGCCGGTCGGCAGGGCGCTGAACAGCGCCGGGAGCGCGACGGTCGGCCGGGGGACGCCCAGTTGGTCCCGGGTGAGCTCCGCGACCACGACGGCGGGGTGCCGCCCGGTGAGCAGCCCGTGGATCAGTCGCCGCCGGGCCCGTTCGCTCTCGCCCGGGCGCCGCAGGAACGGGCCGATGGCCACCACGGCCGCGAAGTCCCCTCGGGCCAGGACCTCGGCGGCGAACAGGTTCCGCAGGACCAGCTGACGCATCGCCTCCTCGCGCGTCCCCGGATCCACCGCCTCCAGGACGAGGACGCTCTGCGGGGGGCGCCGCCATCCGAGGTACTCGCCGAGACCGGCGGCGTCGCTCCCGCCCCGGGAGTCCCAGTGGACGTTCAGCTTGCCCGACGATTCACGGAACGTCCCCTGGACGTGCAGGAGTTGGGGGCCCGACGCGGAAGCACCGAAGCGCCGCGAGCGGGCCGGTGCGACCAGCCGGGCAAAGTGCTCGGCCTCGTACACCGACGACAGCGGCGCCATCGGCGCCATCGGCTCCCGGACAGCGGTGTGCTGCTGGGCGCGCGCCTCACGGGTGCCGGCGAGCACCCCGACCCGGACGGCGGCGTGGGGTTGGGCCCAGAGGCTCTCGACGAAGCGGCCGAGCGGCGGGGATGGCGGCGCGTCGGAGGGTGCGGCCTGCCGGAGGTTCTGCACGACGGTCCGGAGCCGGCCGAGCGCCGCCGCCTCCCCGCTGCGCCCGGGGAGCCCCCGGTAGAGGTGAAGCCCGTCCGGCGGGACCGTGAGGTGCGCCAGGGCCGCCTCCCACGGGGCGGCGAGCAGGGTGGGCTCGTACCCCGGGACCTCCAGCCGGAGGCCGCGGACCTCCTCGGAGCGGAGCAGGCCGTCCAAGGCCTCGTCCAGCAGGAGGCCGGTCTCCTCCGCCCAGTCCGCCGCCGAGGAGGAGAGCGCCGACTGGAGCCCGTCGGGACTGCGGAGCCAGTCGTCCGCGAGGTCGGCCGTCCGCAGCAGACTCACCCGGGCCCCTGGACCGGTGGACCTCAGGAGATCGATCTCCAGGACGGGCGGCCGTCCGCGGAACCGGGTGTCGGCGGTGAGCACCAGGACGTGTTCCAGCCACTCGACGTCGACCTCGCCGGCCCCGGGAGCACCGTGCCCCTGGTCGAACAACTGCTCAGGAGGCAGGCCGAGTTCGGCGTACAGACCGTGCGCGAACTCGGCCGGCGGGCCCGTCTCCCCGGGATCGGCGCCCGCCTGGGCCTCCGTCCGGGCGACCAGTGCCGCGCACCTCGCCCTGGCGAGGCTGGGATCCCGCTCCGCCAGCAGCGACCAGGCACGGGCGACGCTCCACCCGGCCAGGTCGCCCCGCCCCGACCTGAGCGCCACCAGCGTCTGGTAGGTGAGAACGACGGCCGCCGCCTCGGGCGCCGCCGGGTAGGCCCGTTCCAACGCGTCGGGGAGGCCCTGGAGCATGACGGCGTCGAGCGCGCCGATGTCACCGAGGACGTCCGTCTCCAGGTCGAGACGGCGCAGCCACACCGCGCTCTCGGCCGGGGCGAGCTCCCCCGCGCAGGCGCGGGCGAGGTCGACCGCCGCCTCGGACCGTCCGAGCACGCGGAGCAGTTCGGCGTAGGTCAGGCCGAGGGCCGCCGCGTCGGAGCCGGAGTTCCGCCGGGGACCGGGCCCGCAGAGCTCGGTCAACCGGGCGGCGGTGGGCCCGGTGACGGCGAGCGGCCGCCGCAGCTCGTGGAGGCGTTCCAGCGCCACCAGGCGTGCCCCCGGGGACCCGAGGGGGGTCAGGGCCTCGACGAGCTCGCCCACGAGCTCCTCGTCCCGCGCGGCTTCGACGCCCGTCAGCAGGCCGAGCACCCAGACCACCCGGTCCGGCGGCGGTGCGGCCGACCTCTCCGCGGACCGCGGACGGTCCAGCTGCCAGGCCGCCGCCTCGGGCCACCGGGCGAGCTCCGCGAGGATCGGGACCGGGACGTCCGGGGCGGGAGCGTGCTCGGACGGACCGGCCAGCCGCAGCACCCGGCCGACCAGCTCCGAGGCCTCGCTCCGGCTGCCGCCCCCGGTCACCAGCAGCCGGGCCGTCCCCACCAGCGCGGACATCCGCTCGTGGTCGGTGACGGCGCCCTCCTCCAGGGCGGGCCGCAGCGGCGCCATCGCCGCGCCGGGCGCCCTGAGCATCGCGTACGCCTCGCCGCGGAGCACCAGGCCCCGCAGGCTCACCGCAGGTTCGCTCCCCCCGTCGGACAAGCCCTCCAGCGGGCCGTCCTCGGCGAGGACGAGGCCGGGGCGGTGGAGCCGGAGCGCCGCCCGGCCCGCCCACTCGGCCGTCCGGCGGCGGTCCCCGGAGCCGAGGCCCCGGTGCACGGCCAGCACCTCCTCGAACCGGCCGACGGCGAGGAGCAGCCTCAGGTGCAGCTCGGGCGCGGTCCCCGCGTCGAACCGCGGCAGCCAGGAGGCGGCGTGGCCGACCAGGCCGGAGTCCAGCAGGCTTGCCACGGCCTCGACCGACTGCTCCGACAGCGGCCCCCCGTCGGGCGCCGCCAGTCGGTCCGCCTGCACGAACGACTCCTGGGCCCGGTCGCCCTGCCCCTCCGCCAGCAGGGCGCACCCGGTGAGGTGGTGCAGTTGCGCCGCGGTGTCGCGGTCCGCGGAGCCCGGCTGCCGCTGGACCCGGGTGAGCCGGCTCCGGGCCTCCCCGAGCCGGCCCAGCCGGAGCAGCAGGGCCGCCGAGAGCAGCTCCACCCCGACCGCCAGCTCCGCGTGCGACTCCTCCGCCAGCAGGCCGGCGGCCTCGTCCAGCCGGGCGATCCCGCGTTCCCACGCCGTGGGGTCGGTGGCGCTCGCGGCGTTCCGGCCGAGCAGCACCAGGGCGCGGGCCCGGGCGACCACGGGGACCTTCACCTCGTCCAGCAGCTCCGGCGACACCAGTGCCTCGGCCAGCGACGACAGTCGGTGGTCCCGGCCGGCGGAGCGCTCCGAACCGACCAGACGGGCCCAGGTCGCGGCGCCCTCCTGCGGGTCCGCCGAGAAGCGGTGGTAGAGCTCCTCCAGCTTCCACTGCTCCCAGCGCTCCGGCTCCGCCTCGGCCCGCCGCGCGAAGTGCTCGGCGAGATCCCGGTCGAGCAGCCGGGACACCTCGTGGTCAGCGAGCAGTCGGCGCAGCGGGTGGCGGACGGTGCGGTCCAGCACCAGGCCCTCGGGGTCGTCCGGGTCCCGGTCGACCCAGGCGGCGTCACCGGCGTACCGGCTGAGGGCGGCCCAGAGGTCGGGGATCTCCCCGCCGTCGTCGGTGAAGCCGGGCACGGCCCGCAGGAAGATCGGGATGTGCAGTTTCTCGCGCTTGTCCAGGCGCGGGTCGTCCGCCGTGTTGCTGCCGCGGATCCCGCGGCGCAGGTGCGGGAGCATCACCTCCTGGACCAGCCGCAGGGTGAGCCGCCGGGGGATCACCCCGTACCGGAGGAGCCAGCGGATCCGGTCGTCGTGGACGCGTTCGAGGACCCGGTCGATCGCGTAGAGGAGGCTGGGCCCGGAGGAGGCCCGGACCTGGTCGGCGGTGAGGTCCGCGGCCAGGTCGGCGAAGAGGGCCAGCGTGTACGGCAGGCCGTCGCTGCTCTCCACCACGGCCGCGCGCAGCTCGGGGTCGGCGACATCGCGCACCTCCCGCAGGTAGTCGTCCGCCTCCTGCGGGTCGAAGGACTGGAGCCGCATCGGGACGGCGGGCAGCGGTACGGCATCGGCGAGGTCGTACCGGCCGGAGAGCACGATCCGGAGCCCCTCCGCCGCCAGCGCCCCGGAGAGCACCTCCGCCAGGTCGTTGATCCGGCCGCCGTCGCGGAGGACGACCTCCTCCAGGGTGTCCAGGACCAGGACGGCCCGGGTGCCCCGCCGCCGGAGGGCCTCGTCGAGGACGGCCACGAAGCGCCGCTGGATCGAGGCGCCACGGTGTCCGAGGGCCGCCCGCCCGGCGAGCCACTCGGCCGCCACCGGGCTGCGGTTCCTCGGGAGCGCCGCGAGGTCCGCCGCGTGCTCGTCGAGGAGTTCGCCGAACGGTGCGCCCGGGAGCTGCTCGTTCAACTGGGCGGCGGCCTCCAGGAGGAACAGTGCGGGGTGGGCGACCGCCAGGGCCGGGTCGCACCGGTCGAAGTCCAGGTGGGCACAGGGCACCGGGACCGGGCGCTCCTGGCAGTGCCTGGCCATGAACCAGCGCAGCAGCATGGACTTGCCGGAGCCGCCGGTGGCGTGGATCCGCAGGACCGCCGGGCCGTCGGCCTCCAGCAGGTCCCGCAGCGGCTGTTCGGCGCGCGCACGCCCGTAGTAGCCGGCGGTCCGGTGGTGGTCGGGCCGCCAGAGGGCGCGCGCCCGGACCCGGACCCGGGCCTCGGCGACGACGGCCCCGAGTTCCTCCGGCAGGAGCGCGGCGACCTGCGGGTCGGTGACGGCGTCCACGAGGTCGTGGCAGCGGGCCAGGTCGAACCGGCGGTCGGCGGCCTCGAAGGCGGCTCGGAAGGCGTCGGACTCCAACGCCCCCGCGATGGCGAGCTGCCGCAGGCTGCCGGGTTCGTCCCCGGCTTCGGCGTAGCGGGCGGCCAGTGTCGCGGCGAGCTCTCGGAGCTGCCCCGGTGCCTCCCCGCCCGGCGGCAGTCCGGTCCACCAGTCGTCCCAGCAGGGGAAGCGCAGCAGGGCGACGATCCGGTAGTGGTCCGGCCGGGCGGAGTGCTCCAGCAGGCCCTGGTCGAGCAGGTCGGCGACGTCGACCGGGCTGTCGACCGCGAGCACGGAGTGGTACAGCTCCTCGGTGAAGTCCGGGACGACGCTGCAGCGGCGGAGGACGTCGCGCCGGGTGGGGTCGAGCCGGGCCAGGAGGATCCGGGCGAGCGGGTCGCCGCGGCCGACGAGCTCGACGAGATCCTCCGGGCCCGGCCCGACCCCACCCGGGCCGGTGGGCTCGTCGGGCCCGTGGGGGGAAGCAGGGCCGTTGTCGGTCATCGGGGCACCCGTCGTCCTTCCTTGAAGAGCGTCATGCCGTCCTGCAGCATTGCCGGTGTCAGGTGGCCGTGCCGGGCGACGAGGATGGCCATGAACTCCTTCCACTGCTCCACACTGTCCGCTTCCACGTCCCTCACCCGGCTGTAGTCCCCCACGACCTCGGTGATCTCCCCGGCCGCGAACGCGCCGAGCGGGATCCGCCGGACGGTGTCGCGCAGCGGATAGGGCAGCAAGTCGGCCTCCTCCTCCTCGTTCAGAGCCAGGATCACCTTCGCACGCCCGTCCGGGCGGACGGCCAGCGGCTCGATCAGGTGCGGGACGATCAGGTCGGCGACGGCCCGGTGCTCCAGCCTGCCGAGACCGGCCAGGGCGAGGACCAGTCCGGTGTCCTCGCCGAGCCCGAGCAGGGCGTCGGCGAGGTGCCGAAGCGCGGTGTGCCGGCGGTCGGCGACGTGACCGACGCTGTTGCCGGGCACGGTCTCCTGCCAGACCCGGTCGGGTTCGAGGGACAGCCAGGGTTTGTTGTCGTCGGTCGTCCAGCCGTCGTGCAACTGGGCGAGCCGGTGCTCGAACCGCTGGAGCGGTTCGAGCCCGGGACCGGCCGGCCCGAGCTGGTCGACGATCGTCCGGACCAGGTCCAGCCAGGTCGCGGTCCGGCCGAGCGGGCGGAGGTCGCTCCAGACCGTGCGGGCACCGTTGCGGTACCAGATCTGCAGGGCGGACCGGACGAGGGTGGCCTTGCCGCTGGCGGCCTCGCCGACGACGGCGCTGACGGGCGCCGCGGGGCCGGTCGGCGCGAACCCGTCGAACAGCGCGCGGCGTTCCCGGACCCGGTCCACCGCGTGCCCCAGGTTCCACCGACGGTCGGTGAACCGCTTCTCGGCCTCGGCCTTGCCGCGCAGCGCGGCGTACCGCCCCAGCACGACCTCGGGGTGGACCCGGGCGGCCAGCACCGGCAGGGCCCAGTCGGTCCCGTCGACCTGGTCCACGAGCAGGGCGAGCCGGGCCGTCCGCACGGCCCGGTCGACGCTCTCGCCACGGCCGAGGGCCGTGTAGAACTCCGCCGAGAACCGGCAGGCGGTCCCGGACTCGATGCCGCCGTTCATCCCCACCACCGCCGCCGCACCACCGCGGAGCAGGGCCGCCAGGAGCGGCCCGGCCGCCGGTCCGGCGGTGTCGCAGGCGTTCAGCACCACCAGCCTCGGCCGGTGGCCCGCCAGGAAGGCGTGGACGTTGTCCCCGGTGATCGACCAGGGCTCGGTGCCGGGCGGGCGGATCGTGAGCAGGCCCCGGTCCCCCGCGTCCCGCTGCTGGTGGCCGATCACGTGCAGGACGTGCGGGGCCACCTCCCGCAGGGTCTCGGCCAGTTCCCGGGACGTCGGGGCCCGCACCACCTCGACGTGCCACTCCCCGGACGGGCCCCCGAGCCGGGTGCGGATCCGCTCGATCTCCTCGTCCGCCCTGATCAGGGGGTCCGTCTCGCCGACGACGACCAGCACGCGGAGCGGCAGGTGCAGGGCGGCCGGAGGGTTCTCGGCGCCGAGCAGGGACGTCGGGCGGTCGATCCGGGTGAAGGTGAGACCCGGATCCCCGCTGACGCAGAGCGACTCCGCTCCGTCGGCATGGGTGACCAGTTCCCACGGGAGTTCGCGCAGTGCCGCCGGGCGGATGTCGAACAGGGTCCGGGCCTGGCGTCCGTTCTGGTGGCACGTGCGGACTTCCTCGATCCACGGACCGAGGAGGCCGAGCGCGTCCAGGGCGTCCCGCAACAGGCCGGCGACGGTACGGACGGCCTCGGGCAGCGGCGCCCCGGTCTCGAAGAGGTCCCGGCAGAGGCTGCGGTCGTCCGCGGACAGGCACTCGTCGGTGAAAGCGGCGCCCTGGTGGACCGGGCGGGGTGAGCCGCCCTCCTCCGCGGGTCCGAAGGCGAGAAGGGTCGGATGGGCGCCCGAGGCGTTCGCCTCGCCGATCCGAATCAGGGTCGTGAAGGGCGGAAGCCACCCCGGTTCGTCGGCGTCCACCAGGCTCAGCCTACCCGTCGCTCCCGCAACGCCTGGGCGAACTGCTCCAGTTCGACCATGCTCCACGACCGCGGGGCGGCGGCGGACGGCCGGGCTTCCTGGGCTCCCGGCGGCAGTTCGGCGGCCCGCGGGGCACCCGGGCCGGCCTTCCCCGCCGTCCCGCCGCGCTCGGCGTCGGCACCGAGCGAGATGGCGGTCAGCAGACCGTTCAGGACCTCGCTGTCGCCGCGCGCGGCCTCGGCCGCCGCCCCCTGGCGGCCGGCCTCGGCCCGCGCGTTCGCCGCGTCCTCCCGGGCCGCGGTGAGCGCGCCGCGCTGCACCGTCCCGCCGAACGCCAGCCCGGCGGCGGCGAAGACGATGGCCTCCAGCCCGGCGAAGAGGAACACCAGCCGGTCCCAGTTGGCGTCGCCCCGCTTCACGGCGAGGAACACCATCATCGCCGTGTAGCCGAGGAGGACGGCACAGATCAGGAAGTAGATCGACCAGTGGATCGGCGGCGCGTCCGCGCGCGCGGGCGGCTCGGCCGACCCGCCCTGGTTCCGGCCCGGCCCGGCCGGCCCCCGCCCCGCTTCGGCGTCCCTGTTCGGCATTCCGTGTACCCCTCCAGTCCGCACGGGCCCGTCGGCGCCTTCGCAGCCCCCCGGCCGACGGTGGTGCGAGTATGCCAGAAACGGAACGGCCCTGATCTCCTCTGCGGGAAAACGGACTTCACGCACCGTCAGCACGTTCGCCCGGACGTGCGCGGCCCGCACACGCCTCCGATCGGCGGAGGGCGTGCGGGCCGCGCTCGGGCTCGGCGGTACGGGCGCCGGGCTGGGGGCGGCGGGCTGAGGGCGCCGGGCTACGGCGTGCCCGCAGGCACCGTGGGCCTCGCCCGGTCGGCCGCTGCGCGGGCGGTGCGCTCCGCCATCAGCTCGGACGGGCGCAGCCGCCAACCGCGTTCGCGCAACGCGCCGCTGACCCGCAGGGCGATCAGCGAGTCGCCGCCGTGGGCGAGGAAGTCGTCGTCCGGCCCGAAGCCAGGCGCACGAAGCAACTCGCCCAGCAGGATCACCAGTTGGTCCACCACCGGGATGTCCCGAGGATCCGCCGGGGCAGCCTCGGCGGTCACCGGGGGGTGCTCGGCGGCGGCCAGGGCGGCGACCGCCCGGCGGTCGATCTTGCCCGAGGGGGTGAGTGGCAGCCGGTCGAGGACGAGGAACGGGCCCGGGACCATGTAGGCGGGCAGCCGGGAGCGCAGGCGGTCGCGGACCTCCTCGGGGGTGGGCCCGTCGGGAGTGCGCGAGATGCCGGCGCCCAGCGTCCGGCCACCGGCCCCGTCGTCGAGGGTGACGGCCGCGGCGGCGGTCACGCCCGGGGTGTCCAGCAGGTGACGGTCGACCTCGTCGAGCTCGATCCGGTGGCCGCGGACCTTGACCTGGTTGTCGAGCCGGCCGAGGAACTCCAGGTCCCCGCCGGGGTGGCGGACCACCTGGTCCCCCGTGCGGTACATCCGCGGGTCCGGCGCGGCCGGGGAGCCGGGCACGTCCGCGAACGGACCGGGCACGGCGGCGAAGGGGTCGGGCCGGAAGCGGTCGGCGGTCCGGTCGGGGTCGTGGAGGTAGCCGGCCGCGAGCAGCGGGCCGCCGATCCACAGCTCGCCGGGGACGCCGTCCGGGGTCGGGCGCTGCTCCTCGTCGAGGACGTGCAGCAGGCGCTCGCCCACCGGACCGCCGATCGGCAGTCCGGTGGTGCCGGGCACCGGCCGGTCGGGCGGCAGCACCAGCGCGGAGGCCGTGATCACGGCCTCCGTCGGCCCGTAGCCGTTGACCAGGGTGCAGTGCCCGAGCGGGCCGCGCCGGTGGACGCGGACGTGGGGGGGGGGGGCGCGGGGACCCCCCCCGGCCCCCGGAAGGGCGCCGGCGCACCCCGGCCGGTCGGCGCCCACGGCCTCGGCGCCCCCCCCCCCCCCGAAGGCGGGG
>NZ_JBHXDN010000022.1:28294-104029 GCF_042726075.1 Kitasatospora sp. NPDC127035 | reverse complement strand
GCGTCTACATCCCCCGCCCACCCCCTATATCTACACTTATACTTTCGTGGGCTGCGTCTGTTGTTTTTAATTGACAGCGGGTGGCCGCGGAGGTCGTGGGGGGTGGCGCTCTCCCCGCCGACGACCACCGTACGGACGCCGGCGAAGCCGGCCAGGTCGGCGCCCTCGGCCTCGGCGCACAGCAGCCGCCAGTAGGCGGTGGGCAGTTGGAGGACCGTCACGCCGAGGGCGCGGACCCGGTCGGCCAGCCGGGCCGCGTCGGGCGTGCCGCCGGACCGGAAGGCGAGGGTGCCGCCGGCCGCGAGGGTGGGCCAGATCTCCTCCTGGGCCACGTCGAAGCCCGCGCTGGCGAACTGCAGCACGACGTCCTCGGGGCCCAGGCCGAGCAGGTCGACGACGGCCGCGGTGTGACCGGCCAGCGCCCGGTGACCGACCAGCACGCCCTTGGGAGTGCCGGTGGAGCCGGAGGTGTAGATCACGTACGCGGGCCGGTCGCCCGCGGCCCCGGCGGGCTCCGCCGCGGCGCCGGGCCGGGCGCCGGCCAGAGCGACCGGCCCGCCGGAGCGGTCGAAGAGCGCCGCCGCGCCGGAGTCGCGCAGCAGCCGGGCGCAGTACTCGTCCGGGGCGGCCGCGTCGATCGGCAGGAACGCCGCACCGGCCAACCAGCCGCCGAGCATCGCGACGACCAGCTCGGGGCCGGCGGGCAGCCGGATGCCGACGATGTCGCCGGCACCGACCCCGAGGGCGGCGAGGTCCCGGGCGGTCCGCTCGGCGCGTTCCCGGAGTTCGGCGTAGCCCACCTCGCCGTGCTCGGTGCGCAGCGCGACGGCCGGGCGGGCCGCGGCGGCGGCCTCGGCGGCCCGGGCCTCGATCAGGTCCGGCAGCCAGGCCTGCGCGGCCACCGCGGGCCGGGTGGCGGTGTCAGTCATCGGTCCACCTCGTGTCGGTCATCGGTCCACCTCGGGTGGAAAGGGCAGGAAGGACGGGAAGAACGGGAAGGACGGGAACTGGCGGGAACGACCGGAAGGCGCGGACGAGGACCGGCGCCACTCCCCGCACCCCGGTCCCCGGGGTGACGTGCCGGCGGGCGGTCACGCCGGCTCCGGGAGCGGCTTCACGGCGACCCGCTGCCGGCCCGCCGCGGCGACCGCGAACGCGACGCCCCCGAACGCCAGCGCGCAGCCGTAGGCCGCGTGCGATCCGGTGGTGTCGGCCAGGCGCCCGCTGACCGCGGAGCCGGCGGCCACCCCGAGCCAGATCGCGGTGGCCTGCCAGGCCATCGCCTCGGTCCGGCGGGAGGCCGGGACCCCGTCCTGGACGAGCAGCATCCCGGCGACCATGGCCGGCGCCGAGGACGCGCCGGCCAGGGAGAGCACCAGGACGGCGACGACGACGTCGTTCACCAGGAGCATCGGCGCGATGCCGAGCGCCATCAGGGCCGTCGCGCCCAGCAGGATGCGGGTGGTCGACAGGTTCCACTCGCGGGCCCCGTAGGCCACGCCCGCCACCGAACTGCCGATCCCGTAGGCGGCCAGCAGCAGGCCGGCCAGCCCCTCGCGGTGCAGCTCGGTGGTGAAGGCGACGGTGGCCATGTCGATCGAGCCCCACATGGCGCCGAAGCAGAGGTTGACCCCGGCGATCACGGCGACCGGCCCGAGAAACAGGGCGCTGCCGGCCGGCCTGGGCCCGGTCGACCTCGGGGGTTCGGTGGCGGTGCCCAGCGCGAGCAGGACGCTCCCGCCGCACACCAGCACCAGCGAGCAGACGATCCCGGCGGCCGGGTCGACCCCGGTCGCCAGGAAGGTGGCGACGATCGGCCCGAAGATGAAGATCACTTCATCGACGACCGATTCGAGCGCGAACGCGGTCGACATGATCGGCGACCCCGAGAGCAGCCCGCTCCACCGCGCCCGCACCATCGAGCCGATCGCGGGCGTCGCGGCGCCCATCACCGCCGCGGCGGGGAACAGCGTCCACAGCGGGGCCCCGCGCAGCGCGGAGAGGACGAACAGGGCGCCGTCGACCGCGCCGACGGCGGCGCAGGCCAGCAGGATCCGGCGCTGGCCGATCCGGTCCGCCAGCCGCGCCAGTTGGGGCGCGGCCACCGCGAAGCCCACGGCGGAGGTGGCGGACAGCGCCCCGGCGGTCCCGAACTCGTACCCGACGGAACGGATGAAGAGCAGGATGCTGATGCCCGTCATGCCGATCGGGAACCGGGCGAGGAGCCCGGGGATCACGAAGCGGAGCGCACCGGGGGTGGTCAGCGCCAGGCGGTAGCGGTTGACGCCCGAGGGTGCGCCGCCCCCGGGCGCACCGCTGCGTGCGCCGTCGGGTTCGGCGTCATGTGCGCCGTCGGGGGCGCGGTCCACGGGCACGCCGACCGGAACGCGGTCCGCGGGCACGTCGATGTCGGGTTCGGGTCCGGCCGTCACGGGATCAGCCCGCCACCGGGTGACCGATGAAGTCCCCGAGCAGCGCGGCCAGGGCGTCCGGCTCCTCGAACTGGAGCGCGTGGCCGGTGTCGAGCTCGTGCACCCGCAGGTCCGGGTGGGTGGCGAGGAACGCGCGGACGCGGGCGTTGTCCACCAGCTTGTCGCGGGTGCCGAACACGGCCAGCAGCGGGAGCGGACCGATCCCCGCGAAGTCCTTCTCCGAGCGGACGGCGATCTCCTCCCAGGCGTCGATGGTGCCCACGGTGATCCGCAGCAGCCGCAGCTCGTCGGCGTCGATGAACGCGTGCCACTCCGGGCGGTCGGTGAAGTCCGGGGTGCGCAGCGGGATCTGGATGAAGGCGCGGTCCGGCTCGGGGGTCAGTCCGAGCTCCTCCGCCGCGATCAGGGCGGCGTCGATGGAGCGGTCGAGGACGTCGTTGTAGCGGTCGTTGAAGAAGAAGCCGGGCGAGGTCATGATCAGGCTGCTGATCACCTCCTGGCCGGCGAGGCCGGTCGCGACCACGGTGGCGATCTGGGCACCGAAGCACCAGCCGGCCAGGTGGATCCGGCCGTAGGAGTCCTTCAGGTGGCGCAGCAGGTGGGCGATGTCGTCGACGGCGAGCTGACCGGCGGGGATGTGCCCGCGGCCGTCGTTGAGCCCGGAGCCGCGGAAGTCGACGGCGACGAAGGCCGTCCCGGGCAGCTGCCCGAGGCGGGTGCCGAGCGGCGCCTGCCAGCCCGAGTGGCTCATGCCGCCGTGCAGCATGACGACGACGTCGTCGGCCTGCGCGGGGCCCCAGACCCGGTAGTGGGTCCGGTAGCCGTCCGGCTGCTCGAAGGTCAGGACCTGCTCGGTCTCGGGGGTACGGGTGGTGGTCATCGGTTCTGGGTGTCCTCTCCGTCGGTCGGCAGCTGTCGCGCCCGGAGTTCGGCTCCGATCGCGCGGATCTCGTCGGTCGTGTCGAGGACGCGGCCGGTGGGGTCGGTGGTGATCTGGGTCAGGACGGCCACGTTGAGCCTGGCGACGGCCTCGGTCACCGCCTGTGGGAGCAGGCGGCCGTCCGCGTTGACGGTCAGTTCCAGGCGGGACTGGCCGATGTCGCGGCCGACGTTCACCAGGAAGGGGACGTCGGTGTGCTCGAACCAGCGGACGTCCGTGATGACGGCGCCGCCGTCGGCGGCCTCGGCGTAGGCCGGGAACTCCGTGTAGTTGAACAGCGCGGGGAAGAGCGCGACGCGTCCGAGGGCGTCGAGCCCGGCGTCGGCGCCGGCGGCGACATCGGCCGCGGGGCCGGCCGCGCGGTCGTGGGAGACGTCGCGGGCGACGGCCGCGGTCGGGTAGCGGCGGTGCGGCAGGGCGCGCGCCTCCGCCCGGAACACCGCCTCGACGAGCTCGTTCCAGGTCCGGTCGTCCAGCCGGGCCCGGTGCGGCTGGAAGTTGAGGAACATGCCGGTCATCCGCTCGGCACCCTCCGCCTCCGGCCGGCCGTGGGTGAAGACGCCGGTCACCACGTCCTGCCGACCGCTGATCAGCGCGAGGACGCGCAGGTGGGCGGCGAGCATCAGGTACTTGGGCGGGCAGCCCGCCTGCCGGGCGACCTCGCGCAGCGCGGCCTCCTGCCCGGCGGGCACGGTGAGGGTCGTCTCCGTCCAGCGGCTGCCGGTGCCGTCGGGTGCGAAGCGGGGCAGCGGCGTCCCGGGGTGGTCGCGCAGGACCTCGCGCCAGAAGGCGCGGGACTGCTGCGAGTCGCGGGCCGCGACCTCCGCCCTGACGTAGTCGCGGTAGGCGGGAGCGGGCGGCACCGGCGACTGCGGCGCCGGCCCGGACGGGCTCTCCCCGGAGGGCCCGTCCCCGGACAGGCTCGCCGCGTACGAGGTGAGCAGGTCCCGGACGAGCAGCGAGAGGCTCCAGCCGTCGATCACCGCGTGGTGGAAGCCGAACGAGAGGACGAAGCCCTCCGCTCCGGTCCGGTGGGCGGCGAACCGGATCAGACCGGGCCGGTCCCAGGTGAAGCCGGAGCCGCGCTCGCGCTCGAACCACTCGTCGGCGGCACCGGGCCGCCCGGTGGCGTCGACCACGAGGTCGGGTTCGACCGCGGCGTGGACGTGCTGCAGCGGCACCGGCCGGGCGTCCAGCAGGAACGCCGTCCGCAGGGTCGCGGTGGATGCGGTCGCCCGCCGCAGCGCCTCCCGCAGGGCCTGCTCGTCCAGCGGCAGCCGGACGGTGTAGGCGAACACGTCGTGGTAGGCCGACTGGGCCGGGTCCCGCCGGGTGGCCCCGATCATCTGGAGCTGCATGGCGGTGGCCGGGTAGGCGTCGACGACGCCGTCCGGCAGATCGGCCGTCGGTGCCGGAAGGCCCTCACCCGCCGGGACGGGTTCGTCCTGCACGGCGTCCCGGTCACGGCTCTCCAGCCGGTGGGCCAGGGCGCGGGCGGTGCGCAGCTCGATGACGTCGCGCATGACGGCCGCCGGGAACAGCTTGCGGATCTTGGCGAGGATCCGGATCGACGTGATGGAGTCGACGCCCGCGTCGAGGTAGTTGGCGTCCACGGCCAGGGCGTCGACGCCCAGCGCGGTGGCGATGATCCCGGCGATCGCCGTCTCCGCCCCGGCAGGACGGTCGTCCGCCGCCGTGTGCGGCGCCGCCGGTGCGGCCTCCGGCGCCCGGGCGCCCGGGAGCGTCAGCGGCTCCCCGGTGTCCGGGGCGGCGACCTGTCCCGGCGCGTCCGGGGCCGCGAGCGACTCCAGCGCCTCCAGCAGGCCGTCCAGGAACCGCTCGACGGCGGAGGACTTGATCCGGCCGGGGTCGTGGCAGACCGCCAGCCGCATCACACCGTCGAACTGGTCCTTGTGGACGTGGACGACCATCGGGAAGCTGGTCAGTTCGAAGTACCGGGCGCCGTCGATCCGGACGCCGTCCGCCGGACCGGTGTAGGCGTGGAAGTCCGTGTAGTTGAACACGACGTCGAACTGCGGCCCGCCGCGCAGGCGTTCGATCTCGGCGAGCGGGAACCGCCGGTGCGGGAGAACCGCCCGCTCCGCGGCGAAGACCGCGGCGACCAGATCGGGCCCGGGCGTCTCCGGCACCTCCACGGGGAGCGGCACCGTGTTCAGGAACAGGCCCACCATCTCGGTGCCGCCCGGGACTTCGGGCCGGCCGTGGCCGACCAGGGCGGTGATCAGGCGGGCGGTGCCGGTGAGGTCGGCCAGTGCCGCGCAGTGCGCCGCCAGGTAGACCGACTTCAGCGGCGCACCGAGCCCGGCCGCACTCCGCCGCAGCCGCTCGGCGAGTTCCGCCGGGACGTCCCGTTCCAGGGTCGCCGTCTCGACCGAGCCGTCGGGCTGCGGACCGGCCGGGAGCGTGGCGGGGAACCCGGCGAGCAGGCGCCGCCAGGCCTCCTGCTCCGCAGCGCTCGTGGCGCTCGCCCGCTCCAGCGCGACGTAGCCGCCGAACCCGGGTTCCGCGGCCGGTTCCGCCGGCTCCCGCCCGGCGAGCAACTCCGCGTAGCGCTCGCGGATCCCGGCCACCACGAGGGCCACGCTCCAGCCGTCGAGGATCAGGTGGTGGAACGAGACGCCGAGGTTGAACCGTGTCGCGTCCCGCAGGTGGACGCGGAACCGGACCGGCGGGGCCGCCAGGTCGAAGGGGCGGAGCTTCTCCTGCTCGACCCACTGCGCGATCGCCCGGTCCTGTCCGCCGCGGTCCAGTCCGGTGAGGTCCACGACCTCCACGGCGGCGTCGGCCCGCGGCAGGACGATCTGCAGCGGCTCGCCGTACCGCTCCAGGTCGAAGCAGGAGCGCAGTTGGGGGTGGCGGGCCACCGTCGCGGCGATCGCCTGCCGGACCTGCCCGGCGCGGACCTCCGCGTCGGCCTCATCCGGTTCGGCCCCGCCGGAGCGGGCCTCGCCGGAGCTGGCCTCACCGGAGCGGGCCTCACCGGAGAACTCGTAGTCGAAGATGTCGTGGTAGACCGGCGAGTCCTCGTCCAGCAGCGAGTGGTAGATCATCCCCGACTGGAGCCTGGTGAGGGGCCACGCGTCGAGGGCGTCCGCCGGCAGCAGGGCCCGGTCGGCCGGGCCGACGAGCCCGAAGGGCCCCGGGTCCGCCGCGGCGGCCGGCTCCTGCGGGTCCCGCTCCTCCAGCGCGGCGGCCAGTTCGGCCACCGTGGGCAGGGCGATCACGTCGCGCAGTTCCACGGCGTAACCGGCCTCGCGCAGCCGGGCCGCGACCCGCAGCGCGAGGATGGAGTCGCCGCCGAGCGCGAAGAACCGGTCGTCGGCGCCGACCTCGCCGACGCCGAGCACCTCGCGCCAGACCCGGGCCACCTCGTGCTGACGAGGTCCGGCGAGCGCGGCGGCGCTCCGGGCCGACGCGCCGGCGGCGACGGGGTCGGGCAGCGCGCGCCGGTCCAGCTTGCCGTTCGGAGTGGTGGGCAGGTCCGGCACGGCCACCAGGTACTGCGGGACGAGGAACTCCGGCAGCCGGCCGCGCAGCCGGGACCGCAGGTCCTCCGCGTCGAGCCCGTCGCCCGTGGGCACCACGTACGCGGCCAGCGCCTGGGCGGCGCCGGTGGTGTGCACGACGACGGCGGCGTCCTGCACGCCCGGCAGCTCGCGCAGCACCGCCGCGACCTCGTCCGGCTCGACGCGGAGTCCGCGCAGCTTGACCTGGTTGTCGATGCGCCCCAGGTACTGGATCCGGCCGTCCGGCAGGAAGCGGGCGAGGTCCCCGGTCCGGTACAGCCGGGCCCCGGGCTCCGTGCCGTACGGGTCGTCGAGGAACACCTTCGCCGACAGCTCGTCCCGGCGGTGGTAGCCGGCCGCGACGGCCACGCCGCCGATGCACAACTCGCCCGGCACGCCGACCGGTTGCAGCACCTGGTGGCGGTCCGTGACGTACAGCCGGACGTTCGCGATCGGTGTGCCGATGGGCACCACCTGGCCGGGGTAGTCGAGGGTGCACGCCCAGTGCGACACGTCGATGGCGGCCTCGGTCGGCCCGTAGAGGTTGTGCAGTTCGCAGTCCAGCGCCCCGGCGAACACCTCCAGCGTCCTGCGCGGCAGCGCCTCGCCGCTGCACACCACCCGCCGCAGGGAGTTGCAGTGCTCCGTCAGCTCCTCCGCCTCCAGGAAGACGTTGAGCATCGAGGGGACGAAGTGGACGGTGGTGACCCGGTGGTCGCGGATGACGCGCTTCAGGTACTCCGGGTCCCGGTGCCCGCCGGGTTCGGCGACGACGACGGCCGCGCCCACCATGAGCGGCCAGAAGAACTCCCAGACGGACACGTCGAAGCTGTAGGGCGTCTTCTGCAGGACCTTGTCCTCGCCGGTCAGGGCGAAAGCGTCCTGCATCCAGTGGAGCCGGTTGGCCAGCGAGTCGTGCCGGTTGATCACGCCCTTGGGCTGCCCGGTGGACCCGGAGGTGTAGATCATGTAGACGGGCGAGTCGGGACGGAGCGCGCGGACGGGGTCCGCGTCGTCCTCGGTGTCCAGGGCGGGGTCCGGCAGGACCAGCAGGGCGGCGCCGCCGGTGCCCGTCGCTTCGAGCGCGGCACGGTGCCGCTCCTGGGTGAGGATCAGCGGGAGGCCGGCGTCCTGGATCATGAACTCGATCCGGGCGGCCGGGTAGTCGGGGTCGATCGGCACGTACGCGCAACCCGCCTTGACGATCGCGAGCAGCGCGACGACCATCTCGACGGAGCGCTCCATGTAGACGCCGACGAACGGGCCGCGCGACACGCCGCCCGGCGCGTCGCCGAGCCCGGCGCGCAGCGCCCGCGCCACCTGGTTGGCCCTGCGGTTCAGCAGGTCGTAGGTGAGCAGCCGGTCGCCGTACTCGACCGCGACGGCGTCCGGGGTGCGGCGGACCTGCTCCTCGATCACGTCGACGACCGTGCCCGGCGGGTACGCCTTCGCGGTGTCGTTCCAGGTGTCGAGGATCAGGCGCTCCTCGTCCTCGCCGAGCATCGACGGGGCGCCGACCGGGGCGTCGACGGAGGTCGCGAGCGCCCTGAGCAGCCGCGCGTAGTTCCCCAGCAGCCGCTCGGCGGTCTCCGGGTCGAACAGGTCCGTGTTGAACTCCAGCTCGAACTCGTAACCGCCGTCCGTCCGGGCGATGTAGAGCATCAGGTCGAACTTGGCGGCGGTCCGGCGCACGGGGCGGTAGCGGGCCGTGGTCTCGGGACCGAGGTCCAGCTCCGGCTCCGGCCCGAGCAGGGTCAGCATGGTCTGGAACACCGGGTTGTGGTTGACGGCCCGCTCGGCACCGAGGGCTTCCAGCACCTTGGGGTACGGGGCGTCGCCGTCGTCGAGCAGCCGGTCGGTCGCCTCCCGGGCCGCCTCCAGGAGGTCGCGGAACGGCGCCTCCCGGTCGACGGGCAGGGCGAGCGGGAGCGTGTTCACGAAGCAGCCGACCAGCGACAGGTCCGCCTCGGTCGGCCGGTTCAGGACCGTGGTGCCGATGGCGAACCCGTCCTGGCCGGTGTACCGGTTGAGCAGGGCCGCGTACGCCGCCAGGAAGACCGGGAAGGCCGTGGCCCGGCACTCGCGCCGGCCCGCCTCCAGCAGCGGCTCGACCTCGGTGAGCGGCACGGTGAGCGTACGGCTGCTGCCGCGGAAGGTCGGCCGGGCCTGTCTGGGGCGATCCAGCGGCATGCCGAGCAGGTCCGGGCTGTGCGCCAGCGAGTGCCGCCAGGCCTCGATCTGCTCGGCGTACTCGCCGCGCTCGAAGGCCGCCCTGCTGCTCCGCACGAAGTCGCGGAACGTGGCGGCCGGTCCGGGGCGCCGCACCGGGTGCCCCGACTCGGTGATCGCCCGGACGTCCTCGCCGACCTCCTCCAGGACGAGGCGCAGACTCCAGTCGTCGACCACGATGTGATGGGCCGTCAGTGTCAGCAGCCACCGGTCCTCGGGCAGGGCGACCAGGAGGGTGCGCAGCAGCGGAGCCGCGCCGAGGTCGAACGGCCGGTGGTGGTGGTCGGCCAGGAGGTGCTCCGCGCGGGCGTCGGCCTCGGCGGGCTCCAGCGTCCGCAGGTCGGTGAAGTCCAGCGTGTCCGGGACCGTTGCGAGGACCTCGGCGCGCGGCAGGCCGTCCGGGGCCGCGCGGAACCGGGTGCGGAGCGCCTCGTGCCGCTCGACGGCCGCCCGGACGGCGCCGCGTACGGCGGCCGGGTCGACCTTGCCCGCCAGCTCGAAGGCCAGGGATTCGTTGTACGCGGGTTCGTCGGGGCGAGCCAGGTGGTGGAACAGCCACAGGCTCTCCTGGGTGTAGGAGAGGGAACCGTCGTCTTGCGTGCTGGATATCAGGGTCATGACATTCCATCTGCCGCGAATGGACTGGTTTGTCTAACTCAAGACTGCGGGGTCGGCCGGCGGTGGAACGCCTGCCGAACAACTACCGAACGCCGCACGGGTTTCAGGCCCGACGGCCACCCCGCCCCGTCGCACCCGGACCGCCCCGGGGGCCGGCCCCGGACCCGGGTCCGGGCGCGACGGGGCGGCGGCCGGAGGGCGCCGCTCGGCGCCCCCGGCACGGGGCAGGACGCGGGAGTCAGGACGCGGAGGCCGACGGGGGCGTCCGACCGTCACCGCCGGGCGGCGAGCCGCCCGGCCGTGCCTCGAACCACACCCCGGACCGCGCCTCGGGCTACGCCTCGAAGGGGTCCAGGACTTCGTCGAACTCGCCCAGCAGCCCGTCCAGCGTGGCCGGTCGCTCGGCCGCCGCCGGGGCGGGCTCGGTGACGATCTCGATACACTCGGCCGCCTTCCGGGCCAGCCGGACCGCCGCCTCGGCGCTCTCGGCCTGCACGATGACGTGCCCGCACCGGTCCTCCGACCAGCGCAACTCACTGACGACGGAACCTGGTTCGACACTCACGGCGGCCACGACCACACCGTCGAGCTCCCGCGCCCGGGCCAGCCCCGCCACGGAGACGACCGTCCCGGGCGCGGCCGTGAGGAAGCGGACCGCCGCAGCGCCCCGCGCCGGCCGCAGATCGGCCAGAGGGGCGGACGGTCCGGCCAGCCGGTACGTCGCCTCCTCCAGGTCCACGCCGTACACCAGGCGCACGAGGTCGTTGATGAAGTCCCCGCCCCGCCGGCAGTGCGACTCGACGATCCGCGGCCCCTCGGCCGTGAGGATCATCTCGGTGTGCGAGGGCCCGTCCTGGAGGCCGACCGCATCCAGCAGACGTACCGTCAGGTCCCTGATGGCGGAGAGCTGTTCGCCGTCGAAGGAAGCCGGCACGACGTGCCCGAGCTCGACGACCCCGCCCTCGGTGTCCTTCGCGGTCACCGCGACGACCGTGTGCCGACCCGCCTCCGAGAAGGCCTCGACACTCAACTCCGGTCCCACCAGGAGCTTCTCGACCAGGAAGTCCCCGATGCCGAACTCCTCGCACCAGGCCCACACCTCGTCGACCTCGTCGACCGAGCCGACCGGCCGCACCCCCAGGCTGCCCGAGCCCTTGGTCGGCTTCACCATCGCCGCACCGTGCGCCGCGACGAACTCCGCCAACTCCTCGCGGGTGGGATTGACCACGAACGGCACCGCCGCGATCCCCTGCTCGTTGAGCAGCGCGCGCATCACCGACTTGTCGTGCAGCAGACGCGTCGTGCGGGCGCCGTTCCCCGGCAGCCCCAGCAGGTCGACCAGGTGCCCGCCGACCAGCTGCGCCGCCTCCGTCTGCGTCACGACGCGGGTGAGGGGCCGCACCCCGTGCAGCGCCCGTGCCAGAGCGACGACGGTCGGCACGTGCTGATAATTCACCAACAACAATTGATCGCAATGCGGGACGACCGCCGGATCGAATTGCGAAGGCTTCTGCGCATAAACGACGTCGACATTCGCCGGCCCGGCTTTCCGGACAAGCCGAATGCTGTCTCCAATAACCAGAACTCGCGGTTTCGCCATTGAAACAGTCCCCCTACTGGCCATGAACAACCCGCCATTGCGCGATGGCGCACCTGTGCGCCGACCGTTCGCCCCCGGTCACCGCTCCCCCGGCTTCCGGCGCGACCAGTCGGCGTCGCACGCTGATACGTGTGTGAGGCTCTAACACCCGCCCGGCGCAGCGGGGAGCAGGCGGCCGGGACAACGTCCGGGTGCGCCGCGCAGCACACCGCCGAACCGTCCGTTCATTTCCGCCTCCCCCCGTGGACCGATCCCGGCAGATCCACGCCGGGCTGTGCAGGATTCGACGAGGCACCCCGGCTCGTTGTTCCGCAGAGCCGCCCCCGGGCACCCTCGACCGCTCGGTGCCTCGATCAGCATTCCGGTGAAACACCGGCCCGTCAAGGCCCTGCCGCCGCCTGGCGCAACTGTTCTCCCGCTATTGGCAGACAGCACCTCGGGGGTACACGGCTCTCTCCACACCCCTTCCGTCACTCGGTCCCGCCGGCGCCCCGGCGGCGGAACTCGGCCGGCCCGCAGCCGTGGTGCGCACGGAAGCGGCGGGTCAGGTGCGGGTGGTCGGTGAAGCCGGCGGCGGCCGCGATCTCGGCGAGCGGCAGCCGGGTCCGGCGGACCAGGTGGCCGGCGACGTCCAGCCGGACGGCGGCCAGTTCGGCCTGGAAGGTCGTCCCCGCCCGGGTGAAGGAACGCTGCAGGGTACGCGGCGCGACGCCCAGTGCGGCGGCCACGGCGGAGAGCCGCCAGTCCGCCGCCGGCTCTCCCGCGATCAGTTCCCGTGCCGCACCCGGCAGGCCGGTGGCGGACGCCCCGGCGGTGGAGGGCCGGGCGGGACCGGGCGGGCCGGCCCGCTCGTCCCACCGCAGCCGCCACCCCCGGACGGCGGGCGCCGGACCGGGCCGCCAGGGTGCGTCGGGTGCCAGGACGGCGCCGTCCGCGGCGAGCAGCGCCACCTCGACCGGGCGTCCGGTCACGGCCGCCACGGCGGCGGTGTGCACCGCGCAGACGAAGACGCTCTCGGCGGACACCGGATCACCCCCCAGGTAACGCCGGTGACTGACCGTCAGCTCTCCCGGCCGCAGCACCGTCCTGGTCCGGTGACCGACGTGGAGCCAGAGCTCGACCGGACGGGCGCGGGCGATCAGCGCGGCCATGTCGCCCCCCGTCATCAGCGCGCGCAGCAGCGGATCCCGCGGCCGCTCGAAGAGCAGCCGCCCGGCGTCGGAGACCGCCTCCCGTCCGCAGCCGTACAGCGCACCCAGCAGTTCCCGGTGCACGCCCTCGGGCACCGGGGCACCGGCGGCGAGCAGCCGACGCACGGTCCGCCCGGCCGGCCCGAGCGGCCCGGACCCGTGCCGGAGCAGCGCGGCGAGCGCGGCGCCGGCCAGCTCCGGGTGGACGGTCCGCGCCATCTCCCGTACGGCGGTGGGCACGGCGCGATGCTACCGGCGGCTGCCGGGGCCCGCGGCGGTGGCGCACTGGTACAAGCCGGCGCCCGCACCCGGCCCCAGGCTGGCCGCCATGAACGTGAACGGAAAGCGCATCCTCGTCACCGGCGGCACCAGCGGGGTCGGCCTCGCCCTGACCGGGGCCCTCACCGCCGCCGGGGCGAGGGTGGTGACCTGCGGACGGCGGGCGGACCGGTCGGGGGCCGGCCTCGGGTCGTTCACCGCCGACCTCGCGGTGGCGGGCGAGGCGACGCGGGTGGTGGACCTCGCCGCCGGGTTCCTCGGCGGACTCGACGTCGTGGTGGCCAACGCGGGCGTGCAGCACCTGATCGACCTGACCCGGGGGCCGGACCTCGAGGTCCTGGCGCTCGCCGAGCAGGAGCTCGCGGTCAACCTGCGCTCGGTGGTCGAACTGGCCGCCGCGAGCTGGCCCCACCTCACCGGCCCCGCCGCCGGGAGCGCCGGGAGCGCAGGGGACCCGGGCCGTTCCGGGAGCGCCCGCAGGGGCGCCGCCCGCGGCGGCGGCCCGGGCCGCGAGACGGCCTTCGTCGCGGTGACCTCGGGCCTGGCCTACGCGCCCAAGAAGTCGGCACCGGTCTACTGCGCGACCAAGGCCGCCGTGCACACCCTGCTCCGGTCGCTGCGCTACCGGGCCGAGGACGAGACCCCGTGGCTCCGGGTCCAGGAGGTGGTGCTGCCCCTGGTGGACACGCCGATGACGGCCGGCCGCGAGGGCGCCGCCCGCAAGATCCCGCCGGCCCTGGCCGCCCGGGCCGTCGTCCGCGGGCTGGAGCGCGGCCGGCCGGTGATCGCGGTCGGCGTCTCACGGACGCTGCTCGCACTGCTGCGGGTCCACCCGGGGACGGCCTACCGGATCCTGCGGAACAGCTGAGGCGAACGCGCCGCCTCCCCCGGCCCGGCGGCGCCGCGGTTCAGCGCTTGACGGCCACGCCCCCGTACATCGCGATGCTCGCGTCCCGCACCGGCGCGGCGTCCGGGTCCGGGTTCCAGTGGTGGACCAGCGTGACCCCGGGGTCGAGCAGGTCGTAGCCGTCGAAGAAGGCGAGGGTCTCGGCCTTGTCCCGGATCTGGAGCGGGATGCCCCGGGCGTTGTACTCGCGACCGACGCCGCCGACGCCGACCGGGTCGGTGTCGCCGGTGAAGACGGTCAGGGCGAGGAAGCTGCCGGGGGCGAGCCGGTCCATCAGCCGGCGGACGATGCCCTGCGGGTCGTCCCCGTCCAGCACGAAGTGCACGATCGCGATCAGCGAGAGCGCCACCGGCCGGGAGAGGTCGAGCACTTCGCGCAGGCGCGGCGAGTCCAGGATCGAGTCGACGTCGCGCAGGTCGGCGTCCAGGTAGGCGGTGCGGCCCTCCGGGGTGCTGGACATCAGGGCGCGCGCGTGGGTCAGCACGATCGGGTCGTTGTCGACGTAGACGACCCGCGCATCCGGCGCGACGCCCTGGGCGATCTCGTGCACGTTGGGCGAGGTGGGGATGCCCGTCCCGATGTCCAGGAACTGCCGCACGCCGTGCTTCTCCGCCAGGTGGCGGACGACGCGCTCCATGAAGGTGCGGGTCGTCCGCATCGAGACCGGGAGGGCCGGCCAGGCCTTGACGGAGGCGTGGGCGGCGACCCGGTCGGGCTCGAAGTTGGTCTTGCCGCCGATGAGGTAGTCGTAGACCCGCGCCGAGTGCGGGACGTCCATCCGCAGGTCGACGCCCGTCCACCCGGTCTGTTCCCCGCCCCGGTCCCCCGATACCCAGTCAGCGCGCGACATCCTCGCCCTCCCCTTCGACCCCGTTGTCGTTTCCGTGTCACCCGTGCCCGGCCCCGGCGATCAGCCGGGCGGCGGACCCATGGTGCGCATGGTAACCGTAATCCGCGGGCGGTGGCCGCGAGTTCCGGGCCCCGGGGCGGACCGCCGGGCGGCCCCTCGGACGGGGCCCCGAGCGGCCTCCGGCCCGCTTCTGCGGCCACGTCGGCCCCCTGCGCCGCACCGACCCGACCCGCACCGCCCCCACCACCGTCCGGATCACTTCCCTGATCGCTGCCCTGATCGCTGCCCTGATCGCTGCCCGCGCGGGCAGCGGGGCCGGCCCGCACCCCGTGTGCAGAAAATTGGAGTCCTGCAGTCGCATTCGCTAGCCTCTCGAACGTGAGGCTGACCAAGAGCACCGACATCGCCCTCCGCATCGCCATGCGGCTGGCCGTCCTCGACGAGGAGGCCAACCCGACCACCCGCGAGGTGGCCGAGGCGGTGGGCGTGCCGTACACCCACGCCGCCAAGGTGGTCAGCCGGCTGCAGCACCTCGGCGTGGTGGAGGCGCGACGCGGCCGCGGCGGGGGGCTGACCCTCACCGCGGCGGGCCGTACCGGCTCCCTCGGACTGCTGCTGCGCGAGCTGGAAGGGGTGGGTGACGTGGTCGGCTGCGAGGACGAGCCGCCCTGTCCGCTGCGCGCGGCCTGCCGCCTGCGGGGAGTGCTGCGCTCCGCGCAGGAGGCGTTCTTCACCACCCTCGACCCGCTCTCGATCGGCGACCTGGTCGCCGCCCCGACCGGGCCGGTCCTGCTCGGCCTCTCCCGCAGACCCCCCGGCTGACACCCGTTCCCAGCCCGGCCCCAGGGCCCGCACCTGCCGGACCCGCGCCTCCGCACGCCGCACCCGTCCGCGCATCCGCGCGGCCGATAATACGACTCTCACATACCAATTTGGAGCGAACCCGATGCTGTCCGCCAAGTCCGCCGAGGTCGTCGAAGCCACCCTGCCCGTCGTGGGCGGTGCGATCGGCTCCATCACCCCGCTCTTCTACGACCGGATGTTCGCCGCCCACCCGGAGCTGCTGCGCGACCTCTTCAACCGGGGCAACCAGGCCAACGGCAGCCAGCGGCAGGCGCTGGCCGGCTCGATAGCCGTCTTCGCCTCCGCGCTGATCGCCGACCCCGACGGCCGCCCGGACGCGCTGCTGGCCCGGATCGCGCACAAGCACGTGTCGGTCGGCATCAGCAACGACCAGTACCGGATCGTCCACGAGCACCTGTTCGCCGCCATCGTCGAGGTGCTCGGCGACGCCGTCACCCCCGAGGTCGCCGCCGCCTGGGACGAGGTGTACTGGCTGATGGCCAACGGGCTGATCGCCGTCGAGGACCGGCTGCGCGCCGAGGCCGTCGCCGTCCAGCAGGGCGACCCGGCCGACCTCTGGCGCCCGTACACCGTGATCGACCGGCAGCAGGAGACCGACGACGTCACCAGCTACCTCGTCCGACCGGCCGACGGCCGCCCGCTGCCGGCGTCCCGGCCCGGCCAGTACGTCTCGGTGCGTGCCGAACTGCCCGACGGCGCACGACAGATCCGCCAGTACAGCCTCTCCGGAGCCCCGGACGGCGCGCTCCGGTTCACCGTCAAGCGTGCCACCGCCGACCGCCCGGACGCACCCGCCGGCGAGGTCTCCAACCACCTGCACGACCACCTGCGCGCCGGGGACGTCCTCGACGTCGCGCCGCCGTTCGGCGACGTCACGCCGGCCGACGGCGACGGGCCGGTGCTGCTCGCGTCGGCCGGCATCGGCAACACCCCGATCACCGCCATGCTGGCCCACCTGGCCGCCACCGGCTCCACCCGCCGGGTGGTCACCGTCCACGGCGACCGCGACCAGCTCTCGCACGCCTTCCGCGCCGACCTCACCCGGCTCACCGCCAAGCTCCCGGCCGGCACCGCGCACGTCTTCTACGAGCGGCCGCTCGGCGACTGGCCCGCCGACCGCACCGGCCTGGTCGACCTGTCGACGGTCGAGGTCCCGACCGGGACCACCGCCTACCTGTGCGGCCCGCTGCCCTTCCTCCGCTCGGTGCGGGGGCAGCTGCTGGCGGCGGGCGTCCCCGCCGCCGACATCCACTACGAGGTGTTCGGTCCGGACCTCTGGCTCGGCCGGGACGCCTGAGCACGACCGCCCCGCCCGGCCCCGCTCCGGCGCCGCGCCCCCGCGGCACAGCCCGCGGCGTGGTGCCCTGCCGCCCGGCCGGCCCGCTCGGTACGATCACCGACGGGCCGGCCGGTCCGGTGCCGGGGCGGCCCCGGGGCGGCCCCGGCCGCCGCCGACCACCGTCGCCGTCACCGGGACGCCGACCGAGGGCCCGGGGAGGACCGTTGCGCGTCGCGCTGTTCGCCACCTGCGTCAACGACGCGCTGTACCCGTCCACCGCGATCGCCACCGTGCGGCTGCTGGAGCGCCTCGGCGTCGACGTCGACTTCCCTCCCGGGCAGAGCTGTTGCGGCCAGCCGCAGTACAACACCGGCTACCGGCGGGCCTGCGAGCCGCTGGTGCGGCGCACCGCCCGGGCGTTCGCCGGCTACGACCACGTGGTGACGCCCTCCGGCTCGTGCGTGGCGACGGTCCGCGACGCCTACCCGCGGATCGCCGCCCGGGCGGGCAGCGAACTCGTCCGCGAGGTAGCGGAGTTGACACCACGGGTGTACGAGCTGACCGAGTTCCTGACCGACGTCCTCGGCGTCGAGGAGGTCGGCGCGTGGTTCCCGCACACCGTGACCTACCACCCCTCCTGCCACGGACTGAGACTGCTCGGCCTCGGCGAGCGGCCGCGGCGGCTGCTCCGGGCCGTCCGGGGGCTCGAACTGGTCGAACTGCCGGGCGCCGAGGAGTGCTGCGGCTTCGGCGGGACGTTCGCGGTGAAGAACCCTGCGGTCTCGGCGGCGATGGCCGCCGACAAGGTCCGCAGCGCCCTGGCCACCGGCGCCGAGGTGCTCTGCGGCGGCGACAACTCCTGCCTCCTGCACCTCGACGGCACCCTCCGCCGCCAGGGCGCGCCGCTGCGCCCGCTCCACCTCGCCGAGATCCTCGCCAGCACCGAGGCCGAGCCCTGGCGGGCGGCGTGAACACCTTCCTGGGGATGCCCGGGATGCCCGCCGTACCGGCCGCTCCCGCCTTCCCGGAGGCCGCCGCCGCTGCCACGGCCGACGAGCGGCTGCGCGCCAACCTCCGGCACGCCACCCGCACCATCCGGGAGAAGCGGGCCCGCGCGGTCGCCGAACTCTCCGACTGGACCGAGCTGCGCGCAGCCGCCAAGGCCGTCAAGGACCACACCCTGCGCCATCTCGACCGCTACCTGGTCCAGTTGGAGCAGGCCGTGACCGCCGCCGGCGGCACCGTGCACTGGGCCTCCGACGCCGACGAGGCCAACCGGATCGTCACCGGACTGGTCCGGGCCACCGGTGAGCGCGAGGTGGTCAAGGTGAAGTCGATGGCCACCCAGGAGATCGGCCTCAACGAGGCACTCGCCGCCGCCGGGATCACCGCGTACGAGACCGATCTCGCCGAGCTCATCGTGCAGTTGGGCGAGGACCGGCCCTCGCACATCCTGGTCCCGGCGATCCACCGCAACCGCGGCGAGATCCGCGAGATCTTCGCCGCACGGATGGCCGACTGGGGCCGCCCCGCCCCCGAGGGACTCTCCGACGCACCCGCCGACCTCGCCGAGGCGGCCCGCCTCCACCTCCGGGAGAAGTTCCTGCGCGCCGAAGTCGCCGTCTCGGGAGCCAACTTCATGGTCGCCGAGACCGGCACCCTGGTGGTCGTGGAGTCCGAGGGCAACGGCCGGATGTGCCTCACCCTGCCGCGCACCCTGATCTCGGTGGTCGGCATCGAGAAGGTGGTGCCGACCTGGCGGGACCTGGAGATCTTCCTCCAACTGCTGCCCCGCTCCTCCACCGCCGAGCGGATGAACCCGTACACCTCGTTCTGGACCGGCACCGCCGGGGGCGGCGACGCGGGCGCCGGGGCCGGCGGAGCCACCGGGGCCGGCGCGGACGGCCCGTCCGTGTTCCACCTCGTCCTGCTCGACAACGGGCGGACGGCCGCCCTCGCCGACCCGACCGGCCGCCAGGCGCTGCGCTGCATCCGCTGCTCGGCCTGCCTCAACGTCTGCCCGGTGTACGAGCGGGCCGGCGGGCACGCCTACGGTTCGGTCTACCCGGGCCCGATCGGCGCCATCCTCACCCCGCAACTCCGCGGCGTCACCACCGAGCTGGACGCCTCACTGCCGTACGCGTCGTCGCTCTGCGGGGCCTGCTACGAGGTCTGCCCGGTGGCCATCGACATCCCCGAGGTCCTGGTCCACCTGCGCGAGCGGGTCACCGACCGGCCCGGGCACCGGCTGGAACGCGCCGCCGTCGCCGCCGCCACCTACGTCCTCGACCGACCGGCCCTGCTCCGGGCGGCCGAACGGGCCGCCGCCCGGACCCGCCGGTTCCACCCGCGCCGGCTCCCGGGCCCGGGCCGCGCCTGGACCGACACCCGCGAGCTGCCGGCGGTCCCGCCCGAACCGTTCCGCGACTGGTGGCGGAGGAACCGCACATGAGCGACCGACCGACGGGCGGATCGCGCGAGGCGATCCTGTCCCGGATCCGCGCCGCGGTCCGCCCCGGCAGCCCTCCCGGCAGCCCGCCCGACAGCCGCCCCGGCGCCCGCGCCACGACGGAGGAGCCCGTCCCCCGGGACTACCTCCGCAGCCACGTCCGCACGGACGATCCGGACGCGCTGATCGACCTGCTCCACCACAACCTCGCCGACTACCGGGCCCTGGTCCACCGCTGCACCGTCGACCGCCTGCCCGAGGTCATCGGCGCCCTCCTCGACGCCCGGGGCTCCCGCACCGTGGCCGTCCCGCCGGGCCTGCCGCCCGGCTGGACCGCCGCCGCCTCGGCCCGCCCGCTGCCGGACGGCGGCCCCGGCGGAGCCCTCACCGCCGCACGGCTGGACGCCGTCGACAGCGTGGTGACCGGCTGCGCCCTGGCGATCGCCGAGACCGGCACGCTCGTCCTGGACGGCGGCCCGGGGCAGGGCCGCCGGCTGCTCAGCCTCGTCCCGGACCACCACGTCTGCGTCGTCCTGGCACCCGGCCAGGTGGTCGCGTCCGTCCCGCTCGCCCTCCCCCGACTCGACCCGGCCCGACCTCAGACCTGGATCTCCGGCCCGTCCGCCACCAGCGACATCGAGCTGAACCGGGTGGAGGGCGTGCATGGTCCGCGCACCCTGGAGGTCGTCCTGGCCACGCCCCGGTGACGGGCCGGGTTCACCCGACGTCGCGCGCGAAGGTCCCCCGCTCCCCCAGGTTCCAGGCGACGACCCGGCGCGGGCGGACGCGGATGATGTCCCGGCTGAAGTAGCCGGGCGCCACCGGCGGCACCTCCACCGCCAGCGTCTCGGCCTCCCCCCTGATCTCGACGCCGCGCCCCCACCCGCCAACGACCGGGTCGTCGGCCGGGGCCATGTCGTCCACCAGCACGGCGACCTCGGGGCGGGCCTGCGCGTTCAGGTACTTCCGGCTGCGGGCCATGTCGGGTCCGCCGATGTCGATGGTGCCGTCGTCGTTGAGCCGGAAGCCCACCGGACGGACCTGCGGGCGGCCGTCGGGGCCGATGGTCGCCAGACGCGCCAGCGGTTGGGCGGCCAGGTAGGCGAGTTCCCTCGCGGTGAAGATCATGTCTGGACCCTAGAAGCTCAAGCGCGGTTGAGGTCAAGCTCTCCCGGTCTGCCCGATCTGCCGGTTCTGCCGGGCCGGAACGGGCCTTCGGAACGGGCCTCCGGGGCGGGCCTCCGGGGCGGGCCTCCGGGGCGGGCGGTCAGGTCGGCCGGGCGGTCAGGTCGGCCGGGCGCCCGGCCGGGTCGGGCGGATCCGCGTTGCCCGGCCGGGCCCGCCCTACGCGGGGCGCAGCTCCAGGGTGCAGCACTTGGGGCCGCCGCCGCCCTTGAGCAGCTCGGAGACGTCGACCGGTACCGGCTCGTACCCCTGCTCGGTCAGCCGCGCGGCCAGCGCCTTGGCGGCCTCCGGCAGGAGCACCCGGCGCCCGTCGGAGACGGCGTTCAGCCCGAACACCTCGGCGTCGGCCCGGTCGGCGAGGATCGCGTCCGGGTAGAGGCTGCGCAGCAGTGCCTGGCTGTCCGGGGTGAACGCCTCCGGGTAGTACATGACCTGGTCCTCGTCGAGGACGGCCAGCGCGGTGTCCAGGTGGTAGAAGCGCGGGTCGACCAGGGTCAGGCTGAGCACCTGGACGCCGAAGAGCGCGCGGGCCTCGGCGTGCGCGGCCGGGTCGGTGCGGAAGCCCGTGCCGGCCAGCACCCGGCGACCGGCCACCAGGTGGTCGCCCTCACCCTCGTTGACGTGCCCGGCCCGCTGCACCTCGCGGTAGCCGGCGGCCCGGAACCAGGCCTGGTGGGCGTCCGACTCGCCGGCCCGCTCGGGGTGGCGGAAGGTCGCGACCAGCGCCCGGCCGCCGAGCACGGTCGCCCCGTTGGCCGTGTAGACCATGTCGGGCAGCCCGGGCACCGGATCGATCAGCTCGACGGTGTGGCCGAGCCGCCCGTACAGCGCGCGCAGCCGCTCCCACTGGAGGACGGCGAGCTCGGTGTCGGTGGGCCGGGACGGGTCCATCCAGGGGTTGATCGTGTAGTCGACCGTGAAGTACGTCGGCCGGCACATCAGGTAGCGCCGCGGTTTCGCGGCGCGCTCCGGGATTCGGTTCGGCATGCGGCGACCTCCGCCGTCCGGGGGTGAGGGGTTCGGGGTGCTCGGTGCTCGGTGACGGCTGCGGGGCGGTGGCCGCCGGGCGAGGTGTCCGGTCGGGCGCCGGGACCGTGCCGCGCAGTCCAGAGGGCCGCTGCCCGGACGGCGCCGTTCGTACACCCGCGCGGGAACACCGGACGACGCAGTCCCCCGCGCACCCGGCGCATCCGCCGGCGCGTCCCCCGGCGCACGGGGAGCGCACCCACCCGCCCGACTCCGACCGGCCCGAAGGGCGGGCGGCCCGCCGGTCACCGGGCCGCGGAAGCGGAAGGGCCGCCGCCCCGCGAGACCGGCAACCGGTCTCCGCCGTAGACCTCCTGACGCCCCGCCCGGTCGTACGGCCCGCCCCGTCGCCGACCTCCCGGACCACCCCCGCCCACCGCCGGAGGGCTCCCCGAACGGTACGTGGCCGATCTCACGTACCGCCACCGGCCACCTACGGTGGCGTAGGTTACTTGAGACAGTGAACTATCTCCTTCATGCCGAATCTCCAGGAGACCCTTGACCTCAGTTCGTACGTCGCCATCGGGGACAGCTTCACCGAGGGCCTGAACGACCCCGGCGTCGGCGGTGCCTTCGCCGGCTGGGCCGACCGGCTCGCCGGGCTGCTCGCCGACGGGCAGCCCCCGGGCGACTTCCGCTACGCCAACCTCGCGGTGCGCGGCCGGCTGCTCGACCAGGTCATGGCCGAGCAGGTGCCGCAGGCCCGGCGCATCCGGCCCGACCTGGTGACCTTCTGCGCCGGCGGCAACGACATCCTGCGACCCGGCAGCGACCCGGACGAGGTGGCCGAGCGGTTCGAGGCCGCCGTCGTCCAACTCGTCGAGGCGGCAGGGACGGTACTCATCTGCACCGGCTTCGACACCCGCGGCGTGCCGCTGCTGAAGCACCTCCGCGGCAAGATCGCCACCTACAACAGCCACATGCGGGCCGTCGCCGACCGGCACGGCTGCAAGGTGGCCGACCTCTGGTCGCTCCGCGCCGTCCAGGACCGCCGGGCCTGGAGCGAGGACCGCCTGCACCTCTCCCCGGAGGGCCACCAGCGGGTCGCCCTGCTGGCCGCCCGCTCGCTGGGCCTGCGCACCGCGCAGGACCCGGAGGCGCCCTGGCCGGTCCTGCCGGTGGCGTCCCCCGCCGAGCAGCGCCGCGAGAACCTGCAGTGGGCCCGCGAGTACCTGATCCCCTGGGTCGGCCGCCGCCTGCGCGGCGAGTCCTCGGGCGACCACGTCGAGGCCAAGCGGCCGGAGCTCATGCCGCTCTGACGCCCCGTCGGAGACTCGGCCGGACCACCGGACCACCGGCCCCCGGATCCGTCCGGAGCCACCGCCGCGCCACCGCCGCGCCCCGACCGGCGGTGGCACCCGGCCCGCGGCTGCCTCAGACCCGGCGGCCGGCCGGGCCGGCCCGCCCCGCACCCGCGTGCGCGAGCGCGGCCAGGACCGCACCGACCAGGTACCAGAGCAGGTCGGGCGGGTTGAAGGTGGAGCCGAGCACCAGCCGGGCGAGCGCACTGCGGTGGGCCAGCTCCTCCGGGACCCCGGTGAGCTGGAACAGCTCGACGGCCCAGCTCAGCCCGGCCGCCCACGCCCCGGCCGCGACCGGCCGCAGGCCCGGCGCCGCGGTCACGGCCAGCGCGTACACCAGCACCGTGTACAGCGCGTCCCCGGCGTACTTGGCGACCTCCCCGCCGACCGCGGCGCGCACCCCGAGCCCGGCCGCCACCGCCAGCACCGCCGCCACCACGGCCACCGCACGCACGGCGCCGCGCCCTCGAAGATCATCCATTCCGGTACCCTAACCAGCCGCCGGACCCGGCACCGACGGCCGGCGCCGCTCCGCCGACGTCGGGGACTCGACCGCGGCGGCGACCGCGAGCCGGGCGTGTCGCCACGGCCTCCCCGCGGCGCCTTCTGCGCCCCCGCCCCCGCCTCCCGCGGACCGTACGGAACCGCCGCCGCCCCGCCCGACGTCCCTCCCTCCCGGCGGGCCGCGCCTGCGGCCCGGTAACCTGCTGGCCGGTCCGTGTGGGACCGGGTCCGTGCGGGTCGCGGGCGGGAACGACAGAACAGGGCGGGGCACAGTGACGCAGCTGACCGATGCGGTGAACGGGTCCGGGGTGGCGGCGGACACGACGGAGGCCGGGCAGGGCCGGGGGCGGCGGTTCGCCGTCGAGGGCTTCGCGCCGCGCCAGGACGGCCGGTCCCGCGACCGCGGCAAGGACCTGCGCACCCGCACCCCGCGCGAGCGGCACGCCGAGTTCGCCCCGTCCGACGACCGCCCGTCCGCCGTGGCGGCGATCGAGGCGTCCAACGCCGGCCGCCTCAGCGATCTGGTGCCGATCAGGCTGGGCCGGATGGCCGCCACCCCGTTCGCCTTCCTCCGCGGCTCGGCCGGTCTGATGGCCGCCGACCTCGCGGTCACCCCCACCAGCGGGATAACCGCCCAGCTGTGCGGCGACGCGCACGCGGCCAACTTCGGCCTGTACGGCGACGCCCGCGGCCACCTGGTGATGGACATCAACGACTTCGACGAGACCGTCCCGGGCCCGTGGGAATGGGACCTCAAGCGGCTCGCGACCAGCCTGGTGCTGGCCGGCCGGGCGGTCGGCGCGGACGAGACCACCGCCCGCCGGGCCGCGTTCGACGCGGCGGGCGCGTACCGCCGGACCATGCGCACGCTCGCCAAGCTGCCGGCGCTGGACGCCTGGAACGCCGTCGCCGACGAGCAGTTGGTCTCCTTCGCCCAGGCGCACGACCTCACCGAGGTCCTGGAGAGGGTCGGCGCCAAGGCGCTCGGCAACACCAGCGCACGCTTCGCCGCCAGGTCGACCGTGCGGGCGGAGGACGGCGGCCACCGCTTCACGGCGGCGCCCCCGGTGCTCAGCGAGGTGCCGGACGACACGGCCTCCGCCGTCGCCACCGCGCTCGGCGCGTACGTGCGGACGGTCCCGGCCGAACTGCACCCGCTGCTCTCCCGCTACCGGGTGCAGGACGTGGCGTTCCGGGTGGTGGGCACCGGCAGCGTCGGCACCCGTTCGTACGTGGTGCTGCTCACCGACCACCGCGAGCAGCCGCTCGTGCTCCAGGTGAAGGAGGCGCGGCCGTCCGTGCTGCTGCCCCACCTGGCCCGCGCGGGCTACCCCGTGACGACGCCGGAGGTCCACGAGGGCCGCCGGGTGGTGCTCGGCCAGAAGCGCATGCAGGTGGTCAGCGACACCCTGCTCGGCTGGACCACGGTGGACGAACTCCCCTACCAGGTACGGCAGTTCCGCAACCGCAAGGGCAGCGTCGACCCGGCCGCGCTGCTGCCCGCGCAGCTGGACGACTACGCCCGGATCACCGGCGCCCTGCTGGCCCGGGCCCATGCACACACCGCGGACCCCGGCCTGATCAGCGGCTACTGCGGCAAGAACGAGGCGTTGGACGAAGCGGTCGCCGGGTTCGCGGTGGCGTACGCGGACCGCACCGAGGCGGACCACGCCGAGCTGGTCGCGGCGATCCGTGCGGGCCGGCTCCCGGCCGAGCACGGGGTCTGACGCCCCCCGGGGCCCGGCCCCGGTCCGGCCGTTCCCGCCGGTCCGGGCCGGACCCGCGGGAGCGGCCGGCCGGGGCCTCAGGACCCCGCCGGCTCCAGGAACGGCGCGACCGCCGCCACGAACTCCGCGGGCCGGGTCCGGTGCACCAGGTGCCCGGCCTCGACGGTGACCACCCTCCCGTCCGGGAGCAGCCCGGTCAGCTCGGCGATCCGGTCCTGCGGCACGTGGCTCGCCGGGCCGCCGGCCACCACCAGGGTGGGCGCGGTGATCGCCGTCATCCGCTCCAGCCAGCGCGGGTCCGGCCGGTCCATCCGTCCCTTGACCGCCTTCACCACGGCCCAGTCGAAGTCGATCGGACCGGCGGGCCGGTCGGGCACGGGGCTCGCCGGGCGCGGTTGGGGGGCGGGGACGTCCTCCAGCACCAGCCGGGCGACCCGCTCGGGCCGCTCCTGGGCGACCAGGTAGGCGACCACGCCGCCCATCGAGTGCCCGAGCAGGTCGACCCGCTCCAGCCCGAGGGCGTCCAGGAAGCCGAGCACGTCGTCGCGCATCAGCTCGACGGCGTACCGGCCGGGTCGGCCGCTGTCACCGTGGCCGCGCAGGTCGAGCGCGTAGACGCGGTGGTGCGGGGCCAGGGCGGGCAGGACGTCGTCCCAGTCGGTGGCCCGCTCGCCGAGCGCGTGCAGCAGCACCAGCGGCGGGCCGTCGGCCGGTCCGCTCTCCCGGTAGGCGAGGGACAGCTCGGGAAGGTCGACCGTGCGATGAGCAGTCATGCCGCTCACCGTACGGCGCCCCGGCCGGCCCGGGCACGGAGCGGCCGTTCGCCCGCCGCTCAATTCCCCGGTCCCGCACCGGAGGCGGATCCGGACGGCGCGCCGGAGGCCGGAGCCTGCGCCGCTCCGGGCGCCGAGGCCGACGCCCCCGCCCCCGATCCGGGTCCCCCCTCCCGCGTCTCCTCCGCCGGCCGCTCCGGAGCCTCACCGGTCCGCGTCCCGCCGTCCCGTCCCGCGGCCCGGCCGGCGAGCATCGACGCCACCACCGCCAGGCCGGCCACCGCCGCACAGACCGCGGTCGCCCACGCGTACGCGGCCCGGTGTCCGCCGCCGTCGCCCGTCGCCCGCAGGTAGACGCCGGAGAGTGCGGAGATGCTGACCGCCGCCGCGATCCGCTGCGCCATCTGCAGGATCGCCCCGCTCACTCCGGCCGCCTCGGACGGCGCGTGGCGCAGTACGTACGCCTGGTTGGTCGCCGTCATCAGTCCGACCGCCGCGCCGCCCAGCAGCTGCAGCAGCGCGAGGAGCCACGGCAGCGGCCCGGCCGGAGCCCAGTGCGCGACCAGGCCGCCGGCCAGCATCACCAGCGCCGAACCGGTCATGCCGGCGGTGACGGTCCGCCGGCCGAACCGCTGGACCACCCGCCAGGCGACCGCCGAGGCGAATCCCATGGCCACCGCCGAGGGCAGCGAGACCAGGGCCGCCCCCATCGGCGAGAGGCCGAGGCCGTCCTGCAGGAACATCGTCAGCACCAGCCCGGCCGCCAGCGAGGAGCCGAACTGGGCCATCGCCACCGCCGTGCCCAGCGCGTACGGCGCCGAGCGGATCAGCGCCGGGTGGATCAGTGGGTGGCCGCCGGCCCGGGCGTAGCGCCGCTGCCACCAGGCCAGCGCGCCGAGCAGCAGCACCGCCCCGGCGGCGAAGCCGAGCCAGCCGGTCCAGCCGGGCGGCTGGACGAACGGCAGCATCAGCGCGAGAGTCAGCGCGGCGACCAGCAGCAGGCCGACCAGGTCGAGGTCGGCGTGCCGCGCGCTGGGGCGCGGGCGCGGCAGGTAGCGGGCGGCCAGCAGCACGGTGGCCAGCCCGAACGGGACGTTGAGCAGGAAGGTGATCCGCCAGCCGTACTCCGGTCCGACGACCGCCAGCACCGCGCCGCCGACGGGCGGGCCGAGTGCGAAGGCCAGCCCGCCGGTGACGGCGTAGAGGCCGAGCGCACGGGCCCGCAGCTGGCCGCCGAAGACGTCCTGGAGGGTCCCGATCATCTGCGAGTTCACGAGTCCGGCACCGGCACCCTGGAGCAGCCGGGCGGTCACCAGCACCCACGGTTCGGTGGCGGACGCCGAGAGCAGGCTGACGACGGTGAACAGGGCGAGCCCGGAAACGAAGAACCACTTGCGGCCCTTGACGTCGCCGAGCCGCCCCCCGGGTATCAGGGCCAGTCCGAAGGCCAGCGAGTAGCCCGCGACGATCCATTGGAGGTGGGCGGGCTGGGCGTGCAGCGACTCGCGCAGCGCGGGGATCGAGGTGTTGAGCACCGACTGGTCGAGCAGGGTGGTGAAGCCGCCCGCGACGCAGACCAGCAGCACGCGCCGCCCGGCGGCGTCGAAGCGCTCCTTGACCGGCGGGGTGGACGCCGCGCGGTCGGTGGTGGCCGTCACGGCACGACCACCACCAGCGCGTACCGGGCGTCCTCCGGGCCGGGGCAACGGAAGCGGGTGGTCTCGGCGACGAACCGCAGGCAGTCGCCGGCCGCCAGCGGCTGCGCCTCCCCGTCGACGGTCAGGTCCAACCGGCCCTCCAGCAGCCAGAGGTGGTGCTCCACGCCGAGCGCGCAGGGCCGGTCGTAGGCGATGTCGGCGCCGGCCGGCAGCCGCCCCTCCACGATCTCGGCGCGCAGCGACCCGTGCGGCGGTGAGACCGACCGCCGGACGAACCCGGTCGCCTCGTCCCGCCAGACCCACTGCTCGTCGGCCCGCACCAGCCGCGCGGGCGCCGACTCCACCTCGGCGAGCAGCCGCGACATGGTCCGCCCGTAGACGGCGCAGAGCCGTCCGAGCAGCGCCGCCGTCGGGCTCACCTCCGCCCGCTCGACCCGGGACAGTGTCGACCGGCTGACGTCCGCCTGCCGTGCCAACTCCTCCAGCGTCCACCCGCGTTCGACCCGCAACTCGGCCAACCGCCCTGCCAGCCGCTCGTCGGCGGCCGTCTCGATTCCCATATCCGCGATGCTATCCCGGATATGGGATCCGCTTCGGGGCTTCCCGCCGGCCGTCCCACGGCGGGGTGGCGGAGCCGTGCACTCCCGCCGGCGCCGGGGGACGGCACGGTGGCCGACCCGGGCTTCACGGTGGCCGACCTGGGCTTCTGCGACACCGGCCGCCGATCATATGATGTCCGCGACCATGGGCCGGACGGCCCACGCGCATCACGGGGGATCACATGTTCGGCATCATCAGACCGTGTCGGCACCGGCTCTCCGAACGGTTGCAGGCCACGTGGATGGCCCACCTCTGCGGGCTCTGCCTCGCCCTACGGGACGACCACGGGCAGCTGGCCCGAACCGCCACCAACTACGACGGTCTGATCATCTCGGTCCTGGTCGAGGCCCAGGCCGCCGCCGACGCCCCCGGCGGGCGGCGGACCGCCGGGCCCTGCCCGCTGCGCGGCATGCGGACCGCCTCCGTCGCGCGGGGCGAGGGCGCCCGGCTCGCCGCCGCCGTCTCGCTGACCCTCGCCTCGGTGAAGATCCGCGACCACGTCGAGGACCGGGACGGCGTCTTCGCCCGCCGCCCGGTCGCCGCCGGGGCGCGCGCGGTGACCCGGCGGTGGGACCGGCGGAGCGCGGGCAGCGCGTCGGTGGTCGGCTTCGACACCGCCGTCCTGCTCGACGCGGCGGCCCGCCAGGGCGAACTGGAGCGCGGACTGCAGGTCGGCGGGTCCGTCCTGCTGGTCACCGAGCCCACCGAGAGCGCCACCGCCGCGGCCTTCGCGCACACCGCCGTCCTGGCCGGCCGGCCGGGCAACGCCGCACCGCTGACCGAGGCCGGGCGGCTGTTCGGCCGCCTCGCGCACCTGCTGGACGCCGCCGAGGACGAGGCCGCCGACGCCGCGAGCGGCGCGTGGAACCCGCTCACCGCGACCGGGACCGACCGCGCCGAGGCCGAACGCCTCTGCCGCGACGCCGTGCACGGCATCCGCCTCGCACTGGCCGAGGTCGACCTGACCGACCGCACCCTGGTGCACGTCCTGCTCGCCCACGAGACCGAACGCGCCGTCGAGCGGGTCTTCGGCCCCGCCGCGCACACCGCCGCCTGCCGCACCAGGACCGGCTCCGGGGCGACCGGCGCACCCGGCACCGCGCCCGCCGGCTCCAACCCGTACCAAGCACCGCCCCGGCACGACCCGGACCAGGCCCCGCCGCAGGGCCCGGGCGCGCCCGTCCCGCCCTGGATCCCGCAGGGCCCCGGCTTCACCCCGCCCGGCGCCCCACCGCCGGACCGCCGCAACCTGCTGGCCGGCTGCGCCATGTGGGCCCTGATGGCCTGCACGTGCCAACTGTGCTGCTGCGAGCACGAGGACCCGTTCTCCCGCGAACGCCGCGAGGGCTGGTGCCACCAGTGCGACTGCTCCAACTGCTCGGACTGCTGCGACTGCTGCCAGTGCTGCGGGGAGAACAGCAGCTGCTGCTCGGACTGCGGGTGCGGCTGCGACGGGTGCGGCTGCGACTGCTGAGCCCCGGCCGGCCGCCACCGGCCCGCCGCCCCCCACCACGGGCGGACCCGGCCCCGGACCTCCGGCGTACGGGCGGCCGCGCCGGGTCCGCCTCCCGGCGTAGCCGCCGTCCACCGGCGGGCCGACGTGCCGCCCGGAGGACCCGACCTAACGTGGCGTCATGTCCAAGACCACTCGGTGGCGTTCCGCCGCCCTGCTCGGCCTGCCCGTCGCCCTGCTGCTGACCCTCGCCGGTCCGGCCGCCGCCGCGGCACCCCCCGCCCCGACCCCCGGCGCCGCCGGCCACCGCCCCCCGGCCGGCGGCGCGCCCCGGGTCCCCGCCCCGACCGGACATCAGCCGGTCGGCGTCACCGACGTCCGTCTGGTGGACGACAGCCGGCCCGATCCGTGGCGGGCCGGCACGCCGTCCCGCGAACTGATGGTCACCGTCCGGTACCCGGCCGGCACCACCCGCGGCAGCCACCCGGCCTACGTGTCACCGGAGTTGTCCCACGCCCTGTACCGGGGCCTCTTCGACGCGAGCACCGTGCGGACCAACGCCCTGGCCGACGCGCCGCCCGCCCGCGGGCGCCTCCCCCTCGTCGTGCTCTCCCCCGGCTTCGGCAACAGCCGCACCTCGCTGACCGCCCTGTCCGAGGACCTCGCCTCCCGCGGCTACGCGGTCGCCGTCGTCGACCACACCTACGAGACCTCCGTGCAGTTCCCCGACGGCCGGATCGAGCCCTGCCTGATCTGCGGGGAGCCGGAGGACCCGTGGGCCTTCGGGGTGGACGTCTCCCGCAGCCGGGCCCGCGACCTCCGGTTCGTGATCGACCGCTTCACCGCCCCGGGCAGGGGCCCGGTGCGCGGCCTCTCGATCGACCCGGCGCGGATCGGCGCCGCCGGCCACTCGCTCGGCGGGGCCGGCTCCCTGGAGGCGATGCGCGAGGACGGCCGGATCCGGGCCGCCGCCGACCTGGACGGCACCGTCTTCGTCCCGCCCGCCGAGGGCCTCTCCCGGCCGGTCCTGCTGCTGAGCGCCCGGCTCGGCGGCTCGGCCGAATCCACGGCCAACTGGGAGGACACCTGGAACCGGCTCGGCGGCTGGCGCCGCTGGCTGGACCTGCCCGAGGCAGGACACCTCTCCTTCTCGGACGTGCACTGGCAGGTCGACGCGTTCGGCGTCCGCGACCAGCTGCCGCCGGAGCTCGCCGACGAGAGCTTCGGCACGATCCGCGGCACCCGCGCGCTGGCCGCCACCCGCGCCTACCTCGGCGCGTTCCTCGACCGGCACCTGCGCGACCGCCCGGGCCCGCTGCTCGACCGGCCGTCCCGCGCCTACCCCGACGTCCGCTTCGTGAAGTAGCCCGCCTCACCGGCCGGTCCGGCCGGCGCCGCGCCCGCGACGGGCCCGGCGGCGCCGGCCGGCACCGCCTCCCGCAACTCGCCCCCGGCGTGCTCCGGACCGCGCACCCAGAGCGGCAGCACCTCGGCTCCCCGGGTACGGCCGCCACCGGCCTCAGACATCCCGGGCCACCGATCTCGCCCCCGCCGACCGCCGGTCGGCCGCCAGCGAATCCTCCAGCCGGGCCAGCAGCACCCGGAACCGGTCGGTGTCCTCGGCCGTCATCCGGCCCTCCGCCAGGGCCCGCACGCCCTGGTCCCCCGTCGTTCCCTCGTTCATGCCCCGACGTTAGGCGACGGCGATCAACGCGCGATAAACACCCGTCACTCCCGCCGCCTCCCGCCCCCGGGGCCCCGGGGTGTCAGCCGTCGGCCCGGCCCGCGCCCGGGGCGGACGGGACCAGGACCACCGGCAGGTGCCGGTGCCCGTTGGAGATGAAGGACTCCACCGGCGCCAGGCCGGCCCCCGCCGCCAGCGCCAGGTCCGGGAACCGCTCGAAGAGGGCCGGCAGCGCGATCTGCGCCTCCATCCGGGCCAGCGGAGCGCCCAGGCAGAAGTGCGCACCGTGGCCGAACGCCAGGTGGTCCTTGGTGGGGCGCCGCAGATCGAAGACGTCCGCGTCGGCGCCGTGCACCTCGGGGTCCCGCCCGGCGGCGGCGAACGCGGCCAGGATCGGCTCGCCCCGGCCGATCAGCACCCCGCCCGCCCGGATGTCCTCCACGGCGTAGCGCAGCGGCAGGTTGGCGACGGGGGACTGCACCCGCAGGGTCTCCTCGATCACGTCGCTCCACCCCGCCTTCCCGCTCAGGACCAGGTCCAGCTGCTCGGGGTGGGTGAGCAGCAGGTGGATGGCGTTGTCCAGCAGGTTGACCGTGGTCTCGTGCCCGGCGCTGAGCACCAGCAGCAGGGTGTCCAGCAGCTCCTTCTCGGTGAGCGAGCCGCCGTCGCCGTCCGCGTCGCGCGCGTCGATCAGCCCGCTGGTCAGGTCGTCGCCGGGCGTCTCGCGCTTGATCGCGACCAGCTCGGAGAGGAGCACGTACACCCGCTCGCCGTTGGCGTGGGCGTCCTCGGGGGTGATGGTGGTGTCGAAGAAGCCGTCCACGCACCTCCGCAGACCCTCGTGCAGGTGGTCTGGCACCCCGAAGAGCTCGCAGATCACCTGGATCGGCACCGGATAGGCGTAGCCCTCGCGCAGGTCGACGGCCCGGCCGGGCTCGGCGACGGCGGCCAGGCCGTCGAGCAACCCGGTGACGATCCCCTCGACGCGCGGGCGCAGCGCCTCGGTGCGCCGGGCGGTGAAGGCGCCGGCCACCAGGCGGCGCAGCCGTCGGTGGTCGGCGCCGTACGCGGTGAACATGCTCTCGACCGCGACCCAGAGCATCAGCGGCCAGTCGGCGGGTATCTCGCCGGCGGCGAAGGCGGTCCAGTGCTGCCGGGCGTTCTTGGACACGTTCGGGTCGGCCAGCAGCTGCTTGACGAGCCGCTGGCTGCCCACCGACCAGGCGACCACGCCGCCGGGGAGTTCCACCTGGGCCACCGGACCGTCCTGATGGACCCGGCGGGCCTCGCCGTGGATGTCACGGCCGCCCGGGTCGAGCCGGACGGGGCAGCGGTCGCGTTCCACGGAGGGCCTCCTGAGGCGTCGTCAGGCGCTGCGGGGGGTGCGGCCGGAACCGTGCCCCGGGGCCCCGGGTGCACTCCGGGGCGATCCCGCCACAGCTTGCCAGCGGACGGTGGACCCGACAAGCACGCCTCCCCACCGCCGGAGGCGGTGAGGGACACGCCGGCGCCGGGGGACGGGCCGGGGGACGGGCTCGCCGGGGGACCCCGGAGGCACGTCCGGCGGTCGAGGCGGTCTCAGGCCCGGCCGAGCACCCGGTCGACGGCGATCTCGATGACCACCCGGTCCGGGTTCACCCGCGGTTCGCGGTAGCGCTCGGTGTAGCGCCGCACCGCCTCGGCGACCTCCGCCGGCTCGTCCCGGACCACGGCCACGCCCTCCAGCGTCGACCAGCGGGCCCGGTCCACCTGGCAGACCGCCACCCGCATGCCCTCCGCCCCGGCCGCCAGCACGTTCTGCACCTTCCGGCTGGTCCGACTGCTGATCACCCGGGCGATCCCCGCCTCCGGCTCGTACGTCACCCCCACCGGCACCACGTGCGGCGTCCCGTCGGGCCGCCGGGTGGTCAGCGTGGAGATGTGCCGCTCCTGCCAGAAGGCGAGGAAGGCTTCGTCGAGCTCGCGTGGATCATGGGCCATGCCCGCGATCGTACGTCGCCGGACCGGGCGCCCCGCCCACCGGGCACCGGCTTCCTCCGGCGCCGTCGGTCCCGGCCGCCCGGCGGGACCGGCCCGTGCGGGTCCGGCCCGCACCGCCGCAGCCGGGCACGCGCGCGGCCCGGTGCGGGGCGCACCGGGCCGCGTCCACGCCGCCGCACGGTCACCCCTGCGGCGGCTCCCCCGGGTCAGTGCCCGCGGGCGATCCACTCCGCGAGGGCGGGTGCCTCGGCGCCGATGGTCGTCGGGTCGCCGTGGCCGGTCCGGACGACGGTCTCCCCGGGCAGCGTCAGCAGCCGGTCCCGGATCGAGTCGATGATGGTCGGGAAGTGCGAGAACGAGCGGCCGGTGGCACCGGGCCCGCCGTGGAAGAGGGTGTCGCCGGTGAACACCGTGCCCAGGTCGGGGGCGTAGAGGCAGACCGCCCCCGGGGCGTGGCCGGGCGTGTGGAGGACGGTCAGCGTGGTGCCGGCCACCTCGATGCGCCCGCCGTCGGCGAGCTCGCCGTCCGGGAGGCGGTCGGGGTGGGTCAGCTTCCACAGCGGGAGGTCGTCCGGGTGCAGCAGGACCGGCGCGCCGGTGCGCTCGGCGAGCGCGGGAGCGGCGTCGATGTGGTCGTTGTGCGCGTGGGTGGAGACGATGGCGACCAGCCGTCGCCCGCCGAGCGCCGCCTCGATCGCCTCGGCGTCGTGGGCCGCGTCGATCACCACGGCCTCGGCGTCGTCGCCGACGATCCAGACGTTGTTCTCCACCTCCCAGCTGCCGCCGTCGAGTTCGAAGGTGCCGGCGGTGACCAGCCGGTCGATCCGGGCCGCGCCGCTCACAGGACCACCACCGAACGGAGCACGTCGCCGTGGTGCATGCGCTCGAACGCCTGCTCCACCGCGTCGAGTTCGATGGTCTCGGTGACGAACGCGCCCAGGTCGAGGCGGCCCTGGAGGTAGAGGTCGATCAGCATCGGGAAGTCCCGCGAGGGCAGGCAGTCCCCGTACCAGGAGGACTTCAGCGCGCCGCCGCGCCCGAACACGTCCAGCAGCGGCAGCTCCAGCTGCATCTCGGGCGTCGGCACGCCGACCAGGACGACCGTGCCCGCCAGGTCGCGGGCGTAGAAGGCCTGCCGGTAGGTCTCCGGCCGGCCGACGGCCTCGACGACCACGTCGGCGCCGTGGCCTCCGGTCAGCTCACGGATCGCCTCGACCGGGTCGGTGTCCTTCGAGTTGACGGTGTGGGTGGCGCCGAGCTTCTCGGCGGTGGCGAGCTTGCGGTCGTCGATGTCCACCGCGATGATCTTCGCCGCGCCGGCGAGCCGCGAGCCGAGCACGGCCGCGCTTCCCACGCCGCCGCAGCCGATCACGGCGACCGTGTCGCCCCGGCCGACGTTGCCGGTGTTGATGGCGGCGCCGATGCCCGCCATCACGCCGCAGCCGAGCAGGCCGGCGACGGCCGGCTCGGCGGCCGGGTCCACCTTGGTGCACTGGCCGGCGGCGACCAGCGTCTTCTCCGCGAACGCACCGATGCCCAGGGCCGGGGACAGCTCGGTGCCGTCCAGCAGGGTCATCCGCTGCTTGGCGTTGTGGGTGTTGAAACAGTACTGGGACCGCCCGCGCCGACAGGCGCGGCACTGGCCGCAGACGGCGCGCCAGTTGAGGATCACGAAGTCACCGGGAGCGACCTCGGAGACGCCCTCGCCGACCGACTCGACGATGCCTGCGGCCTCGTGGCCCAGCAGGAACGGGAACTCGTCGTTGATGCCGCCCTCGCGGTAGTGCAGGTCCGTGTGGCAGACACCGCAGGCCTGGATCCGCACCACCGCCTCACCCGGCCCGGGATCGGGGACGACGATCGTCGTCACCTCTACGGGCGCGCCCTTGGCACGCGCGATGACTGCCTTGACCTGCTGGGCCATCCGATTCCACCTCCGTCGGCCGGCGCGACTCTGCAACCGGCTTGACCTGCGTCGACGCGAGTCCGACGACTCGCCCACGAAGCCTAGCGTCCGGCCCGGCGGCCTTCCGTGGAACGGCTCCGGTGATCCGGCTCACCACGGGATCGGAGGCACCCGGGGCCGGGTTCGGCGCGGGGGCCGGGAGGACGGCGGAACCGGTCCGTGCGGCGGGCGGAACCGGCCGCCCGCAGGGGCGCGCGAGCGCTGCCGAGCGCCCGTCAACGTGCTCTCGGCGCCCCGGCGTTGGCTGGAATCGTAGCTGACTGTGGCCCGTCGCCCACGTACGGTCGAACCGAACCTGGCCGACCGGCACATCGCCAACCGCCCTGCCGTCCCCGCGCACCGCCCGGATCCACCCCCCGCACGGCCGCCGCCCCGCGGCCACCGCCCTGGAGTCTGGAGTACGGATGTCCGCCGAGAACAGTGCCACCGGTGCCGGAACCGGCACCGACCCGAACCCCGGAACCGCGTCCGCCGTGCTGCCGCCCCTGCACTGCCTGCGCCTGCTCGCACCCGGCCCGCCCCGGCTGGCCGCGCTGCCCACCGGCACCCCGGTCTGGCTGGTCAGCCGACACGCCGACGTCCGCAAGGTGCTCACCGACCAGCGCCTGGGCCGGTCCACGCTCTACGCGCCCGGCGCCCCGCCGGTCTCCCGCACCCCGAACCTGCTCGACGACCCGTCCAGCATGCTCAACATAGACGGCGCCGAACACCAGCGGCTGCGCCGCACCGTCCAGCGCGCCTTCACCCCCCGGGCAACGGCCCGCTGGCGCCCGTGGGTGGCCTCGGTGATCGAGAGTCTGCTCAACGAGCTGATCGACCAGGGCTCCCCCGCCGACGTCGTCGCCGGCTACACCCGCCCGCTGCCGGTCGCCGTCATCAGCCGCCTGATGGGCCTGGACGGCCTCGACGGCAAGCGCCTCGCGCACTGGAGCGACCACGCCCTCTCCACCTCCGCCTACTCGGCGGAGGCGATCCGGACCGCCATGGACGAGTTCGCCGCCTTCGGCGCCGACCTCATCGCCGAACGCCGCGCCGCCCCCGGCGACGACCTGGTGAGCGGCCTGCTCGCGGCCGCCGCCGAGACCCCGGGGATCACCGAGCAGCAACTGGTCTCGCTGGTGATCGGCCTCGTGGTGGCCGGGCACGAGACCACCATGACCTCGCTCGGCAACGCCGTCGTCTACCTGCTCGGCGACGGCCGGGACGCCTGGGGGCAGCTCGCCTCGGACGAGCGGAGCGCCGCCGCCGCGACCGAGCAGCTGCTGCGCGCCGTCCCGCTCGGGGACGCCGACGTCCTGCCCGGCCTGCTGCGGCGGGCCGTCGAGGACGTGGAGATCGGCGGCGTGCTGATCCCCGCCGGCAGCGTGGTCGCCGCCAGCACCGACGCCGCCAACACCGACCCGTCGGTGTTCACCGGGGACCTGCTCACCGAGCTGTTCTCCCCGCTCGCCGGGCCGATGCTCACCTTCGGCGCCGGTCCGCACCACTGCCTGGGCGCCTGGCTGGCCCGGATGGAGCTGGAGCTCGCGCTGCACCGGCTGGCCCGCCGGCTCCCCTCGCTGCGGCTCGCCGAACCGGCGGACGCCATCGACTGGCGGCGCGGTCTGCTGACCCGCAGCCCGCAGAGCCTCCAGGTCGCCTGGTGACGGCCGCCGGCCGTCCGGCCACCGAGCCGGGCACCGAGCCGGACCTTCGGACGGGCTCGGGGCCGGGACCGGCTCACGGCCCCGCCACTGCTGCTTCGGCCACCACTGCCACCACTGCCACTGCCGCCCAGGTCGCCACGCACGCGGCCGAGCCGGTGGTGGTCGTCCGGGTGAACCGGGACCGGTGCATCGGCTCGGCCATGTGCGCGAACACCGCACCCGGCTCCCTGACCCTCGGCGCCGACGGGCTCGCCCGGCCGTTGAACGGCCCGTTCGCGGACGCCGACGACGACCTCGCCGCGGAGTTCTCCGGGGAGTTCTCCGGCCACCTCCCCGAAGGTCTCGCCGGAGAACACCTGACACCGGAGCTGACCGACGCGGTCGACTTCTGTCCGGTGGAGGCACTCGCCCTGTACGCCGCGCACGACGGCCGCCCGATCAGCCCGACCGACTGATCCCGGGCCGGCCTGAACGCCCACGGCCGTCGGAGCCCCCGGCCCGGAGCGCCGACGGCCGCACGGCGGACACCGCACCCGTCGGGCGTCAGCCCGCCGCCCGCAGTGCCTGCCGGACCTCCGAGGCCGGGTCGCCCTCGTGGTACGGACGCTCGCTCACCTCGATGTGGTCCAGGAACTCCTGGTACCGGAGCGCGTACGCGAGGTGGTAGAGCGGGCCGACCAGGTCCAGGGCCCGCTCCGGCTCGCAGCCGGGGAGCTGCGCCCGCCACGCGCCCGCCCACTCCCGGACCACCTGCGCCCACCCCTCCTCGCTCACGAACGCGCGCGGCCGCATCCCGTCCATGGCCGGGTGGCCGAGGCAGGAGTCCGCGTAGTCGATGACCACCGGATCCCCGCCGTCGGAGCGCCAGTTGCCGGGGTGGAAGTCACCGTGGACGAGGGTCTCCGGCAGCCCGCAGGCGGCCAGCTCCTCGACCAGGGCGGGCAGCCGGGCGGCGAGCACCCGGGCGGCGGCGAGCTCGTCGGCCGTCAGGTCCGACTCGGCCTCCAACCGGTCCAACAGGCCGTCGACCCCGGCGGCGAGCGCGCGCGGGGTCCGGTCGCGCAGACCGGCCGCGGCGGCCCGGCCGTCGGCCGCGAGCACCGCCTGGGCGGTGACCAGCCGCGACACGGCGCCGGCCACCTCCGCCTCCGAGGGGCCCCAGCAGTCCTCTCCGGCGACCTCGTCCATGAGCAGCCGGCCGGCGCCGGGGTCGGCGGCGATCACCGACGGCACCAGCGCCGGGTCCACGGCCCCGAACAGCGCGATCACGTCCGCCTCCCGGGCGTTGAACGCCGGGTTGATCACCTTCAGCCAGGCCGGTCCGGCGGCGGTCGGGAAGCGGAACAGCCCCGACAGGTTCCACGTCCGGACCTGCTCGGCCCGACCGGTGGCCGGGCGGCCGGCCGCGGCCAGCTCCCGTTCCGCCCAGGCGAGCGCCTCGCGCAGCCCGGACGGCGTGGCCCAGCCCGCCCGCCGCTCGGCGGGTCCGAGGAGTGCGGCGACGTCGGGCTCCGCAGGCCGCGGCGCCGCCGCGGCCGGGCGCTCCCACGTCTCCACGTGGTAGACGGTGTGTCCGCCGCCGCCCCCCTCACCGCCCGTCACCCCGGTGAGCCGGACCACCACCACGGGCACCCCGACCTCCGCCGCGACGCGTTCGGCCACCGGCCCGGCCGACGACCACCACGCCTCCGCCAGCTCGAAGGGGCCCACCGGGCCCAGGTAGTCGTCCCCGTGGGTGAGGTGGACGCTGACCGTCCGACCGTTCGCTCGCATCCGGGCATGTTCCCCCAGCTCATCCCATCCGCGCGAGCGATTTACCGCCCCGTCCGGGGCCGGTGCGGATCATGGCCGGTTCTCCGGGTGCGGGGCAGACGCGGCGGGCGCGGCTGCCTACGCTACCCAGCCATGCAGACAACCACTTCGGCGACGAAGCGCACGGGGCTCGTCGCCGCACTCGTCCTGTTCCTCAGCCTGATGGGCTTCGGTGGGCAGGCCACCGCCGCGCCCGCCGTCCTGGCGCCGCACTTCGCCCTGAGTGTGGACCACGCCACGGTGACACCCGGCCAGGTCGCCAACCTGACCGTGACGTTCACCAATCCGCAGACCACTGCCGTGCAGTTCCTCTACCTGTGGCTGCCGATGGTCGAGGTCGGCCCGCAGCCCGCAACCGGTGCGCGCGCGGAGTTCGTCGGATGTACCGGCGACGTGAGCCTGTGCGACTACCAGAGCAGCCGGGTGATCCTCAACCTGACCTCGCCCCAGGTGCCGATCGATCCGGGGACCAGCCGGACCATCACGCTGTCCTTCCGCTACCCCGCGACCTCCGACTGCACCGTCCACCCGGTCGTCGACTTCGCCCCGCACTACTTCCACTACGAGTACGCACTGGGCACGCTGTCCCACGACGGCGCGGAGGTCCCCACCCCCGCCGTCACCAGCACGCTGGTGTGCCCGCCCACGGTGTAACACCCCACCGCGCGCTCGCACCCCACTTGTCCTTGTTCGTCCCTACTCGTTCCCCGTTTCGCCCCCCCGCGGGGGGGCGAACGGGGACCGCCACCGGCCGGGCCGGCCGCCGCACCGCCTACCGGATCGCCACCGCCGCGCCGGACACCCGCACGCGGGTGTCCTCCTCGCGCAGCTCCACCCGCAGCACGCCCGGGCGGCCCAGGTCCTCGCCCTGGTGCAGGGTGAGGACCACCGGGTCCGCGACGGCGCCGAGTTCGCGCAGGTAGGCGCCGAAGGCCGCGGCCGCCGCGCCCGTCGCCGGGTCCTCGACCACACCGCCGACCGGGAACGGGTCCCGGACGTGGAAGACCTCGGGGCCGGCGCGCCAGACCAGTTGGACGGTGACCAGGTCACGCGCGGTCATGAAGGCGGCCAGGCCGTCGAAGTCGTAGGCCAGTCGGGCCAGCCGGTCGCGGGTGGCGGCGGCCAGCACCAGGTGCCGGGCGCCCGCGTAGGCGATCCGGGGCGGCAGCGCGGCGTCCAGGTCCCCGGGCGCCCAGCCGAGCAGCGCGAGCGCCTCGGCGACGTCCGCCCCGCCCACCTCCTCGACGTACGGCTCGACGCTGGTGAGGGTGGCGCGCAGCGTGCCGTCCGCGCCCTTGTCGACCTCGACCGGGACCTCGCCCGCCGCGGTGACGAAGACGTACCGTCCGGGACCGACCTGCTCGGCGAGGGCGACGGCGGAGGCGACGGTGGCGTGGCCGCAGAAGGGCACCTCCGTCAGCGGGCTGAAGTACCGCACGGTGTAACGCCCCTCGGCCCCGGCCTCGACCTCGGCCCCGCCCGCCCCGGCGGGGACCAGGAAGGCCGTCTCCGAGTAGCCGACCTCGGCGGCGAGGGCGAGCATCCGCTCGGCGGAGAGCCCGGAGGCGTCCAGCACCACGCCCGCCGGGTTGCCGCCGCCCGGGTCGGTGGCGAACGCGGCGTAGCGGAGGATCTCGGGCCCGGCGGCCCCGGCGGATGCGGAGGTCTCGGGAGTCAGGGGGGTCGCCGACACGGCGTCACTGGTCATGTCCGCAAGAACGTGGCAGGTCACGCCGCTGTTCCCGATCGCCGTCCCCGTCCGGCGGCCGACCCCTCACGCGGCCCGCCGGCCCCGGTGTTCCGCACGCCGCACCGTCAACGCCGCACCGTCAACGCGGCGCCGTCATGACGCCGTGCCGTCACCACGGCCCGCCGTCAGCGCAGCACCGCCTCCAGCAGGTCGGTCCCGAGCCGGGCACTGCCCGCCAGGTCGAGCCGGTAGAGCATGTACCGCCCGCGCCGGTGGGTGACCAGCAGCCCGGCCTTGCGGAGCACCGCCAGGTGCCGGGACACCTCGGGCGCGCTGAGCTGCCAGGCCGCCGCCAGCTCGCCGGTGGTGTGCGGCCCGCGCGCGATGGTCCGGGCCAGCCGCAGCCGGACGGGGTGGGCGAGCGCCTCCAGCCGCTGCTGGACGACGGCCAGCGAGACGGGCTCGGGCACGCCGTCCTCGGCCAGGGGGTACTGCACCACCGGCCGCCACCCGGCCGTGTGCACCACCACCAGGTGCGGCCGGCCGAACGCCGTCGGGATGAAGGTGACGCCGCCGGCGCCGGCCCCGTTGGTGGCGTTGTCCTGCAACTTGTCGACGACGATCCGGCGCCGTCCCCCGCCGGCGTCCTCCAGCGCCACCGAGGAGGAGACCGCCGCCAGCGCCTCGGCGGCGCCGCGCCGCACCAGCAGGTCGGTCTTCCGCCGGGCGTCGGCCGCGAGGTCGGGCAGCACCCGCCGCCAGGCGTCGGCGAAGAACGCCTCCGCGCAGTCCTCCAGCATCCGCCGGACCAGGGCGCGGACCGCCGTCGGGTCGGTGAGCAGCCGGTCCGCGAAGTCGGCCTGCCGGGGGCCGCGCGCCAGCGCGAGTTCGCGGGCCCGCTCCTGCGCCACCGGGTCGGTGAGCGGCGAGGTGATCCGGTGGGCGAGGCGGGAGGCCCCGCAGGTCAGCACCAGCGCGGCCCGGACGTACTGCTCGTCGTCGATCCGGTCGACGGCGTCCAGTTCGTCGGCGAGGGTGGCGCCGGGGATTCCGGGGACGAGGAAGTCGGCGCGCGAGGAGCGCCAGAGGAAGTCCGCCTCGGCGAGCCGCTCGGCGAGTGCGGGCGGGATGGACGCCGTGGTGCTCGCCGCCCACCCGTGCCGCTCGGGATGGTGCGCCGGCTCGCCGAGGACGTGCAGCATCGCGCTCATCTCGGCCAGCGGCGAGGGGGTGAAGATCAGGCGCTCGTCGGGCAGGGAGGTGATGTCGATGGTCAGGCTCACGCCCTGATCCTGCCACCCGCCCGCCGGCGGACCCGCGTCGATTGACGGTACTCGTCAATCGACGTGCCCGCGCGCGGGGTCCGGGCGGACGGTACCGGCCATGACCCCGTTCCAGAGCCCGGCCCGGCAGCAGCCCGCGCCACCCGTCCCGACCGTCGTCCCCGACCCCCGCACCGTTCCGGATCCGGCTCCGGCAGAGCCTCCGGCCGGTCGGCCGGGCCCGAAAGGCCCCGCGGGCCCGGCCGCCCTGATCTCCCTGCTCACCGCCGCCGGCGGTCGCCGCTACGCCGCCGCCCTCGTCGTCGACGCCCTCGGCACCGGCCTGCTCCGGCCGTTCCTCCTGCTCTACGGCATCGGCGTGCTGGCCCTGGACGCCGGGACGGCCGGCCTGGCCATGTCGGCCGGCATGGTCGTCGGCCTGCTGGTCCTCCCGCTCACCGGCCGCTGGATCGACCGGGGCGCCCGCAGCCTCCCGGCGGCGGCCACCCTGCTGGTCCGGGCGGCCGGCGCGCTGACGCTGCTGCTGTCCGACGGGGTGGCCGGCTTCACCGCGGCCGCCGTGCTGCTCGGCGTCGGCAGCCAGTCCTGGCCGACCACCCACGCCGCCGTGGTCTCGACGCTCACCGAGGGCCGCACCCGGGACGCCGCGCTGGCGGCCGGCCGGACGCTGCGCAACGCCGGTCTGGGCGCGGGCGCGCTGCTCGCCACCCTGGCGGTGGCCGGCGGCTCGGGCACGATCCGGCTGCTCGCCGGGGTGACCGCCGTCGCCTGCCTGGTCGCGGCGGTCCTCGTCCACTCCCTGCGGGTCGACACGAGCCGGCCGCCCGGCGCGGCCGACGCCCCGGGCACCGGCGGCACCGTGGCCACCGGGAAGGCCGGCGGCGCTCCCTCCGGCCCGGCCGCGACGGGCCCCGAGCTGCGGCGGATCACCCTGCTCAGCCTCGCCAACCTTCCCTACTCGTTCTCCTTCGACGTGCTGGAGGTGGCGCTGCCCGCCCTGCTGGTGCTGCACCTGCACGCCTCCCCCGCCTGGTCGTCCGGGGTGTTCGTGGGCAACACGGTGCTGGTGATCACGCTCCAGCTGGCTCTGGTGCTCCGCCTCGCCGACCGGTCCCGACGCGCGGTGCTGGCGGCCGGCGGCGCCGCCCTCGCGCTCTCGTACCTGGGGTTCTGGGCGGCCGGAACGCTCGGCGGCACGGCAGGCGCCGCGACCGTGGCGGCCGTCTCGGTGCTCTTCACCCTCGGCGAGATCCTCTACTCCGGCTCCGGGACGGCCCTGGTCGCCGCCACCGCACCGCCGGAGCAGCTCGGCCGGGCGCTGGCCCGCTGGGAGCTGTCGATGGGCGTCGGCCGCGCGCTGGCTCCGGCGGCCCTGACGGCCCTGCTGGCCGTCGGCCCGGGCTTCCTCTGGGGGGTCCTCGCCGCCACCACCCTGCTCGCCGCCGCGGCCGTCACCCGCCTCGCCCCGACCGGGTGACCCCCGACCGCCCGGCCGTTCGACCGTTCGGCCTCCCGCCCCTCAGCCCCCGGGCCGTCCACCCGCCGGCCCGCCCCGGGGTGCGGGCGGGCGCGCGGTCGCCGATGCTGGGCGGCGACGCGTGGACGCACTCCGCGCGGGACGACGCGCCCGGCCGCGAGGAAGGACACCCCGCATGAGCGCCCTCGACTTCGAGATCATCGACAGCCCCGACAGCTCCCTGAACAAGACCTCCGTGCTGGTGACCGGCCCGAGTGACGCCCTGCTGGTGGACGCGGGGTTCACCCGGTCCGACGGGCGCCGGCTGGCCGAGCGGGTGAGGGCCACCGGCAAGCGCCTCACCACGGTGTTCGTCAGCCACGGGGACCCGGACTTCTACTTCGGCGCCCAGGAGGTGCAGGACGTCTTCCCGGAGGCCCGGTTCCTGGCCTCCGCCCTGACCGTCGAGCACATCGACGAGACCTTCGACACCAAGCTCGCGGCCTGGGAGCACCTGGGCCCCGAGCTGCCCACCCGGCTGGTCCGCCCCGAGGTGCTGCACAACGACGAGCTGGTCTTCGAGGGACACCGGTTCGAACTGCGCGGCGCCGACTTCCACCTGCCCGACCGGCACTACCTGTGGCAGCACCACCACCGCGCCGTCCTGGGCGGGGTCCTGCTCTTCCAGGGCCTGCACGTGTGGACGGCGGACACCCCGACCCCGGAGCAGCGCGCGGCCTGGATCGGCCTGCTCGACGACATGGCGGTGCTCGAACCGGAGTTCGTGGCGGCCGGCCACCGGTCGGCGGGCTCGCCCACCGACACCGGTCCGATCGACCACACCCGGGACTACCTGCGGGCCTTCGAGACGGAGGTCGGCCGGGCGCCGGACGCGGCGTCCGCCAAGGAGGCGCTGGAGCGGAGGTTCCCGGAGCTGGGCATGACCTTGGCGGTCGACCTCGGGACCAAGGTCGCCAAGGGCGAGATGACCTGGGGCTGAGACGCGATGATCGAGATCCCGAGGTCCACCGCCGCGTTCGCCGAGTCCGACGCGCCGGCCGACGTGGTCCGCCGCCAGTACCTGGCCTCGGCGCGCGGCGATCTCGCCGCGCTGCGGGCCACCCTCGCCGAAGACGTCGAGTGGACCGAGATGGCGGGCTTCCCCCTGGCCGGCACGTACCGGACGCCCAAGGGCGTCACCAGCGGGGTGATGGAGCGGCTGGCCGCCGACTGGGAGGGCTGGACCGCGCACGACGACCGCTACGTGGTGGACGGCGAGAACGTGGTCGTGCTGGCCCGCTACACGGCCGTCCACCGGGTGACCCGCCGGTCGCTGGCGATCCGGGTGGCGCACCACTTCACGGTGCGGGGCGGCCGGATCGTCCGGTTCGAGCAGTTCACCGACACCGCCCTGGTCCGCGACGCGATGTCACCGTGACGCCCTGACTCCGCCCCCACCCCGCTCCGTCCCCACCGTTCCGGACCGTCCGTACGCGGTGGGGCCGCCGCCCGGTCCTCGTCACCCGTTCGGGGGAGCCCGCGCGGCGCGCCCGAGTGCGGTCTCGACAGCCCCGCCGGGCGACGGCAGGCTGTCCGTGATTCCGGCCGGAGAGCGAGGAGTTCACCATGAGCACGGACAGCACGGACAGCACGGGCACCACCGGCGGTACCGGCGGCACGGGCGACGGCGGGACGGAGCACCCGTACGTCATCGTCGGCGCCTCCCTCGGGGGCGCCAAGGCCGCCCAGGCACTGCGCGAGGCCGGCTACCGGGGCGGCATCGTCCTGATCGGCGACGAGCACGAGCGCCCGTACGAGCGGCCGCCGCTCTCCAAGGGCTACCTGCTCGGCAAGTCCGCGCGGGAGAAGATCTACGTCCATCCCCCGCAGTGGTACGCGGAGCACGACGTGACCCTGCGCCTGGGCACGGCGGTGACCGCGATCGACCTGGCGGCGCACACCGTCACGCTGGCCGACCACAGCCGGGTGGAGTACGCCAAGCTGCTGCTGACCACCGGTTCGGTGCCGCGCCGGCTGCCGGTGCCCGGCGCCGACCAGGACGGTGTGCTGTACCTGCGCCGGGTCGAGGACAGCGACCGGATCCGGGCGGCGTTCCGGTCCGGCGGGCGGATCGTGGTGATCGGGGCCGGCTGGATCGGCCTGGAGACGGCGGCGGCGGCCCGGGCGGCGGGCGCCGAGGTGACCGTGCTGGAGGCGGCCGAACTCCCGCTGCTCCGGGTGCTGGGCCGCGAGGTCGCCCAGGTCTTCGCCGACCTGCACCGCGACCACGGGGTGGACCTGCGGTTCGGCGCGAAGGTCGCGGAACTGACCGGCGAGGACGGGCAGGTGACGGGTGTCCGGCTGGCCGACGGCTCGTCGGTGGCGGCGGACGCCGTCGTGGTCGGCATCGGCATCGCCCCGGACACCGGACTCGCCGAGGCGGCCGGGCTGGAGATCGAGAACGGCGTCAAGACCGACGAGCACCTCCGGACGTCGGACCCGGACGTCTACGCGGCCGGTGACGTCGCCAACGCCTTCCACCCCCAGCTCGGCCGGCACATCCGGGTCGAGCACTGGGCCAACGCGGTCAACCAGCCGCAGACGGCGGCCCGGGCGATGCTCGGCGAGGACGCCGCCTACGACCGGGTGCCGTACTTCTTCTCGGACCAGTACGACCTGGGGATGGAGTACGTCGGCTACGTGGAGCCGGGCGGCTACGACAAGGTGGTGTTCCGGGGCGACGTGAAGGCGAAGGAGTTCATCGCCTTCTGGCTGAAGGACGGCCGGGTGCTGGCGGGCATGAACGTGAACATCTGGGACGTCGTCGATCCGATCCGCAACCTGATCCGGTCACAGCGGACGGTGGACGTGGACCGGCTGACGGATCCGGACGTTCCGCTCGGCGACGTCTGAGACACGTCCGGCACTCCGGCTCGATCAGCCGACCGTCCGTGATCCTCACGCCGGTTCGGCACGGAGCCCCCGGACAGCGCCCGCTGTCCGGGGGCTCTGCTCCACCCTTCGTCACCGGGGTCGTCGGGAGAAGGTGGTCCGGCCGCCCCGTGGGGGACGTTCGACGGCCGGACCGGTCCGATGGGTCCCGGGCTACGCTGGAACCACTTCCGGCTCGGGTGCGGGCGCCGTGTCCGGGTGGTCCGTCAGCAGCCGGGCGGGGGCCTCCGGAGGCGTGGGTCCGGGACCGATCGGACCGGGGTGTGTGGTCATACTGGTGTCTCCTCACACGGTGGGGTGTCCGACGTCGGCGACGCCGGAGCCGTTCTGTGGTGCGGAACCCGTCCCGGTGGCTGCTCTGCCACGATCCGGCTGCCGGGACGGGAGCTCAACGCCCTTTGCGCCCCAAGCGGGCAGCCGTGGTGTTGGCGTTGTTGGCGTGGGTGATCGACTTCCCGGCGGCCTTGCCGTTGTCGCTCTTCTCCCGCGCGTCGTTCGTGTGGGCCTTGGCGGCCTGGCGGTGCTGATCGCTCAAGGGCGGGTCGGGATCGCGAGCCATGGTCCGGTGTCTCCTATCCGAGTCGGGGGTTGAACGCCGTCAGAAGCAGCACGGCGAAGAGCGCGATGCCGGCCAGCGAGACGGCGACCGCCAACGGGCCCGGTGACGGGCCTCGGTAGTCCTCCATGCCGTCGTCATCCACCGTGCTCGGCCTCACGGTGTCGTGCGGCGTGGATCCGGGCGTCGACAGCCCGGGAGTGGTCTTCGGCCTCCTCGGAAACCTGCTCCAGCGCTGCCCACGCGGCACACACCAGGCAGTTGACGACCTCGGGCCCGGTCTCCGTGATCACAGCTCGTCCTTCGGCACCATGACCCACGGCGTCGTCACGACGTGCGCGTAGCTCCGGTGATCCTGGTGGTCCCGCAAGTGCTTCCCGGGCCACTGCTGTGCGACCTCGAACGACTCCGTGACCGGGCTCTGCGCCGCGCACGGCCGGCCGTCCTCGGACTCCCCTTCGCACCGGTAGCGGTGCAGGACCGGGGGCCGGTCGGGTTCCACGTCGATCCGCAGCACCCAGTCCATGAACCGCCACCGGCCGCGAACCGGGCGGGGAACGTCGGACGACGATGCCAGCGTGCTGCTCTCCGCCTCCGCGCCCGCTTGGATGACCCTCGCCAGCCCGTTCCGTGGGATTCGGAGGAGGTGGGTCCACGGGTCGACGGGCTCCAGCCTGCGGGCCGTCATACCGACCGCCGGCTGACACAGGTGACGCACTCGCAGTGCGCGAGGATCGCGTCCCGCTGGAGGGCTTCGCCCGGCGCGACGGGGGTGGGCGAGCGCTTGGCCTCCAGGTAGTCGGTCAGGGGGGATCCACTGCTCGCTCTCCGCCGCTTGGGGAATGGCTGCGCCGGATCCCTCTTCGCCCACTCGGCCTTCGGCGTCAACGCACGGCGCGTCATGGATCACCCTTTCAGGTTCGTTGCATCACTGCTGCTCAGATGAACTGAGGGCTCAATCATCACGAGCCTGACTTAAGATCAATATGCGCAAACGCGGCAAACGCATTGACGCCGTCCGTCAATATGAGGCGTATGACGACGTCAATGCTGCGTATGGATCGAGCCGTGAGGCGCCAGACAGAACGAGCCGCTCGGGAGATCCGCCTCGCCTGCCTCCGCGAAGGCGCCACAACGGACGAGACCGTAGACCGCATCCTTGCCGCTCACCCGCAGGTCCATCCCCTCGAAGCACATCGTTGGGCATACGGCTGGAGCCGGCCGGAGCTGTCCGCACGGCTGGACCGGGAGTACGAGGCTGACTCGCTGATCCCGCCTGCCATGTCGGACGCTGAGCTGTGCCGATACGAGCACGGCCAGCGTCGACCGTCCGACGACCGGATCGACTACCTGTGTCGCGTATACGGCACCCGCCCCGACCGGTTGGGCTTCGGCCGGGACTACAGTGGACGCATGTTGGGACATCTGGAGTCGGCTGGACTCCATGACCTCTTTCCGATCACCAATGCCGACTCGAAGGCCGATCTGATCCAGCGCATCCGTGAGGCTCGGTTGCGGATCACGATGTTCGGTCTGACGCGCAATTTCTATGGCAGTGAAGAACTTCTGAACCTCTTTGTCTCCAAGTCGCACGAGGTTCCGATCAGGGTCTTCATCATGGATCCTTTCTGCGCCTCCAGGAAGGACCGGTATCGACTGGAGCCGGCGGAGGCAGCCATGGAGGATCCCGCACGGTACATGCGCGAGGTGCTAACCCCCTTGACCGAGGCTGCCCGGCGCGGCGGCGACTTCAAGATCTACCTTTTCAACTTTCCTTGCTCATTTGCCATGGAAATGATCGATGACACGATGCGGGTCATGATCTACGGGCACGGAAAGCGCGGCACGGACGGGCCGATTCTCGTCTTCGGGAAGGGAGATACTGCGACCGGTCCCACGCCGTACTGGCACTATTTCGAGAGCCAGTTGGCATGGATCCAGCGACTCGCCGACGCTGAGGAAGCGCCGGAACCATGGCGGTCGAAGGGGATTCGCGTCACGCAGTGTTAGGTCACTGTGCGGCAGCCGGGGCACAGCTTGCCTGCCACCGACACCGGCCTCCCGCACTACCTCTCCCACCCCTGACATGAGACACCCCTTACAGTCCATAACGTCACGGGGTGGACAAGGTTGATCATGGCGCGTTCGGCACGGCCGTTTCGACGCCGACCGGGCGTCACTACCACTGCCTTGACAGGCCGTCATTTAGGTTTCCCAGAGCTCCCTTTGGAGTTTAGATTCAGAGGTATGACCTCAGTCAGGACGAACCTGCCCGCCAGCTGTGCGACGTCGGCGAGCAGTTGGGCGAACCCAACGACGCCAGCAAGCGGCTTGTGCAACGCTGGGAGTCCGGGGAGGTTCGCGCGCCTCGACCCGTGTACCTTCGAGCGCTGGAGGCCGTGACCAACGTGTCTGCCGACCGCCTTGGCTTCACGTCGGCTCAGCTACCCCCGCGAGTCACGGACGACGGGACTGGAGGACACGACATGACCTCCGACCGCTCGTTCCCGACTCCTCAGCCGTTGCCCGCCCCCACCGGGGACGACTACAGCGGGGTCTGGCTCAGTCACTACGAGTACTTCAGCAGTAGCCGTGAGAACACGTACTCGGGGCTGCACCACGTGGTGCTCACCCAACGGGGCAACCGGCTTGCGGCGTCGTCGCTACCGGGCGCCTCGTCGAACGCCGATTCGCCACTTCACCTCGACCTGACCGTCGACCGCAACGTGGTCACGGGCACCTGGACCGAGCAGACTGCCGACAACGGCTACTACCGGGGGGCCCGCTACCACGGCGCGATTCAACTGCTCGTGGACCCCACGGGGCGGCGCATGACCGGCAAGTGGATCGGCTTCGGGAAGGAGTTCGACGTCAACACCGGCCCGTGGGAACTCACTTTGCTGGATCGGTCGACCGCTGATGACGCCATTCGTCGGTTCAGCGTCGCCCCGACGCTGCCCGACCCCGTCTGAACCGGGGGTGAAGTGAGATCAGCCGCCGATCCGGGTTCGACATCCACCCCGTTCGCGGAGGCAGGCACCTGATCCAGGAGAACGGAGCCGATGCCGCGCGCCACCCAGGTAGCCGGTGTTCTCCACACGCAGCACCTGGCCGTCGTCGCCCGCAGCGTGGCCGTTCGTCGGGTCGCCGATGGTCACCGCCAGCAGCGTGAAGCCGACCTCATCAGACATCGTGACGTCGGTTGTGCCGCGTTGCCCGGTACTTCCAGGCGCATCATGGAGGCAGCAGGAGTCAGTCCGTTCGGCCGTCTCCGGGTGACTGCTTCTGGCGTCGCCGGACCTCGGCGAGCTGCTGACTCTCGTCAACGGCGGGCGGCTGCGTTACATGGGACACGCCGTCGGCGTCTTCGGTGGCGACAGACTCACCGTTCCGCGCCGCGTCCATCAGCCGTCGCATCCGTTCCATGCGGAGCCGCCGGAGTGCTTGACGGTCGCCCGGGGTCTGTTCGTCGGCCATGCCGGCCAGCGTACCCGCACGGCTCTCAGAGTGCCTGGTCGGCAGGGTTCGAACCTGCGACGTCCCGCTCCCAGAGCAGGCAATCCACCGTTGAGATACGACCAGTAGCCACCGAACGTTCCGCTGACCGAGGTCTGACGCCCCGCGTCCGCTCCCTCCTCCCACGAAGCGGCCCGCCCCGGGAATCGGATCCCGGGGCGGGCCGTCGGTCCTCGGCGCGTCGGCACCGCCGTGCGGGGCGCCGAGGACCGGCACGGTGTCAGGCGACGGGCGGGAACGCCTCGGCGTCGGGCTTGAGCAGCTGACCGGGCGCGGGCGCCTTCTGGTTCACCAGGTAGTCGGTGACCAGCACGTTGAGCGCCTTGCTGCGGCCGACCGCGCAGTGCTCGACCACGTCGACGGAGACCAGCACGGCGTTGCCGAGCTGCCGCTGCATCCGCTGCGAGAACTGGTAGTTGGTCGCCGGGTCGTAGAGGTTGCCGATCACCATGACCGGGGTGGCGGTCCGGCGGTTCCACGGGCCGGTGAAGCGCTCGGCGTCACGTGCCGGGGCCGGCCAGCTGGAGCAGGTGGGGCCGTCGAAGGCCTGGTAGCGGCCGAAGGTCGGGGACTCCTTCTCCCAGGCCCGGGCGAGACCGACGAACACCCGCGGGTTGGACGGGTACGGCTTGTCCTGGCAGTTGACGCCGTAGTACGAGTCGTCCGACGAGTACGGGGTCTCCGGCAGGGCCTCGCGCAGCGCGTTCGGGGCGGTCACCGCGAGCACGTTGGCCGCCTCGGAGCCGGTCGGGGCGGCGGCTGCCGCCAGGCCGTTCACGGCGGGCGCCCGGAGCACGTCGTCCAGCGCCTGGATCGACTGGGCGAGCGGCGCCTGGAGGCGCTGCGCGTAGAGCGAGCTCGCCACCTGGCTGGTGAAGCTGGAGAGGGTCACCTGGGAGCCGTTCGGCAGCGTGACCGGGCTGGTGCGCAGGTGGTCGCGGATCGCGTCGAACCTGGCCCGGGTGTCGCCCGCACCGAAGGCGCAGCGCGGCGCGCCCGCGGCCTCGCAGCGCTTGAGGAACTGGTCCAGGGCGAGTTCGAAGCCGGCGGCACGCTGCTTGTCGTACTCGACGCCGTCGCGCATGCGCAGGTTGGGGTCGACGTTGCCGTCGACGATCACCGCGCGCACCTTGTTCGGGTACATGCCCGCGTAGGTGGCGCCGATCAGGGTGCCGTAGGAGAAACCGGCGAAGGTCAGCTTGGCGTCGCCGACGGCCCGGCGCATCCGGTCGAGGTCCCGGACGACGTTGATGGTGGACATGTGCTCGATCAGCGGGCCCGCGTTGCGGGAGCAGGCGTCGCTGTAGTCCTCGGTGGCGTCGATGGTCTCGTTTATCTCGGCCCTGGTGACGGGTACGCCGACCATCCGGTCGTTGACGGCGGCGGCCTCCTCGTCGGTGGTGAAGCACTTGAGCGGGTTGCTGCGCGCGACCCCGCGCGGGTCGAACCCGACCATGTCGAAGCGGTCCTGCACGTCCTTGCCGAACCGGGGCGTGGTCGCCCACAGGTAGCCGCTGCCGCCCGGACCGCCGGGGTTGAGGAACAGCGAGCCGATCCGCTTGGCCGGGTCGCCCGCCCGGCGGCGCATCATGGCGATGCCGATCGTCTCGCCGTCGGGGTGGTCGTAGTCGATCGGCACCGGGTAGACGGCGCAGTCGTAGATCTTGGGATCCGGCTGCGTCGGGTCGGGGTTGCAGGGCTTCCAGTCGACCGATGCCACCTTGGCCTCGGCATTCGGGCCGGGATCCGGCGCGGCCACGGCTGCGGCGGCGCTGCCTGCGACGAGGGCGAGGGCACTGGCGACCGCCAGGGCCGCGCTGGTGAGACGGGACACGAAACCTCCTCAGGTTCTACAAACCCGCACAGCCTGTCAGCCCTCGGTCAAGAGGGGAAGACCACGAACGGCAGAAGATTCTTCCGGTTGTCCGTCGACACGGCGTCAATCTCCTCTTGGATCGGCCGATTGACGGGACATCACGCGGTGTTGCCCTCACACCGCGCCGTGGCCGGTCCTGCCGCTCTGCACCGGCGCGCCGGCCGGGTACACCCTCTTCGGCTACCGGTCGGCGGACAACGTCCGGGCGCCGCTGCTCGCCTTCCACACCTTGGTCGTGCCGCGACCGCCCGGCAGGGCGGCGGCCGGAGCGGCGATCGTCGCGGCCGTCCGGACGGCCGGCGCGCTCACCGCCGTGTCGCTCCGGTTCTTCCTGGCGCAGACCGCGATCTGTCTGGGCGTGGTCCGGACGTTCGGCGAGCGGACCGGACAACTCGTCGTCCGAAAACGACAGTTGTCCGCCATCGGCAGCACCGGCCGGGAGACCCCGGAGAAGATGCGGGGCCTGTTGCACGTCCTGCGGATCGCCCCCGACCCGAGCGACGGCCGGGGACCGCCGAGCCTCCGCCGGAGGTGTCGCCCGCGCCGCACCCGCCGGGCGCCCGCCCACCCTGGGCGCACCCGACGTACCGGGCGAGCCGTACGGCCCCGCGCCCGGACCGGCCCGGCTGCCCGAACTCGTCGAGCGCACCCGCGCGATGGGCCTCGCGGTGGAGCTGAATGCGGTCGGCACACCGCACCCGCTCGCGCCCGCCGTCAACCCACCGGTCCAGGAAGCGGGTTCACGCCTCACCGACCGGCGGCGGCCGGAGCAGGCACCGGGCCGGCCGGTACCGGGCCCGTCCGCCACGGGCGGTCCCGCTCCGCCCGGCGCACGGCCGGGCCCATCGCGCAGCCGGCCGCCAGGAAGATCCCGCCGAGCAGCAGCCAGCCCGGCGCGCCCCCGTCCAGCAGCAGCGTCGTCAGCAGCAGCGGACCGGCCGTCCGCGCCACCGCGACGCCCGTCCCGAAGAAGCCCTGGTACTGGCCGAGCCGGTCGGCCGGCGCCAGGTCGAAACCGATCTGCCAGGACCCGGCCGACTGCTTCATCTCGCCGAGCACCAGGAGCGCCGTCGCCGCCACCAGCAGCACCGCCGTCGCCCCGACCGGAACGCCGGCCGCCGTCACCGCGAACACCGCGCAGGACGCGAGCAGGATCGCCCCCGACCGGCGGACGGCACGGACGGCCGACCGGAGACCGGTCACGGCCCGCGCCGTACGGACCTGGAAGAGCGTCACGCCCACGGTGTCGAGCGCGAAGAGCACCGGCCCGAGCCAGCCGAGCCGTGGCTCCCGCTCCGCGATCCAGAGCGGGAGCACCAGGCTCAGCAGCGGCATCCGCAGCAGCAGCACGGTGTTGACCAGCGTCACCACGGCGTACCGGCGGTCGGCCAGCACCGCGAGCCCGGGCCCGTCGCGGCCCGCCCGGCCGGCCTCCGGCACGGCCTGCGGAACGACCTCCGACACGACCTCCGGCAGGCGGCGCAGCACCAGTCCCGCCACCAGGAAGCCCAGTGCGGTGAGCGCGAACGCGGCAAGGAAGGCCGTCCTGGTGCCGACGGTCAGCGCGACGCCGCCGAGTGCGGCACCGACCGCCAACCCGGCGTTGAGCGTCGACTGGAGCCGGGCGAGCACCCCGGTCCGCTCCTCCCCGGGGACGAGCCCGCCGATCAGTGCCTGACGGGCGGCGGCGAGTCCCGACTGCGCCGTCGCGTAGAGGCAGGCCGCGCCGAGGAACGGCAGGAAGGAGCGGACGACCAGGAAGGAGGCGACGACGGCCGCGGTGGCGAAGGCGAGCGTCACCGCGACGCCGCGCGGCCCGCGCCGGTCGGCGAGGTGGCCGAGCGGAACGCCGGCCAGCGACCCGATCCCCCAGGCCACCGCGAGGCCGAGGCCGAGCCGGGTCGGCGAGAGGCCGACGATCCGGGTGAAGTACAGCGCCGAGCTCGTGTAGTACGCGCCGTCGCCGATCGCACTGACCAACTGGGCTGCGGCGAGGATCCGTCGGGGTCCGACGGCCGGAAGGGGGCGAGGTTTCACGATGCTCCTGGAAGGCGGTCCCGGTCGTTCGACCTCAGGCTAGGGCGCCGGCGGACCACCGGGCAGCGCCAATGACCGTGCGATTCCCTGGGCCACTTGGCGACCGGCGGACCTGGGAGCTGTACCTCCGCCGACGCCCCGACCACCCGCGCCGGACCCCTGCGGCGGACCCCCGTGCCCGACCGCCGACGCGTGTCGGACGGTGCGCGGGGACCGGCGCCGACCGCACCCGCGCCCGCCCCGGGAACGCACGTGCGCCCCCGCCCGAGCATCACCCGGACGGCGGTACCGGGCACACTCCGGCCGTGCCGCGTACCGTCCGTGCCCGCCCCATCCGAGCTCCGGTCAGTTGTCCGATCCGGACTAAAGTGCCCGTGTTGACCGGCCAGTAAGGCGCTCCTATGCTCATCCGCGTTCGCGAACGTGGACACGACCAATCCTGTCCGCGCACACGAACACCGTTCACGCTCGCGTCCGCGAAACCGTTCCCGTTCGCGTACCCGAAGACCGTCCGGCACCGGGGCCGGGGCCCACGAAGGCCCGCCCCGCCGGAGCCGTCACCGGCTCGAAGGGCTCCCGCCATCAGCACCTCCACCGCACCCCCGGACGGCACCGCCGAGCAGCCTCCCTCGTCCACCGGACGCCGCCGCTTCCTGACCTACCTGCTCGCCGCGCCCACCCTCACCGTCGCCGCCCGGGCCGGTCTGGACGCCGCCGCACCGACCGCCGCCCGGGCCGCGGTTCGTGCCGCCGCGCAGGTCGCGGCCCCCGCCGCCGGACCCGCCGCCGGACCCGCCGGCGCGCCCTCGCAGTTGCTCGGCCTGCCCGGCGTCCCGGACATCCTCGACCTCGGCGACGCGCTGCTCGTCGCGGGCCTGCCCACCGCCCACCTCCTGGTCCTGGAGATCACCGCCGCCGGCCGCGCCGTGCTGCACCTCCCCAGGCTGGAGGTCGGCCAGGGCCTTACCACGACGGTCGCGATGCTGGTCGCGGAGGAGCTCGACGCCCGGCTCGGCGACGTCGACATCCCGCTCTCCGACGGCCGCCCCGACCTGCTGTTCGGTCAGCTCACCGGTGCCTCCAACTCGGTCCGCACCCTGTACGACCCGGTCCGCGCCGTGGCCGCCGCCGCCCGCGCGCGGTTGGTCACCGCCGCCGCCCGCCGCTGGTCGCTGCCGGCCGGCACGCTGCGCACCGCCGACTCCGCCGTCCTCGCCCCGGACGGCCGACGCGCCGGCTACGGCGAACTCGCCGCCGCAGCCGCCCTCATCGCCGCCCCCGCGGTGCCCCCCACCCCCAAACCCGCCGAACAGCGACGCCTGGTGGGCCGCCCCACCCGCCGGATCGACGCCCGCGACATCGTCACCGGCCGCGCCCGGTACGCCGGCGACCTCGCCGTCCCCGGCGCGGTACCCACCGTGGTCGCCCGCCCCACCACCATCAACGGCACGCTCGCGAGCCTGGACGCCTCCGCCGCCCGCACCATGCCCGGCGTGCTGGGCGTGGTGACGATCCCCAGCGGCGTCGCCGTGCTCGCCGAAACCTTCGACCAGGCCCTCAAGGCCCGCGACGCGCTCCGGACCTCCTGGCACCCCGGGCCCGTCGCCGCGCTCTCCGACAGCGACATCCGGGCCGCCCTCCGCGCCGCCCACGCACCGTTCCTCGTCCCGCCCCTGCTCACCCAGTACGTGGACGGCGAGTTCGACTTCGCCTTCGTCAACCACGCGCCGATGGAGGTGCTGACGGCGGTCGCCGACGTCCGCCCGCACCGCGCGGAGATCTGGTTCGCCTCGCAGACCCCGATCGTGGCCCAGCAGACCATCGCCGCCGAACTCGGCCTTCCGCAGGACGCGGTGACCGTGCACGTGGTGCGCGGCGGCGGCTCCTTCGGCCGGCGGCTCTTCTTCGACGCCGCGCTGGAGGCCGCCCTGATCTCCCGGGCCGCCGGCCGCCCGGTCAAGCTGATGTGGACCCGCAACGACGACATGCGGCACGGCCGGATGCGCCCCGCCAGCCACCACCGGATCCGCGCCACCTACGGCCTCGGACAGGTGCTCAGCTACGAACACCGGGCCGCCACCGTCACGACCGACTTCGGCCACGGACTCGGCGAGGCCCTCACCGCCGCCGGCTTCCAGCTCTCGGCCGCCGGAATCTCGCTCGCCCAGGCGTTCTTCCTGCTGAGCGAGAAGAACCCGTACAACGTGGGCCTCCCGACGCAGTTGCTCGCCGAGGTGCCGCTGAAGATGCACACCGGCAGCTGGCGGTCCGTCTACTCGGGCACCGTCCGGGTCGCCGACGAGATCATGACGGACGAGCTGGCCCGCCGCTTCGGTCAGGACCCGGTCGCCTTCCGCCGGGCCCTGCTGCGCGACGCCCGCGGCCGGGCCGTCCTCGACAAGGCCGCCCTGGCCGGCCGCTGGGGCCGTCCCATGCCGGCCGGCCACGCCCAGGGCATCGGCTACCACGACGAGAACGGCGGCCGCGCCGCCTACCTGGTCGAGCTCGACGCCACCGACCCTCGGCAGCCGCGCGTCACCAAGGCCGTGATCGCCGCCGACGTCGGCACGGTGATCAACCCCACCGGCCTGGAGGCGCAGCTGACCGGCGCGCTGGTGGACGGCATCTCGGTGATCCTCCGGGCGGGCAACCACATCGACCACGGCGCCGTCCGCGAGGGCAGCTTCGGCGACTTCCGCTACGCCCGCCAGCGCCACACCCCGCCGGTGGTGGAGATCCACCTCCTGCCGCCGAGCGGACCGCCCGGCGGCGCGGGCGAGCTGGGTGTGCCGGCCGCGTCGGCCGCGGTCGCCAACGCCTACGCCCGGGCGACCGGGACCAGCCCGCGGTCCTTCCCCGTCAACTTCTGAGCCGCGCCCTCCCGCCCCGCGCACCTCTTCGCCCGAACCCGGCCCACGAACCCCGGCCCACGAACCCGGCCCACGAACCCCGGCCCACGAACCCGAAGGACACCCCGTCCCCCATGCCCAGCCACACCTTCGTCCTCAACGGGCAGCCGGTCACCCTCGAGGCCCCGGACGACATGCCCATGCTCTGGGTCCTGCGCGACAAGCTCGGTGTCACCGGTCCCAAGTACGGCTGCGGCGTCGGTGTCTGCCGGGCCTGCACCAGCCACCTGGACGGCGACGAGTTCCAGCCCTGCACGGTGGCGGTGAAGGACTGCGCCGGCCGGCGTGTCACCACCATCGAGGGGCTCGCCGACGGCGACACCCTGCACCCCGTCCAGGAAGCCTGGCTGGAGTGCGACGTCGCCCAGTGCGGCTTCTGCCAGCCCGGGCAGATCATGACCGCCGTCGCCCTGCTCCGCCGCACGCCGGCTCCCACCGACGCCGACGTCGACCAGATCCAGAACATCTGCCGCTGCGGCACCTACCCCCGCATCCGGGAGGCCATCAAGCGCGCGGCGGCCCGGACCGCGTCAGGCACCTGAACCGGCCCGGGCCGGGGGCTCCGGCCGCGCGCCGTTCCCGCAGGAGACACCCCTAGCCATCGATGGTCTAGTCCACCTAGGGTGAGCTGCCGTCAGGATCACCGAACCGAAGGGTGGGATGACGATGCTCCGGCGCCGTTCCCTGCTGACCGTCGCGGGCCTGGGCGGCGCCGCGCTCGCCCTGCCCACCGCCGTGGCGCAGGCCGCACCGGCCGCCGCACCCGCTCCTGCGGCCCGGCCCGGTACACCCCGGCCGATCGACCTGCCCGAGCCGACCGTCCGGCGCACGGTCGGGACGGTGTCGCTGCACCTCGTGGACCAGGACCGGCAGGACCCCTTCGTATCGGGACCGCGCGAACTGATGGTGCAGCTCTGGTACCCGGCGCTCGGGAACGGCGGTGCACCGCGCGCCGCGTACACCACGACCCGGGTGGGCGCGGCCTTCGAGGAGTCGCTGCCGGTGGATCCCGGCACCATCGCGGCCCTGCGCCCGACCGCCCGCACCGGGGCGCCCGCCGTACCGGACCGGCTCCCGCTGCTGCTGCTCGGCCACGGCCGCCAGGGCGGGCGGAGCAACTGCACCGCGCTGGCCGAGGAGTTGGCGGCCCACGGCTACCTGGTCGCGGCGATCGACCACACCTACGACGCGGCCGCCGTGGAGTTCCCGGACGGACGGCTGGTGCGCAGCGTCCTGGAGGCGGATCCGGCCGACTGGGACGCCGCCGAGCGCAAGGAGGTCTCCGCCCGGGTCGGCGACCTGCGGTTCGTGGCGACCGAGCTGACCACCGGGCGGACCGCCCGACGGGCCGGGCTGCCGCGCGCCGACCGGCGCCGGATCGGCGCCTTCGGCCACTCCATGGGCGGTTCGGCCGCCGCCGAGGCGGTCCGTCAGGACAGCCGGTTCGTGACAGGGCTCAACCTCGACGGCGGCTTCTTCGGCTCACCGGTCGCCGACGAGGGCCTGGACCGGCCGTTCCTGTTGCTCACGTCGCTGGCCGACCACGACACCTGGCAGCGCTGGCGCCAGCACCAGCGCGGCTGGGGGCGCCAGTTGCAGTTGCGCGGTGCCGGGCACCTGAGCTTCACCGACCTGCCGCACGCAGCCGGCCCGGGCCACCTCGCGGATCACCTGCCGGCCGACGTCTACAGCGACCTGCTCGGCACCGTCGCACCGGAGCGGGCCACGGCGGTGACCCGCGCGTACGTCCGGGCGCACTTCGACCGCTTCCTGCGCGGTCGGCCGTCCCCGTTGCTGGAGGCGCCCTCGCGGCGCCATCCGGAGATCGCGTTCGTCTGGAGCCGGGGCTGACCGGACCGGGAGGGGCGCGGGACCGGCCCGGGACGCGTCCGCACAGGACGCGTCCGTCCGGGACGGCCCGCCGGCCCCGGCGCCCCGCGCGTCAGCCGGCGGACTCCGGGTCGCGCCCGAAGAACGCGACGAGCCGGTCGTACACCGGCGCATCCTCGTCGACCTTCACCTCCGCGCCGAACGAGCGGCCCTCCTCCTCACTCCCCCGGTACTCCGGCCGCAGCGCGCCGCGCCCCCAGGCCAGGGACGCCCGGGCGACCTCGTGGTCGAGGCCGTCCGTGGACTGACCGGTGGCCTTCGCCAAGTCCCACGCGTGGACGGCGAACTCGGCGATCTGCTGGTCCACGGGGAAGCGGGCGGGCAACTCGCCCGCGCCGGGCACCTGGATGACCCCGTCGAGGTCCCCGGCCTGTCGCCAGGCGGCCACCAGCCGCTCCGCGCCGGCCTCGAAGCGGTGCAGCCAGTCCTCATCGACCCGCTCGAAGGACGCCGACCAGTCCGGTGTGCCGCCCTCGGCCCGGACGGTGAACTGCTCCAGGTCGAACAGGAGATGGCTGATCAGCTGTCCGACGTCCCAGGACCGGCAGGCGGTCGGGTGACCGGCCTGCTCGGCGCCGGCGCCGTCGATCAGGCCGGCGGTCTGGGCGAGCGCACGGGCGAGCAGCTCGATCGGGTCTTCCGCTCCGGTCATGACGCACCTCTCGGATCACTCGGGACCCGCACCCGGGCGTGCGCCCGCGTGCGGGTCCCCGCATACGTGGTCGGACCGGGCGATCGTAAACGGGGCCACTGACAACCGGCCCGGAACAACACCCCGGGCCGGTCGCCCGGGTGCCGTTGCGTCAGACGGCGAAGCCGCCGTCGACGGCTATCTCGGCACCCGTGACGTAGCGGCCCTCCTCCCCGGCCAGGTGGGCCACCGTCGCGGCGACGTCGGCGGCCCGGCCGAAGGAGCCGAGCGCGGTGAACCCCGCCTGGAAGGCGGCCGACGGCCCGTCCGCCGGGTTCATGTCGGTGTCGATCGGGCCCGGGTGGACCACGTTGGCGGTGATCCCGCGCGGGCCGAGCTCACGGGCCAGCGCCTTGGTGAGTCCGATCACCGCGGCCTTGCTGGTCGCGTACAGGCTGCCGCCGGGGAAGGCAGTGCGCTTGGCGATGCAGCTGCCGATGGTCACGATCCGACCGCCCTCGGTCAGGTGGGCCGCGGCGGCCTGGGCGAACAGGAACGGCGCGCGGACGTTGACCTCCAGCACCCGGTCCACGTCGTCCAGACCGATCTCACCGATCGGCCCGAGCACGCCCACCCCGGCGTTGTTCACCAGGATGTCCAGCCGCCCGAACCGCTCGGCGACCGCCGCGACCACGGCCCGCACCTCCTGCGGGTCCGCACTGTCCGCCCTGACCGCCCACCCGCGGCGCCCCATCGCGGTGATCTTCGCCGCCACCGCCTCGGCCCGCTCCGCGCTGCCGAGGTAGGTCAGTGCGACGTCCGCGCCGTCCTCGGCCAGCCGGAGCGCCACCGCCTCCCCGATGCCCCGGCTGCCACCGGTCACCAGGGCCACCTTGCCGTCGAGCTTCGCCAGCACAGTCGTCGTCATATCGTCGGAACTCCTTGCCTCGTTCGTGGACATGACTCGATCCTCGGGCCTCGCCGTCCGGGACTCCGGCGGTATTCGGACGTCGCGTTCAACGTTCAACAATCAGCACACGACCCCCCGCCTCCACGTCCGGCCCGGCCCGACCGGCGGACACGCCGAACGGCCGCCCCCGGGCAGGGGACGGCCGTTCGGAGGTTCCGGAAGCCACGTCTCGCGGGCGTCCGCGCCCGGACCGCCGGGCCCGGGGGGCCTGCCCGGGGGCGGTCCGGGCGGTCCGGGCGACGGGCCCGGATTGCGGCAGCGGAGCGCCGAGCACGATCCGGGGGGGGCGCGGCGCCACCGGTGCACCGTTCGTCAGGGCGCGATCCTCCCGGAGCGCCGGCCTTCAGCGGCGGCCTTCAACACGCGGGCCTCCGGGGCACGGACCCCCGGGGCACGGACACCGGGCGCACGGGCTCCCGGCGCACGGGTCGTCAGGGCTGCACCGCTCGACCCGGCTCAGACCGTCAGGGTCTGGCCCGGGAAGATCAGGTTCGGGTTGCCGCCGATCGCCCGGGCGTTCTTGGCGTGCAGGCTCGTGGCGTCGGTGCCGAACTTGGCCGCGATCCCGCTCAGCGTGTCACCGCTCCTGACGGTGTAGCTGCCGCCGCCGGTGTTCTTCTCGGACGCGGCGGGCCTGGCCGGCTTCGCGGCCTCCTGGGCCGGCGCCTTCCGGGACTGCGGCTTCTGGTCCTGCGCCTGCTGCGGCTTGGCGGCGGGCTTCGCGGCAGGCTTGGCCGGCTGCTCCTTCGCCGGCTGCTGCGCCTTGGGCGCCGGAGCGGCGGTGTCGACGGCGGCCGGGGCGCCGCCCCTGGCGAGGCCCGCCTTGGCCGAGCAGACGGGCCAGGCGCCCGGGCCCTGCGAGGAGAGGACCTTCTCGGCGACGGCGATCTGCTGCGCCCTGGACGCCTGGTTGGCCTGGGCCGCGTACGCGGTGCCGCCGAACGCCTTCCAGGTCGAGGGGGTGAACTGCAGTCCGCCGTAGAAACCGTTGCCGGTGCTGATGCTCCAGTTTCCGCCGCTCTCGCACTTGGCGACGGAGTCCCAGGCGGAGGCGGGTGCGGCGGAGGCCGAGGTGGCCGTGACGAGGCCGGCCACCGGCAGGGCCGCGACGGCGGCTCCGGCCACGACAGCCATCCGGACACGGTTGCGCTTGGTGGCGCCGGTACCCGAAGTGGTGTTGTCGGCAGCGGTGGCAGCGGCGGTCTCGTGACGGGGATCCATGGAAGTCCTCTCGACAAGCCCCGGGCAGGCATGCGGAACCAGGCCCCTGCCGGGGCCGGTTGTCGCTCCCTCACTCGATGGGCGGTCGCACACGTGTCCGACGTGGCGCGCCGCCCCGGCCACCCCCGCTCGCCGACGGCCTCTTCGAGCCGGCCGGTTCGGCGGACACGGCCCTCGCGCCGGTGGTCAGTCGGCGGGCCGTGCGTCGGGGGTGAACCCGGGTGGTGCTCGTTGCACCGCCAATGAAGCTACGGGCGCTACCGGGCCGCTTCAAGCAGTTCTTGGACGCCGCAGGTCAGTTGACTGTTACCGGCGGTATTGATCATGAAAGCGTCCCCGATTCGACCGGATTCGACCGCATATTCAGGCCCAAACGATCGATTTCCGTGCCCTCGCTCACACCGAACGGGATGTGAGGGTTCCCACATCGTCCACAGGGAGCCACCGCCGCCCGACGCTCCGTCACCGCGGTGATCGGAGTTCCCGGTTCCGCGGGCCGTCGACGTGGCGTTCACCACGCCCACTACCCAGCGTCATCAAAAAGCCACTCAGATCACCGCACGCGATCGGTCCGTACCAGGACGACATGCGCCGTCAGAACCCGTGCGGCGGACGGCCGAAGGCGTTCTGACCGCCCTTCGGGGGCGGCCGGCGCCCCGTCAGGAACCCGCTACCGCGCGCCGTCCAGGCCCGCGTCCCGGGCCAGCAGCGCCGCCTGGACGCGGTTCTCGCACCCCAGCTTGGCGAGGATCCTGCTGACGTACGTCTTCACCGTCGCCTCGCTCATGTGGATCCGGGCGCCCGCGTCCGCGTTGGACAGCCCCTCCCCCAACAGCGCCAGCACCTCCAGCTCACGCCCGGTCAGCACCTCCAGCCGCCGCCGGGCGTCCGCCCCGCGCGCGGCGGCCGGGCCGGACCGCCCGGCGGCCAGCGAGTCCACGATGTGGCGGGTGGCGGCGGGCGAGAGGAAGGCGTGTCCGGTGGCGGCCGCACGGACCGCCTGGATCAGCTCGGCCGGCGCGGTGTCCTTCAGAAGGAAGCCGGCACCGCCGTCGCTCACGGCGCGCAGCACGTTGTCACGCTCCCCGAAGGTGGTGAGGATCAGCGCCCGCGCGCCGGGGGCGCTCCTCGGCAGCTCGGCGAGCGCCGTCAGCCCGTCCATCACCGGCATCTGGATGTCCAGCAGGACGACGTCCACCCGGTGCGCGCGGGCGAGTTCCAGGGCCTGCCGGCCGTCGGAGGCCTCGGCCACCACGTCGATGTCGTCGGCCGAGGACAGGATCATCCTGATTCCGGCCCGGATGAGCGGCTCGTCGTCGGCGACGAGGACTCGGATCACTGCTGGTCATCCCCTTGGGCTGGTCCTGACGGCGTGGCACAGGATCCCCCCGGTGCTGCCGGGGACCATCCTCACACCTCCGCGCACCGACGCGGGACCGGCCGACGCGGGACCGGCCGGACCTCCCGGCCCGGCGGGTTCCGCACGACGGCTCCGCACGACGGCTCCGCGTGGAGGCTCCGCGTGGCGGGCGGTGTCAAGGCGACACGTTGTAGTGCTTCTTCTCCACCAGCACACCGTCCTTGAAGCAGAACCGGACGACGTTGTCGCCCTCCCAGCCGTCGCCGTCGGTGTCGGAGAGGAAGTAACGGCAGGAGGAGTCGGCCGGCGGGGTGGGTCCGCCCCGTTCCAGGTCCTTGGTGAAGAAGCTGTTGCCCGGCGGGAGCATCCGCCTCACGTCCGCCTCCGCCGTGCCCACCTCCACCGAGTCGTACAGCGGCCGCCGCACGGTCGAGTCGTCGGTGGCCCGGATGAAGGCGACGACGCCCCACACCACCAGCCCGAGCACGGCGAGCAGCACCACGGCCCCGCCGATCGCGCAGCCGATCGCCGGGCTCCGCCGCCGAGGCGGTGCGGCCTCGACCGGCGGAACGCCGTCCAGCGCCCAGTCCGGCACCTCCCCGGGTGCACCCGTGCCTCCGCCGACGGGACCGCCGGCGACGCCCCCGGCCCCTTCCGCCCCCTCGTACGGCAGCACGGCGGCCAGCCGGAACCCGGCCTCCGGCGTCGGCCCGGCGTGCACCATGCCGCCGACCAGCCGGGCCCGCTCGCGCAGTCCGGTCAGCCCCTGCCCGCCGCTGACGACCGTGGTGGCGCGCCCGGCGCGCACGCCCACGGGCTCGGGCGCTCCCGGATTCACCACCTCCACCACCAGCGCGTCCGGCTCGTACCGGAGCGCGATGTTGATCGGCGCGCCCGGCGCGTGCTTGTGCGCGTTGGTGAGCGCCTCCTGAACGATCCGGTAGGCCGCGTGCCCTGCGGACGCGGCGAGCGGGCGCCGCTCGCCGTCCCGGACGAAGGCGACCACCGTGCCGGCCGCCCGCGAGGACTCGACCAGCTGCTCGATCCCGTCCACCCCACCGGCGCCGCCGACGCCCGGCCCGACGCCCGGCCCGGCGCCCGCTCCCGCGACGGCCGGCGCGGCGGTCGACTCGTCGTGCAGCACGCCGACCACCTCCCGCAGCTCCCGCATCGCGGCGACCGCGGCCAGCCGGAGCACGCCCACCGCCTCGCGCTGCCGGTCGCTGAGGGTCCGGTCGACCTCCAGGGCCCCGGAGTGGACGGAGATCAGGGCGAGCTGGTGGCCCAGGCTGTCGTGCATGTCCTGGGCTATCCGGTGCCGCTCGCGCAGCCTCGCCTGGTGGGCGACCATCGCCCGCTCGCGCAGCAGCTGCTCGTTGCGCTCGCTCAGCGCGTCCATCAGCGCCCGGCGCTGCGCCCGGTACCGGCCCCAGAGCGCGGGCAGCACGGCGAGCAGCAGGAAGCCGCCCAGCGACAGGCCGACCACCAGCTTGACCGGCGCCTGGTCCATGTCCTTCACCACGCTGGACGCGGTGATGAGGACGAAACCCACCGTGAAGGAGCCGGCCAGGACACCGACCCTGGTCACCCGGGCACCGGCCGACCAGCCTGCGCAGACGAGCAGCGGCAGCGGCCCCCCGCACCAGCCGCTGGCCGCCGCGGTCGCCACCAGGACGGTCGCGGGCAGGCCCCGGCGCAGCAGGAAGAGGACGGCGACGAGGGGAGCGACCGGGACGGCCAGGCCGCTCCTGCTGAGCACCTCGATCATCAGGGCGAGCCCGCCGAGCAGGATCGCGCCGATCCCCTCGCGCAGCACCAGCCCGAGCCGCCACGGACCGGGCAGCGCGGTTCGTACCGCCTTCGACCAGGCTCTTGCTATGACGTCCACCCAGTGAGGCTAACGAACCGGACGGCGTGACCGCCGCCACCCTTCGTCGCCTGCCGGTCCGACGAAAGTCGCGCACCCGGCGGACGCTCGGCGGGGCCCCCGCCTCACCGGTAGGCGGTGAGCAGCAGCGCCACGTCGTCGACCCGGTGCGTCGAGCCCACCTCGTGCAGCAGCCGCTCCGCCAGCCGGTCCAGGACCTCGACGCCGTCGCCGGCCGACCCCGCCGCCGCGCCGTGGCCCGCGACCGCGGCGCGCAGCCGTTCCACGCCCTCGTCGATCGCCGCGGCCGGGTCCTCCACCAGCCCGTCCGTGTACAGCACGAGCAGTGAGCCGGGGGCCAGCCGCAGTTCACTGACCGGGTACTCGGCCCGGTGGTCGACGCCGAGCAGCGGCCCGCCCGCCACGTACAGCGCCTCCGTACGCCCGTCCGGGTGGCGCAGCACCGGCGGGAGGTGTCCCGCCCGGGCCACCAGCGCGTGGCCGTCGCCCGGTGTGAGCCGGATCAGGCAGCAGCTGGCGAGCAGCCCGGGGTCGAGGTCGAGCAGCAGCTGGTTGGTCCGGGCGAGCACCTCGTCCGGCGGGTGGCCGACGGTGGCGAAGGCCCGGACGGCGCTGCGCAGCTGGCCCATGGTGGCGGCCGCGCCGACGCTGTGGCCCTCGACGTCGCCGATGACCAGGGTGAGGTCACGCCCGGTGACGATGGCGTCGTACCAGTCGCCGCCGATCTCCATGCCCTGGGTGCCGGGCAGGTAGCGGGCGGCGATCCGGACCTCGTCCAGGCGCGGCAGCCGGTGCGGGAGCAGCGCCTGCTGGAGGCCGCGGGCCAGGGCGAACTCGGCGTCGTAGAGGCGGGCGCGTTCCAGGGCCTGGGCGATGAAGCCGCCGAGGGCCGTGAGCAGGCCGCGTTCCTCCAGCGTGAACGAGCGGGCCCGGTCGAAGCCGAGGATGCAGCTGCCGACCGGGTGGCCGGAGGCGATCAGCGGCAGGAAGGCCCAGGCGCCCATCTCGTCCAGTTCGATGCCGGGGTAGGCGGCGGCGAGCTGCCCGACCGACTCGAAGAAGATCGGGGTGCCGGTGCTGAGCGTCTCGGCGCCGGGCACCCGGGCTCCGATCGGGGTGCCCTCGAAGTGGTCGAGGAAGCCGTCCGGGTAGCCGCTCTGCGAGACGAGGTGCAGGCGCCGGTCCCGGACGGCGTAGATGGCGAGCTCCTGGCCGCCGAGGGCCGGCAGGATCTCGTCGGCGACCGCCCGGCAGACCTCGCGGACGGTGACGGCCTCGCTGAGCGCGCTGGCCAGCTGCAGCAGGTGGTACATGACGCCGAGGCCGGTCCAGGTGCCGGGCGCGGGCTCGGCGGGCGGTTCGGCCGCGCCGGGCGGGGGCACCGCGGCGACCACCCGGCCGGTGACGCCGTGGGCGTCCGGGTAGAGCGAGAAGGCGAGCCAGTGGTCCGGCGGACGCCGGGCGAGGAAGGCGGTGGGCTGCTGCGAGAGCAGCGAGGCCCGGTAGCGGTTCTCGTACACCGGGTCGGACAGCCAGGGCAGCACGTGCCAGGGGTGGTGGCCGAGCAGGTCCTCGCGGCGGGTCTGGAGCAGCAGCTCGACGCTGTGGTTGGCGAAGGTGATCCGGCCGTCCGGGTCGAGCGAGAAGACGCCGTCGCGCAGCCGTTCCACGGCGGCGGCGGCGGCCGTCCCGGTCCGGGTGTCGAGGACGGCGCCGACCAGGCGGCTGCGGCCGTCCGCACCGCTGCCGGGCACCCGGGCCCACAGCTCGACGGGGTACGGGTGCCCGTCCCGGTCCAGGACGCGCAGGCGGGCGGCGAGCACGCGGCCCCGGTCGAGGGCGCCGCGCACGGCGGTCCGGAACTCCGGCAGGTCTCCCGCGGCGATCCGGCCGGCCAGGGTTTCGGCGCGGCCGTCGAAGTCGCCGGGGGCGAGGCCGAAGATCTCGCAGAACTGGTCGTCGGCGGAGACCTCGCCGGTGACCACGTTCCAGTCGAACAGTCCGACCCGGGTGGTGGGCGCGGACGGCGGGGTCAGTTCCACCACGGTGGTGTCGCCGTTGGGCTCGACCGCGCCGCCGGCCGCCTCCAGGCCGGCCAGGCCGTTGGCGAGGCGGTTGGCGACCGTCCGCAGGTGGCGCCGCGCGCCCTCCGGCACCCCGTCGTCGGAGGCCGGCCAGAGCACGCTGAGCACCCCGTACGTGTCGTCGCCGGTGCGGATCGGGACGCAGGCCGAGGCGAAGTCGTAGGGCATGCCGACGGCCAGCTGGGGGAAGCGCCGCATCATGTCCTCGGTGTCGGACAGCGTGACCGTCCGCCCGGTGCGGTAGGAGACCGCTGCCGGCAGCGGCCCGGCGGCGGCGACCCGCCGGAACGGACTGATGATCGACAGCGGCACGCCGGCGATGGCGCAGAGCACCAGCGAGCGCCGGTCGCGCGAGCGGAGGTGGACGGTCGCGCCGTACGCGTCGGTGGTGCCCAGCACCCTCCGGACGGCGACCGCCAGCAGGGCGTCGCGTTCCTGGGCCGCGCCGTCCGCCCCGCCCGGCCCGGTCGCCACCGGGCCCGCGGGTCCGGCCGGATCCGCCCGGACGGGGGCAGCGTGCTCCCGGGGGCGGTGCGGGTCGGATCGCGCGTCCCGGGCACCACCGCCGCTCGGTCGCGGACCGGGCGGGTCCGCCGGCACACCCTGGCGCATCTTCTCTTGCTACGCCGGGCCCCAGGGGCTGTCAAGGCGAACCCACCGGACGCACCGGTCACACGGCCCCCGGGGTGCCCGTGCACCCCGTCCGCGTCACCATCGGCACCATGACCCGCAGCACCTCCGGCCCGACGTCCCCGACCACCGTGGTCAACCTCAAGGGCCACCGCGACGACCCCGCCTACGCCGACGTCGTCTACGTCGGCCGGGCGATGCACCGCGGCGGCTGGCACCTGGCCGCGTCGCCGCTGCACTGCCCGTGGCGGCCGGGGCCGGACCTGCCCAGGGAGCAGATGCTCGCCGACTACCGCGCCTACCTGCTCGCCCGTCCCGCCCTGCTCGCCCTCGTCCCCGGCCTCCGCGGCCACCGCCTGGGCTGCTGGTGCGCGCCGCTCCCCTGCCACGCCCAGGTCATCGCCGACCTCGCCGACCACGGCGTCCCCGCCTGAGCGGGCCGGCGCCGCCGCACGCGGGGCCGGCCGTGCGGTTTGGATATCCTCCGTGGACAGTGCAGCGCAGTGCTGCCCCGGGGGGAACGAGTACCGAGCCATGCCGTCCGTACCGTCCGAACGTTCCGAGAGTGCCGGGCGCGAGCCCGGCGAGGCGTCCTGGCAGTGGGACGGTGAGGGCGGCGGCACCGACGGCGGGCGGGCGGACGTGCTCAGTGGCGGGGGCGGCGGGGAGCGCGGACCGGGGCCGAACCGGCGGCGGCTGCTGCTGGGTGCCGGGGTGCTGGCCGCGGGCGCCGCGGTCTGGGGGGTGTCGCGGTCGTCGGGCGGGCCGGAACCGGCGCCGCCGAAGCCGCTGCCGCTGCCGACCCGGGTCAACGGGCCGGAGCCGCTCTGGACGTACCGGGGACCCGCGCCCATGACGCCGCTGCGGCTCGACGGCCGGCCGAACGCTCCGGTCCACCTCTCCGGGGACGCCCTGCGGGTGCTCGACCGGGACACCGGCGCCGTGACCCGCACGATGGAGTTCCCGGTGTCCAAGGGCGCGCCGGCCGACAGCCCGGTGATCGTCGGCGCCGGTCGCGTCTTCACCACCTCGCCCGGCCACATCGACGCCCGCACGCTGATCGGCCCGTTCGCCGACTGGAGCATGCCGTTGCCCGAGGAGCTGGGCGACCGGGTCACCCTGCTCGGCTGCGACGGAAGCCTGCTCTACGGCCGGGCCGAGAGCCGCCCGCTCGGCCCGGGCGGCAGGCTGTTCGCGGTGAACGCCACCACGCACACCGTGGTCTGGTCCCGCCCGGCCGCCGAACGCGGCGAAGGTCTGGTCGCCGCCCTCGACTGGTCCGGTCGCCTCCTGGCCCGGGACTCGGACCCGACCGCCGGGGTCTCCCTGCTGGACGGCGCCACCGGCCGCCGGCTCTGGGGGGCGGCGGGGAGCGCGGCGTGGTCCGCGATCGACCTGGAGAACCTGTACCTCCCCGACGGGGCGGCCGGTGTGCGGGCCCTGCGCCACGCCGACGGCGTCCCGCGCTGGTCGATCGCCCCCGGCCAGGGCGAGGAGTGGCGCGCCCTGCCTCCGGTGAGCGACGGCACCCAGGTCTACGTCCTGCGGGACAACGGGCTGGTCACCGCGCATGCCGTGGCCACGGGCGAGCAGCTCTGGCGGCACGAGCTGCCGTTCCGCCTCGACCGCCGCACCCGCCCCGTGCTGGCCGGCGCCGAGCTGATCGTCCCCGGCCCGGCCGCCGACGGCCTCCACCACCTGGAGACCGTGTCCGGCCGGGAGTCCCGGAGCTTCACCGACTCCGGCCCCGGCGTCGACGTCTGGTCGGTCTTCACGGACGGCGCGAACCTCTACGGCGGCCACGACAGCGTCCTGTACGCCATGGGCCCGCTGCCCGTCCCGTGACTGTTCGCCGAGGACGAACGGCGGCCGGCCCGGCGCCCGCCCACCCCCACGGCAGGATGACCTCGTGGACGACTCCGTGAAGATTCGCCCGATCTCGTTCGACCGCCTCGTCGAGCTGCTCGCCGAACGGATCGCCGCCGCACCCGGGGCCGACGGGCGCCGGCAGCGGGTGGCCGTCGACGGGGCGGCGGCGGCCCGGCCCGGCGCGCTCGCCGACGCCCTGGTGGAGCCGCTGCGGCTGCGCGGCCGCCCGGCCCTGCGGGTCTCGGCGGCCGACTTCCTCCGCCCGGCCTCGGTCCGGCTGGAGTACGGCAAGCAGGACGCCGACGCCTTCCACGACCTCTGGCTCGACGACGGCGCCCTGGCGCGCGAGGTGCTGGACCCGTTGGAGCCCGGCGGCACCGGCCGGGTGCTGCCGAGCCTGCGCGACCCGTCGACCGACCGTTCCACCCGCGCGCCGTACGTCACCCTGCCGCCCGGCGGCGTCCTACTGCTGGACGGTGCGCTGCTGCTCGGCCGGTGGCTGCCGCTGGAGCTGACCGTCCACCTGTCGCTCTCCCCGGCGGCGCTGGCCCGCCGCACCCCGCCCGAGGAGCGGTGGACGCTGCCGGCCTTCGCCCGCTACGAGGCGGAGACCGTCCCCACCGAGGCGGCCGACCTCACCGTCCGTGTCGACGACCCCCGCCACCCGGCCCTGGTCGAGCGCCCCTGACGCCGGACGGCCCGTTCACCGGCCGCGCCGTGCGCCCACCGGCCGGGCCGCCGGGGCCGGCCCGCGCTGGCAGTACGGGCACCAGAACGCCACCCGTTCCTGCGGCGGGACGCCCTGGCTCGCCGTCAGGACCTTCGTCCCGCAGCGCACGCACGGCCGGTCGGCCCGGCCGTAGACCCAGTGCTGGTGGCCGCGCCGGGTGTCCCCGGTGGTGACGTGGCCGGAGCGCAGCTTGTTGGCGTCGAGGAGCTGCCGGGCCCGGTCCACCAGCCGCTCGGGGCGGGTCAGTTCGCCGACCGGCGTCCACGGCGTGACACCGGCCAGGTAGCACAGCTCGTTGGCGTACACGTTGCCGATGCCGGCCAGGTTGCGCTGGTCGAGGAGGGCCTCGGCGAGCGGCCGGACGGGGTGGGCGAGCAGACGGCGGACCGCCTCCGCCGGGTCCCAGCCGGAGCCGAGCAGGTCGGGTCCGAGGTGGCCGACGGCCCGCTCCTCGTCCCGGGTGCGGAGCAGCTCGACGACGGGCAGCCGGTAGCCGACGGCGGTGCCGCGTTCGGTCCCCAGAACGGCCCGGATCTGCCAGGCCGGTCCGCCGGCCCAGCGTTGGCCGGGGCGGTAGACCTCCCAGCGGCCGTCCATCCGCAGGTGGGTGTGGAGGGTGAGGCCGCCCGCCAGGCGGGTCAGCAGGTGCTTGCCCCGCGGGGCGACCTCCAGCACCCGGCGGCCGGTCAGGTCGGCGGTGGCGTGCGCGGGCACCCGCAGGTCCGCGGTGGTCAGCAGCTGTCCGGCGAGGGCCTCGTGCAGGCGGGCCGCCGCGCGGTAGACGGAGTCACCTTCTGGCATGCCTCCATCCTGCCTCCGTACGGCGGCCCGCCGCACGCCCGGCTACGCGGCGGTGCCCGCGCCGGCGGCCCCTTCGCGGACGACGACCACCGGGCAGGGCGCGTGCTCGGTGAGGTGGCGGCTCACCGAGCCGAGCAGCGCTCCCGAGAACCCGCCGAGGCCGCGGCTGCCGACGACGAGCAGCGCAGCTCCTGCGGCGGCCTCCAGCAGTGTCTGCGCGGCGTTGCCGGGCATGACCGACTCGGCGATCCGGACGCCGGGGTCGTCACCGACGACGCGGGTGACGCTCTCCGCGAGCGTCTTCCCGGCGAGTTCCTCGGGGTTGAAGTCGGGGGCCGGCACGCCCGCCCCGATCCAGCCGTAGAAGGCCGGGTACTCCCAGGCCGCGATGGCCTGGACGGTGCCGCCGACCAGCCGGGCGTAGTCGACGCCCCAGCGCAGGGCCTGCTCCGAGGCGGGCGAGCCGTCCACGCCGACGACGATCCGGGGGTTCGCGCTGTTGGCCATACCGCTGCTCCTTGCTCGACTGCTCTCCCGACTGCACTGCTGTCCCCTCGAACATAGATCAAAGCGGACAAACAGTCGCCATTTGCCACGCCGGGAGCCCAGAATGCTTTCGAACCCTGTGCGATCCGGGCCCGGCGCCGAGGAAGTCCAGGACGACCGGGCAGCCGGACCGCCGGACCGCCCGTCGGGCTGCCGGCCGGCCGGGCCGAAACGGCACCGGCGGGTGCGCGGCCCGATGGCCGTGCACCCGCCGGCGTTCCGGGCGGCGGTCGCCGCGGACCGTCAGGTCCGGTAGGCGGCCCAGGAGCTGGCCATCCTGGCGACCTGACCGGCGGTGAACTGCGTCATGCAGGAGTCGTACGTGTAGTCCATGAAGTTGTGGATCGGGTCGACCCCGGTGGTGGTGCAGGTGTCACGGCCGGCCGGGCACTGGTACGCGGCGCTCTTCTCGGCCGGGGTGTCCGAGACGTAGTCGCCCTGGCCGCTGCAGCCGCCCTGGAAGGTGTGGTAGAGCCCGAGCCAGTGGCCGACCTCGTGGGTGGCGGTGTCGCCCTCGTTGTAGTTGGTGGCCGAGCCGCCGGGGAACGAGGTGTCCAGGACGACCACGCCGTCGTCGGTCGGGTTGGACTGGTAGGAGCTGGGGAAGGTCGCCCAGCCGAGCAGCGACTGGCCGAGCTTGGCGGTGTAGAGGTTGAGGGCTCCCGCCTTGCCCTTGCGCAGCGCGCTCTTCATCGACCGCTCGGCCGAGGAGCCCGGGGTGATGCCGTTGTACCAGGTGGCGTTGTCGGTGTAGTCCGTGCCGGCCAGTTGGAACTGGAACTGGCTGGGGGCGTTGCCCGCACCCTGACCGCCGTACGCGGCGTTCAGGACGGCGATCTGCTTGGTGATCGTGGCGGCCGACAGCTTGCCGGTGGTCCCGGAGTGGACGACGTGCACGTACACCGGGACGGTCGTGGTGGCCGCCAGCGTGCCGGGGGCGAGCAGGGCGTTGCCCCCCGGGGAGAGCGCCAGCTGGGTGACCCGGGCCTGGAGTTCGGCGTCCATGGCCTTGGCCTGGGCGTCGCTGACGGCGTTGGGCTCCTGGCCGGCGGAACCGCCGGCGGGCTTGCGCGCGGCGGCGTCCTGGCTCGCGTCACCGGTGCACTCGGCGGCGGCGACCGGGGCCCCGGGGGCCGCGGTGGCGGTGGAGAACGTGGAGGGGGCGGCGAACTGGGTGAGTCCGAGGGCCGCGGTGAGGGCGGCCGCACCGAGGAACCTTGCGGCGGCACGCGAGGGCACGCGAGCAGAACGACGCATCTGCGCTCCTGAGGGGGAGTTGTGGGGGACGGCGGTTGAGGGGGGCCGCCGAGCTCAGGCTACGCAGAGTCGCGTGTACGCGTCAGACTCGTTCCGGCCTGGAACTTCTGACGACATATCAGACATAATCCGGAAGTTTGAGCGGTCCGACCCGGCCGCACATCGAGCATTTCCCGTCGCGCGCATGCGCACAGTACCGGCCCCGGTCTGTCCGAAAGTTGACGCCCCGTCGGCTCCGTGGAGCGGCGACGGCCCTCGCCGAGACTACGACGCCACGAAGACGATCTCCCGGAGGGCGCGCGCACCGGCCCGGTCGAGTACCACCGCCGAGGCGCAGCCGGCCGGCGGCTCCCCCGTCCCCGCCAACCGTCGGCGCAGCCGCCGGCCGGCCTCCCGGTGCCGCGCGAAGGCGTACGCGGAGACCGCCTGGCCCCGGGCCTGCTGTCCCTCGCGGGCCTCCTCTGCGCTGGCGTCCAGCAGGATCAGGTGCACCCGCCTCCCCTGCCGCGCGGCCTCCCGGACCAGCCACTGCCGGACGTGCGGTACCGCCCCGCAGTCGTGCACCGCGAGCGGGCCGCCCGCCAGCACCGCGCGCCGCAGCCGACGGTAGTGGGCCACCCGGACCACCGGCCGGTAGACCGCGTAGGGCAGCCAGCCGGGCACCCGGGCCGCGTACTCCTCGCGGACCTGCTGCGAGTCGACCAGCAGGGTGCGGACGCAGCGGCGCATCAGCGTGCTCTTCCCGCTGCCGGGCAGCCCGGAGACCACCAGCAGGTCCCCCGCCGGGTAGTGCAGCACGGCCGGCCGGGCCCGGCTCTGCCGGAGGTCCTGCAGCCCGCGGGGGCGCAGCACCGTCCCGGCGGGCTCCGGCGACACCCCTCGACAGGCCGTCCGCGGCGCCGGCACCCTGGCGCCGGACTCGCCCCCGGCCTCGGGCGGCGCGACCGCGGCGACGGGCCCGGCCGGTGCCCCCGCGGTCGCGCCCGCCGGTGCCCCGGGCCCGGGCTCGCCGCCGGTCCCGTTCCCCGACCGACTCACCGGCTCCGCCCCGGGCCCGGCCGCGGGCCCGGAATCGGCCGGTCCGGACAGGTCCGGCATCCCCAAGACCCTGACGTCCGCCATCGGCTCTCCCCCTGACTCCCCGCCGGCCCGAACGCTGCCCGGCTCCGTCTCCCGAAGAGCCTTCCCCCTTCAAGAGAAAGTAAAGACTAGTGGTCAGCCCCGGTCCGGGCCGAGTCCTTTACCGCTCCAGGAACGTCACAGAAGCGCACCGGGCACGTCACAGCGCCCCGGCCGGGCACGGCTGGGCCGGAGGCCCGGGGAGGCTCGGCGACCCCCCGGGACGCGTGGCGGCGGCTCCCCCGGCGCCGGGGCGCGCGTCCGGTGGAGCCGCCGGGCCGCGGCCGGACTCAGCCCAGCTGCGGGGCGATCCGGGAGGCGATCAGCTCCAGGTGGTCCAGGTCGTCCAGGTCCAGGATCTGCAGGTAGACCCGCCGGCTGCCGACGGCGGCGAACCGGCCGAGCCGCTCCACCACCTCGTCGGGCGTGCCGGCCAGGCCGTTGGCCTTCAGCTCGTCCACGTCACGGCCGATCGCCGCGGCCCGGCGGGCCACCTCGGCGTCGTCCCGCCCGACGCAGGCGACCAGGGCGTTGGAGTACACCAGGTCGTCGGCCTGCCGCCCGGCCCGCTCGACGGCCGCGCGGACCCGGCCGAACTGGGCGGCGCTCTCCTCGACCGAGACGAACGGCAGGTTGAACTCGTCCGCGAAGCGGGCGGCCAGCGCCGGCGTGCGGGTCGGGCCCTTGCCGCCGACCAGGACCGGGATCTTCTGCTGGACCGGCTTCGGCAGCGCGGGCGAGTCGGTCAGCCGGTAGTACTCCCCGGCGAAGTCGAAGGTCTCCCCGAGCTTGGTGTTCCACAGCCCGGTGACGATCGCCAGCTGCTCCTCCAGCCGCCCGAACTTCTCCTTCGGGAAGGGGATGCCGTACGCGCTGTGCTCCTCCTCGTACCAGCCGGCGCCGAGGCCGAACTCGACCCGGCCGCCGCTCATCGCGTCGACCTGGGCGACCTGAATGGCGAGCACGCCGGGCAGCCGGAAGGTGGCGGCGGTCATCAGGGTGCCGAGGCGGATGGTGCTGGTGTCCCGGGCCAGGCCGGCCAGGGTGATCCAGGCGTCGGTCGGGCCGGGCAGGCCGCTGACGTCGCCCATCTTCAGGTAGTGGTCGGAGCGGAAGAAGGCGCTGAAGGCACCCAGCTCCTCGGCGGTCCGGGCCACCCGGAGCAGGGTGTCGTAGTCGGCGCCCTGCTGGGGTTCGGTGAAGATTCGAAGATCCATACCGGCCATTCTGGTACAGACCACCCCGTGCTCATACCCGTTTCACCGATTCCGGCGGCGGTCGGGCCGGTGAACGGCCGGCGACCGGAGCGGCGCCGGGGCCGGGACGGCGGGGGTCCGGCCCGGGGACCGGGCGCCGACGGGCGCGGTGACCGGCCGGGGCCCCGACGGGCTCGGACGGCCGGGCCGCGGGGTGGCCAAGGTCTCAACACGGAACCGCAACGAGGGGCCGTTCCCGCCGCCCCGCTCGCCTACCGTGGACGGATGTTCGCCACGCCCGACGGATCCCACCGGGGTTCCCCCGACGACTCCGACCCCTCCCACCGGCCGGCCGGCTGTCCGCTGCCCGGGATCGTCGCCGCCTTCACCCCCCGGCTCGCCGAGTTCGCCTTCGAGCCGGGCTTCGTGGCGGCGGTCGACCAGCACACCGCCGAGCTGCGCGAGCTGCTGTACGCGCAGGGGCCGGAGCTTTCGCCCCGGCCCCTCGACCGCGAGGAGCTGTCGGACTACGCGCTGGGCTTCCTCGACGCGCTCACCGAGATCGGCTGGCGCGAACCGGTCGGGTACGACTTCGCCGTGTACCGGCTGACCGCGATCTGCTGGCTGGTCCGGGAGCAGGGTCTGCTGCCCGCCTGAGTCCGGCACGCGCGGTGACCCGCCCGCCGGGCCCCGGCCCCGCGCGGCGCCCGGGCCCCGCCGGCCCGCGCGCAGCCCCCCGGCCCGCCCCGCCGGCCCGGGGCGGTGGCCCGAGCCCGCGGTGCGGGCGGG
>NZ_JBHXDN010000022.1:0-28284 GCF_042726075.1 Kitasatospora sp. NPDC127035 | reverse complement strand
GGGGGGGTTGGCGTGTCGGTCCCCGGGGCGCGCGTGGGGGGGCTGTTCGGCCCAGCCGGGGGGGGGGGGGGGGTCCGCCGCCCCCCCCCCGCGGGGCCGGGCCCCCGCGCGGCGACCGGGCCCGGCGGACCGGCGCTCAGCCCGACTGCCCGCCCGGCCGGCCCGGGTCGATGCCCGGAGCCGGCGGTCCGGCCGGGGTGGCCGGGCGGACCGGCTGGTTGGCCAGCGCGTCCTCCCGGCCCGCCTGGTACGCGTTGCCGCGCAGCTTGGCGGTCTCCTTCTCGGCACCGTCCAGCCACCGCTCCCAGCGCTGGCGCATCGGAATGATCAGACCGCCGCCCACGCCGACCACCAGGATCCCGGCGACCGAGGCGAGCACCGCGATCAGCAGCGGGCCGGTGATGGCGGTGGCGATGCCCGCCTGGCCGAGCGCCGCGATCACACCGAGGGCGACGATGAAGGCCCAGGCGACGGTGGCCACCGTCCGCCCGTAGGCGGCGCCGGCGAGCGCGTTGCGGACGATGTCGCGGACGGCGTTGGCGATGGCCATCGCCACCACCACGATGACCACGGCCACGATGCCCTTGGGCAGCCAGCCGACGATGCCGTTGATCATCACGCTGATCGGGTTGGGGCCGAAGACGCCGAAGGCGAGCTGGAGCGCCATGAGCAGGATCGCGTAGTAGACGATCTTGCAGACGATCCCGGTCATGTCGTACTTGGAGCCGCTCAGGTACCGGGCGATCCCGCCGCGCTCCGCCACCTTCTCCGACCCGATCCGGCGCAGCCCCCGGTCCAGCAGTTTCGCGATGGCCTTGGCCACGAACCAGCCGATGACCAGGATCACCAGAAAGGCGATGAACTGCGGAATAAACTTGGCGACTTTCGACCAGGCTTCGGTGAATCCCGATCCGAAGTCGACAGATAGTGCGAGCTGCTGAGCCACGAAGTCCTCCACTCGGCGACGCTGCGCCCTGAGCGGCGCGCGGAACACCCCCACCTTTCGTGGATAGCAGCTCCACCGGCCGCCCGCGCGCGCCCGGCACCGGCGCTGAGCCGCCCGGGTGAACCCGACGGCCCCACCCGGCGCGTACAGTTGCGGTCCACGAAACGGACGGCGAAAGCGGTACAGGGTGGGCGGCAACGGTACGGGCGGACACCGGGCGCTGGTCTGGCAGGAGCGGCCCGAGCAGCCGGGCGCCGCGGTGCTGGTGCTGCACGGCGGCGAGGAACACAATCTCTCCCGGCCCGGCCGGATCAACCCGCCCGGCCTGCGGATGGCCGGCTTCGTCCGCGCGCTGCGCCGCGAGACGGCCGGCGCGGGCGTGGCGATCGGCACCGTCCGTTACCGCCACCGGGGCTGGAACGGCGAGCGCGCCGACGCCGCCCGCGACACCCGCGCCGCCCTCGACGACCTCGCCGAGGAGCTGGGCAAGGTCCCCACCGTCCTGATCGGCCACTCGATGGGCGGCCGCGCCGCCCTGCGCACCGGCGGTCACCCCCAGGTCAGCGGCATCGTCGCCCTCGCCCCCTGGTGCCCCGCCGAGGACCCCTGCGAGCAGCTCGCCGGCCGCGACGTCCTGATGCTGCACGGCGACCGCGACCGGGTCACCTCCCCCGCCGACACGCTCGCCTTCGCCGCCCGCAGCCGCGCCGCCGGGGCCCGGGTCTGCGGCTACACCGTCCTCGGCAGCGGCCACGCCCTGCTCCAGCGGGCCGGCGACTGGCACCGCGCCGCCGCCCGTCTCTCCGCCGGACTGCTCCGCCTGCGCGACCTGCCGCCGGAGGTCACGGCCGCCCTGGCCCTGCCCGCCGACGCCACCACCGCCCTCGGCCTCCCGCTCCCCGCCCAGCCCCGCACCGCGGCGCCCCGCCACCCGGCCCAGCCCCTCCCCACGGACGCCTGAGGACCGCCCCGGCCCACCCGCTCCCCGGTCCGGACGAAGCCGCCCGGCCCCGCCGGGGCGCCGAGTATTCTGATGATTCGTCGGACGGATCTTCGGAGGGGACCAGTGACCGAAACGGTGACGATCGATCTCGGGGACGGCTCGACCGTCCGGGCCGAGGTGATCGGCGAGCTGAGCTTCCAGCAGCCGGACGGCACATCGGCCGACGGACCCGACTTCGGCGACGCCGGCCTCCGGGACGGCCGACGGGCGGCGCAGCTGGGGAGCGCGGTCGCCCTGACCCTCGATCAGGTGCGGAGCACCGTGCAGGGGGTGGGCCGCTGGGCGGCCGAGAGCATCACCCAGGGTGCGGCCGGCTCGCCGGACGCCTTCGAGGTGGAGTTCGGTCTCAAGCTGGCGGTCAAGTCCGGTCAACTCCTCGGCGTCATCGCCGAGGCGGGCAGCGAGGCCGGACTGACGGTCCGGCTGTCCTGGGACCTCGCCGCACGCCGTCGGGAGGAGCAGGGCAACGCGCAGGCCGGGAGCGCCCCCGGCACGGGGACCGGACTCCCCCCGGAGCTCCCCGCCGGGGCCGACGCCGAGTGACCGGAGCACCACTCGGTCCCGTACCGTCCGCGACCCTGCGCGACTGCGCCGTGATGATCACCGTCGCCGGCGGCTTCCGCGGCAGCGGCTTCCTCGTGGCCCCCGGCCTGGCCGTCACCGCCGCGCACGTCCTCCGCGGGAACGGCCGCCCGGGCTCCGCGACCGGCCCGGTGGCCGTCCGGCACGCGTCCGGGGAGTACCCGGTCACCACGGAGGACACCCGCGTCGACCCGGCCTCCGGGGACGGCACGCCGTTCTACCCGTACCCCGATCTCGCGGTGCTCGCCGTCCCCTCCCTGACCGGCCACCCGGTGGCCCCGCTGGCGGACACCGGGGCCGGGCCGGGGACGGAGCTGACGGCCCTCGGGTTCTCCACCCACACCCCCACGCCGGGGGCCGCGCCCGACACGCTGGTGCTGCGCGTCGTCGGCCCATCCGGGGCGTTCGTCCGGGTGCAGGGCGACGGCGTACGGGACGGCCACAGCGGAAGCATGCTGGTCGGTCCGGACGGGCTGGTCCACGGAGTGCTCAAGGGCAGCCGGTCCTACAAGGAGGACCAGGGCGGCTGGTTCACCCCGGTGAGCGCCCTGGCCGCCCTGCTCGGCCCGGGGAGCGACCTCCCGGCGCCCGGGAACCGCCCGGTCGGAGCCGAGCCCGGCGACGCCGACCTGGTCACGGCCCTGATGGCCTTTCCGATCACGGGACGCTCCGACGGCCGCTTCGACCTGCTGGACAGGATGGGCGAGCACCTGGGGCTGCCGCACTCCTTCGAGACGGACGAGCGGAGTTCCCGCCGGGACCACCTCGCCCGCATCGTGCACCGCTGCCGGCACCACCGCGACGAACGGGCGGCGCTGCGGGCGCTGTACACCGCCATGGAGGAACTCGCCCCGTTCGACCGGGCACTCGAAGAGCTCCGCCTGCTGGTCGGGCGGGCCACCGGGGGCTGGGAGAGCAGGTAGCCCGATGAGTGGAGCACCGCGCGGGGACCTGACCGCGTGCGCCGGATCCGCCGGCGGAACCCCCGGGCCGGCCGGCACCCCGGTCGGCGCCGCGTCCGGCGGCGCCGTGCCCGCCGGCACCTGGCCGGTCGCCCCGGAGGAACCCGCCCCGGGGACGCCGTGGTCCGTGGAGGCGGAGGAGCTGCTGGTCGACATCCTCCTGAGCGTCGACCGGATGGCCCGCCTCTCGTTCCGGCAGGACGTCCTCGACAGGATGGGCCGCTCGGCCAAGTCCCGGGGCATCCACACCGAGGTCTGCGAGACGAACCAGGCCCGCAGCCACGTCCGCCACCTGCTCCACGCGATCGGCACGTCCCGCGACCGGGCGGCGGCGCTGGAGTCCGTGGGCGACGCGCTGCGCGGCATGGCACCCCAGGACGGCGCACTGCCCTGGCTGGAGCTGACCACCCTCGTGCTCGCCCCGGACTCGCCGCTTCCCGCGGACGCCATGCCGGCCGTGATCGGGGAGCTGCGCCGGTTGCCCGCGCTGCCGGGCCTGCACGACCACCTGCCCCGCGGCACCACCGGCCTCACCCTCCTCACCGGGCGGGAGACCCTGCCCGAGATCCTGGTGCGGCTGGTCAACCGGCGCGGCCCCGCCGCACCCGACGTCGGCCCCTTCCTGGAGTTCCTGCGCGCGCTCGGCTCCGACCCGGCGGTCGCGGGGTCCGGCGGGCTCACCGCCCTGCGGGGACTCCTCGACCGGCTCGGCGGACCGCGGCACGCCGCCGGACCCGACGAGCCGGACCGCCTGATCGTCCAGATCCGGCTGGACGAGGAGACGCCGGAGCACATCGACAACGGCCGGTACCGCCTCTTCGCCTCGTACTACCGGCAACCGGTGGCCGGAGGGCCGTTCCGGCGGATCGGTGACCTCGGCGCCACCCAGACGGTCACCAGGAACGAACTGGTCGAGGCGGGCAGCGCCCGGCTGACCTCCTGGCCGGCGCTGGCCCGCGAACTGCGCCTCGCCGCGGGCAGCGCCGTCAGGATCGAGTTCCTGCTGCCGCGTTCCCTCCTCGGGCACTCCGCCGAACTCTGGTCCCCGGGGGCGACCCGGCGCCCGCTCGGGCGCAACCACCCGGTCGTGGTGCGCTCGCTGGAGCGGTACGCCGACTCCTGGCTCGACGTCGGCCCCTGGCGCGCGCGGTGGAGTCACCTGAACACGCGCGCCACCGACGCCGACGGCCTGGACCTGATCGGCTGGCCCCCGCTCGACGCCGCCCGGGCCGGCGAACTGCCCGACTGGCTCTCCCGCCGGCCGGAACTCTCCTGCATGGGACTCGACACCCCCTACGAGGAGCTGGACCCGGAGGTGCGACGCGCGGTGGACGACGCGATCTACCTCGACGGCATGCCCGTGCTGCTCTGGCGCCGGGTCGCCGGCGACCCGGCCGCCCTGGTCAAGGCCCTCCGCGAGCACGGCCCCGGGCCCCTCGCCGAACTACCGGACACCGTCCACCGGTACCGCAGGCGGACCCGGGCCGCCGAGGCGGACCCGCACGACGCCGTCACCCTGCTGTGGGACGACCCGGACTGCGTGGATCCCGAACAGGACAGCCTCTACCCCGGGATGGTGTGATGACCGGTCAGACGAACCCGGCCAGGCGATCCGGACCCGACGAACCCGACCCGACAAGCAGCGAGGCACGAGGAATGTCCGAGGACTGGTGGATCTACCAGGGCACCGGCTCACCCCACGACGGGATCGCCGGGCTCCCCCCGGCGCCGGCCTGGCGCGCGTTCGGCGACCCCGCCGCCGAACGCGACCGCCTGCCGCTGCCGCCCGAGGACGGCCCGGCCGGCATGACGGCCCGACGGCTCGGCCGGGTGCGGCAGGCGGCGGCCTACCGGGCGGACGACCGGGAGGTGCAGCTGGTCAACCTGGCACTGCACCTGCGCAGGCCGCTGCTGATCACCGGCAGGCCCGGCGTCGGGAAGTCGACCCTCGCCTACGCGGTCGCCCACGAACTGGGCCTCGGCCCGGTCCTGCGCTGGCCGATCAGCAGCCGGTCCACCCTGCGCGACGGGCAGTACGCCTACGACGCGATCGGACGGCTCCACGAGGCGGGCATCCGCACGGGCGGCATCCGCGCGGACGGGCGGTCCGCCCCCGGGGAGGACGGCCGGCCGGCGCCCGCCATCGGCCAGTTCCTGCGGCTCGGCCCGCTCGGCACCGCCCTGCTGCCCTGGCGCGTCCCCCGCGTCCTGCTGATCGACGAGATCGACAAGAGCGACATCGACCTGCCCAACGACCTGCTGAACGTCTTCGAGGAGGGCGAGTTCGAGATCCCGGAACTGCTCCGACTCGGACCCGGCCCGCAGGAGGTCGCGACGGCCGACCCGGGCAGGACCGCCGTCGTCGACGGCGGCCTGGTGCGGTGCGCGGAGTTCCCGCTGGTCGTCCTCACCAGCAACGGCGAACGGGACTTCCCGACCGCGCTGCTCCGCCGCTGCGTCCGGCTGGAGATCCAGCCCCCCAGCGCGGACCGGCTCGCCGCGATGGTCGCCGCCCACCTCGGCGAGGACGCAGCGACCACGGCCGCCCGCACCGAGCTGATCGCCGAGTTCCTGCGCCGACAGCGCGAGGACAACGCCGAGTTGGCCAACGACCAGCTGCTCAACGCCCTGCTGATGGCCGAACGCGGCCTCTGGGACGGCGAACCGGGTCAGGACGTGCTCCGCAACGTCCTGCTGCGCCCGCTCAACGAGAGCTGAGCCTGCGTGAGCGAGCTCCCGCCGCCACCCCGGGGACTCCGGGACGCCCTTGCCCACCTGCTCCGCTCGCAGGAAGGCGACCCGCTCCCGCAGGACCTGGCGGACGTCCTCTGGATCTCCCGGCTCGCCGGTCTCGATCCGCTCGCCGCAGGCGCCGACCCGGCGCCGAGGCCCGCCCCGTCGGCGCCCGTCCGACCGGAGCCCCCGGCCGGCGAACCGTCGACGGGGCGACCGGCCGACCCGCCGGCCGGGCCCCCGGACCGTCCGGACCCGCGTTCCGGCCCCACCGCGGCGCTGCACCCGCTCGGCAGCGCCGGCGCGGCGGGCACGCCCGGCACCGGCGGCGGCCACGTCGTCCGGGTGCCGCAGCCCGCCGCACTCTCCGGGGGGCTCGCCCTGGCCCGGGCCCTGCGCCCGCTACGCCGCCCGGTCGACGGAACCGGCCGGGCGGTCCTCGATGAGGAGGCCACCGCCGAGGTGACCGCCGAGACGGGTGTCCTCCTGCCGGTCTGGACGGCGGCGCAGCGACCGTACTTCTCCGTCGACCTGCTGGTCGACACCGGCGCCACCATGGCCGTCTGGCACGGTCTGGCCCGCGAGTTGGGCACCCTGCTGGAACGCCACGGCGCCTTCGCGGACGTCCGGTGCTGGGCGCTGGACACGAACCGGCCGGACCCCGTCCTGACCCCGTTCCGCCGGCGCCGCCCCGGGCCCGGCCGGACCGCGCCGGCCCCGGCGCGGAACTGGTCCCGCCCGCTCAGGGATCCCACCGACCGCCGCATCCTGTTCGTCCTCACCGACGGGGTCGGACCGGCCTGGTACGGGGACGGGCTCCCGGCCTTCCTGGCACGGACGAGCGCCGGCCGGCCGGTCGCCGTCCTCCAGGTACTGCCCCGGAGGCTGTGGCACCGGACGGCGCTGCGCACCGCCCCCGTCGAGGCCCGCGCCTCCGTCGCGGGCCGGCCCGTCCCGGTGTTCCGTTCGGACGCCGCCCTGCCCGGGATCCCGCGCGGGGCGGGCGGGGCGACCGCCCGGGCCGGCGTCCGGTGGCTGCCCGTGCTGGAGGTCGACGCCGACTGGCTCGCCCCCTGGGCCGAACTCACCGCGGGCCGGAGCTCCGGCTGGACACCGATGCTCGCCGCACCGCTCGGTGGCGTGCCCCGGCCACGGCGGCCGGTCCGGGCCCGCGACGAGGAGGTCACGGCGGCCGAGCGGGTCGCCCGGTTCCGTGCCGGCGGCTCGCCCACCGCCTACCGGCTGGCCTGCCACCTGGCGGCGGCGCCGCTGAGCCTCCCGGTGATGCGGCTGGTCCAGCGGGCCGCCGTGCCGGAGTCCGGGCAGACGGACCTCGCGGAGATCTTCGTCTCCGGGCTGATCGAACCGTACGACGGTGTGATCGACCGGGAGGCGGAGCCGGACGACCAGGTCTACGACTTCCGGGCCGGGGTGCGTGACCTGCTGCTGACCGAGCTGACCCGGGGCGAGTCGGTGCGGATCCTGGAACAGGTGGTCGCCAAGGTGTCGGGGCGGATCGCCGCCACCTTCGGCGGTGTCCTCGACTTCCGGGCCCTCGCCGCGGCCGGGGAGCCGGACGGCACCGGCCTGCGACTGCCCGCACGGAGCCTGCCGTTCGCCGAGGTCGCCGTGGCGGTGCTCGCCGGCGCCGGCGGCCAGCACGTCGCCCTGGCACGGACGTTGGCCACCGCCCTGCAGCGCACCCCGCGCGACGGGGCGATCCCGGCGCCGCGCCGCGAGCCGTCCCTTCTGCTCCGCCGGGACCGGCTGAACCCCGTACGCCCGGTGGTGACCCCGCCCGACCCGCCGACCATGATCGGACGCACGTCCCCGCTCGCCGCCGTCGCACGGGCCTTCGGCACCGCCGGGGCAGGAGAAGCCGTACGGCCAGCGTCCGCCCCGGACCGGCCCGCGCTGGTCGTCGTCGTCGGCCGCCGGGGCACCGGTCGGCGCCGGCTCGCCCAGGAGTACGTCCGGCGCCACGGGGACCGCCACTCGTTCACCCACTGGATCGACGCGGTGAGGAGCGACACCGCCGAGCAGGGCCGCGAGCAGCTGTGGGCGGCCCTCTCCGACGAACCGTCCGACCGGAGGCTCGGCACCCTGTGGGAGGCCCTGGGCCGGCACCGGGACTGGCTGCTCGTCCTGGACGGCGTCCCCGAGTCCGCATGGACGCGACCGGACCCGGATTCCGGCGTCTCCCCCCTCCCGCTCCTCGTTCCCTCGACCGGGCGGGGCTGCGTCCTCGTCACGACCGACGCGATCGGCCGCTGGCACCACCCGGACGCCACCGTCGTCACCTTGGAGGACCTCACCGACGAGGAGATCCTCGACGAGCTCCACGCACGGTGGCGTGCGGCCCGTGGGACTCCGACCCCGTCGCAGGCGGCCCGGATCGAACACCTGGCGCAGCGGCTTCCGCGCCTCCCCGACACGCTCGCCGGGTACGACATCGACGCGGAGCTGGCCGCCGTCGCGGCGTTCCGCGACCACCGGACGGCACCGCCCGACGAGCACACCGGCCCGGACGAACCCTCCGGGCCGCCGACGGTCGAGGACCGCGCGGCCACCGTCCGCCTCCCTCCGGCCGACTCGCCGCTCCTGTCCGCGCTCCCCCCCAGGTCCCCCGTCTTCGTCGGCCGGGACAAGGAACTCACCCACCTGCTCGACCTCCTGACACCGCCGCCCCCCGGCGACCTTCCCGCCCGGCGGGTCGCCCTGGTCGCGGGGCTCCCCGGCGTGGGCAAGTCCGAGCTGGTCCTCCAGGCCGCCGGCACCGTCCGGGACCGCGGGTGGTTTCCCGGCGGGGTGCTCCACCTCGACCTCGGCGGCAACCGGACCGATCCCGGGACGATCCCGGAGCAGGCGTTGGACACACTCCTCCGGGCACTCGGCGTGTCGGCCCGCCACATCCCCGCCGGACTACCGGAGCGCACCCGCCTCTACCGGAGCCTGCTGAACCTCCTCGCCGACGGGCGTGGACCTCTCCTGCTGGTGCTCGACAACGCGACCGGATCCCGGCAGGTCGAACCGCTCCTGCCGGCCGACGGCTCGCACGCCGTCCTCGTGACGTCCCGCCGCTCGCTGGTGATCGACGCCCGCCGCCACGACCTAGGCCCCCTGTCCCCCACGGCGTCGGTCGCGCTGCTCCACGCCAGGATCCGGAACGCCCGCGGACCCGCCGACACCCGTGTCCAGTCCGAGACCGGCCCGGCCCTGAATCTCGCCCGGCTCTGCGGCGGCCTCCCGCTCGCACTGTCCGCCTGCGCGAGGATCCTGGCCGCAACGCCCTCCCGCTCGCTGCGCTCCCTGGCCGCGGACCTCTCCGACCAGGGGCTCGGCCTCGCCGGGTTCGAGACCGTCAGGGCGGCCTTCGACCAGTCCTACACGGAGCTGTCCGATCCTCAGGCCCGGCTCTTCCGGCTCCTCTCCGTGCATCCGGGCCCCGAACTGTCCACCACGGCCGTCGCCCGCCTCGCCGACACCAGCGAACGCACGGCGGACCGGCTCGTGGCAAACCTGGCCGAGGTCCACCTGGTCCAGCCCGGTGCGGGCTGGGGCCGCTGGCGCTTCCACGACCTGATCCGGCTCTACTCCCTCCAGCAGGGCGAGGCCCACGCCGGCGCCGACGACCGCGACGACGCCCTCGCCCGCCTGCTGGCGTACTACCGGACCACCGCGGGCGCCGCCGCCACGCACCTCGACGGCCGGACCGCCGCACCGTCCCCGCGCTTCACCGGCTCCGAGCAGGCCCGCGCCTGGCTGGAGGCCGAACGCGAGAACCTGGTCGGTCTGACCGTCGCGGCGCCGGGATCCGGCGACCCGGACGTCACGCTCCGGCTCGCGCCGTCGCTGACCGGCTTCCTCGTCCTCGGCCGGTACTTCGACGACCTCGCGGCCGTCGTCGACGCGGTCGTCGGCATCCAGCGGCGCAGGGGCGACCACGAGGCGCTGGACGCCCTGAGCAACCGGCTCGCCAACGACCTGCGGACCGCCCTGCAGACCGATACCGTCGACTACCGGGCCAACCCCGGGTACGACCGGGTCGTCCGCCTGATCAGCAGCATCTCGTCCGTCGCCGACCGCGTGCGGACCAAGGTCCCCGGCACCGAGGTCCGCGGCCGGCTCTACCTGTCGGTCCCCTTCGACGAGAAGGACGAGGCCCAGAAGGAGGTCGGGGCCCGCTGGGACCAGAGCGCCCGCCTCTGGTGGACCGTCCCCGAGAACAGGCTCCGGGCCGCGCGGTGGCTGCCCCCGACGGCCGGGAGCGCCCCGCGGGCCGGCGGGGCACCGGACCTCACGCCGCTGGGTCTCGCCGTCGAACTGAAGATGTACCGGCCGAGCGGCGAAAGCCGAACCGACTTCGCCCGCGCAGAGAGGACGGTCCGGGAGCTGCTGCTCGACATCATCGACGCCGCTTCCATCGAGGGGAGCGTGGAACAGCCGCGTTCGTCGTTCGGGGCGGATCTCCTGGTCACCCTCGCCGCCACGGCCGACCCCGTCGCAGCGGCCGGACTCGTCATCGCGGGGCTGGCGTCCGGCCTGGACCGCATGCAGCTGGCGCTGACCGAACCGTGGCCCCACCTCGTCGGCGTCACCGTCTTCTCCGGTCCGGCACCGGCCCGGGCGCCCGGGGCGGAGGCCATGAGGGCGCAGCTCGTCGAGGCCGACCACAGCCGGACCTCGGACCCCCTCGCGGTCCTGTCCGTCTCCGGGCCGGTCCTGGAACTGATCCGGGAGCGGCTCGGCGGCCAGTGGAGCACCGGCTTCACCGAAGTCCCCCCGGCCGGGGCGGATCCGCGTACGGGCGGCACGACCCACACCTTCACCGGCAGCACCCTGCTCCTGGGCCGGGCCCTGGCCGGCTCCGCGGGGGGAGACCGGCCCGGCCCGTGGTGACGGGCCCCGGCCGCTGCGCGACCGGTCAGCCCTCGGCGGTCAGGCCAGCCGCTCGATCAGTTCGGCGGCGAGCGGAGCGGCGGAGGCGGGGTTCTGGCCGGTGACCAGGTTGCGGTCGACGACCACGTGCGGGGCCCACGGCTCGCCCTCCTGGACCAGGACGCCGGCCTCGGTGAGGCGGTCCTGGAGCAGCCACTTCGCCCGGTCCGCGAAACCGGCCTGGGTCTCCTCGGCGTTGGTGAACGCGGCGACCCGGTAACCGGCGAAGGCGTTGGCGCCGCCCGCCGTCGTGGCGGCCAGCAGGGCGGCCGGGCCGTGGCAGACCACGCCCAGCGGCTTGCCCGAGGCGAGGGCGTCGGCAAGCAGCCGGCCGGAGACCGGGTCGACCGCGAGGTCCTCCATCGGCCCGTGGCCACCCGGGTAGAACACGGCGTCGTAGTCGTCCGCACGTACGTCCTCCAGCCGGACCGGACGCTGCAGCCCGGTGAACGCGGCGAGGGTCGCGGCGACGTGGTCGGCGCCCTCCTGGCCACCGTTGACCTCGGGGGCCAGGCTGCCCCGGTCCACGGTCGGGACGACCCCGCCCGGGGTGGCGACGGTCACCTCGTGGCCCGCCGCCCGGAACGCCTCGTACGGGGCGGCGGCCTCCTCCGCCCAGTAGCCGGTGGGGTGCTTGGTGCCGTCGGCCAGCGTCCAGTGGTCGGCGCCGGTCATCACGAAGAGGATCTTCGACATCGGGTTGCTCCGAAGGGGTTCAGAGGGAAGGGGTTCAGGGGGGAGCGGACCCGGGTGTGACGGGGTGACGCTCCGCGGTTCCCGACGCGCCGGGCCCGGACCGCCCGTGCGGCGACGGGCCGTCAGCGCGGTGACGAGATCGACAGTAGGGCGGCGTCGCGCGCGGGACCAATGGAGAATCCGATGTCCGGTATCGGGATCCCGATGGCCGCCGGGGGCCACTCCCGCGCGGCCGACAGAGCGGCCGCGCCGGCCGTGGCGGCCGTCCTGCTCAGCGCGTCCGCGACGGCGTGCGACGCCCTCGACACACCGGCCTCACCTCCGGGGACCGTCGCGGCCCTCGCCGTGACCCCGGCCGTACCCACTCCGCCGACGACACCCGCGACGGCCCCCGCCACAGAGCCCCCGGCGGCTTCCCCGACGCCCCGCCCCACGGAGCCCGGGAGCGCCCCGACCGCGAGCGCCCCGGCCGGAGGCACCCCGTCGGCGGCGGACGCGGGCGGGGGCGCCGACTCGCCCGGGCGGCACGACGGCAGCGCCTACGACAACCTCTCGCCCGAGGGCAAGGCGGCCCACGGCACCCAGAACTGCGCGCAGATCCCCGGGAAAGGGCAGCTGCAACGAACCGCACCGCAGGTGCAAGGAGCACGGCGCCACCGCGACCTCCGCCGCCGGTGCGGCACTCACCTGCCGGACGGCCTCCTGGGACGGCCGTCTGGGCTGCCTGGCCGCCGGGGAGTGATCCCGCGACCGGGGCCCCCGGCCGGGCGAGGACCGCGCCGGGGGCCCCGGACCGGCATCCGTCAGCCCGTGCAGGTGGTGGCGGGCTTCTCGTCCAGGAAGCCGTACTTGAGGAGGGAGGACACGTAGTACGGGTCCGCGCCCAGCTCCGCGGGCTTCAGGGCGGCGTCCTCCTTCAGCCACTGCTGGACACCGCCGCCGGGCTGGGCGAAGGCGGCCGCGATGTGCCCCTGAAGGACCTTGAACTCCTTCACCACCACGTAGCAGTGGTAACTGTCCTGGGGCACGCCCTGCGCGTCCGGGATCGGGTTGAGGCTGTCCGGCGGGATCGCCCGCGCGGAGTACGCGGTGCCGGCCGTGGACAGGTAGCGCCCGCCGGCGGATCCGAAGCGGTCGAGCTTCGTGTCCTTCGGCACCGTCGCCACGGCCTGGTCGACCGTGCCGTTGACCTCGCGGAACCCGTCCGCCGCCGGGTACTTCCAGTCCAGGCCGTCGCGGTACCAGGAGAGGAACTGCTGGGGCGTCAGCCCGCCGAAGCGGTAGTAGCCGTTGAGCAACTTGCCGACCGGTCCGGTCGGCAGGGTCCGGGGGCCCAACTCCTTGAACCCGCAGTAGAACTTCTTCTTGTCGTCGTCGGTGGGCCGGTACTGCTCCCTCGGACAGTCCGTGGGCTCCGCCTCCACGGAGGCCACCGCGGCGGCGGCGCTCTGGGTGGCGGCCGTACCCGTCACCAGCAGGGCTGCGGCCATGGAGAGGGCGGCAAGGGTTCGAGAACGCATGGAGCGATGCCTCCGGGTGGTGGTCAGAGACCAGGGTCGGCGCGGGAGCGCGGAACGGCTCTGTCAGCACCGGAAGTTACACATCACCACGACATCACTTCGTGGGCGAAACGCTCCGGCGCCCACCCTTCACCCGTTCGGCAGCTCGGGCCGACGGGACCGGCGCGAGCACGTGCGGAGGCCGTCCGGGCCGGGCCGGGCCGGTGGTCGACCGGGCGGGCGAGCGACGAGCCCCCCGGGCCGGGCCGCCGGTCGACCGGGCGGGCGGGCGTGGCGGCCGGCGCGCCGATCTCGACGGTGCCCCCGCTGTTCGTCCTCGCCCTGCCGGGCAGACACATCGTGGGGCCGCACCGCTCAGCCGTCCCGCTCGCGCCCGCTCACGCCGTTCCACCGATGGGAGCACCCGCCATGGCAGATCCCCACCCGTCCGACCCCCACCCGCCCGCCGCCGTCCCCCGGTTCCCGGCCGGCTTCCTCTGGGGCGCGGCCACCTCCGCCTACCAGGTGGAGGGCGCCGCCGCCGAGGACGGCCGCACCCCGTCGATCTGGGACACCTTCTGCCGCGTCCCGGGCAGGGTCCACCGGGGCCAGACCGGCGACGTCGCGACCGACCACTACCACCGCTACCGCGGCGACGTCCGGCTGATGGCCGAACTCGGTCTCACCGCCTACCGGTTCTCGGTCTCCTGGTCGCGCGTCCGACCCACCGGGCGCGGCCCCGCCTCACAGCGCGGTCTGGACTTCTACCGCCGCCTCGCCGACGAGCTGCTCACCGCCGGGATCACACCGGTCGCCACGCTCTACCACTGGGACCTGCCCGAGGAGTTGGAGGCGGCCGGCGGCTGGCCGGAGCGCGCCACCGCCGAGCGGTTCGCCGAGTACGCCGCGCTGGTCGGCGAGGCCGTCGGCGACCGGGTCCACCGGTGGACGACCCTCAACGAGCCCTGGTGCAGCGCCTTCCTGGGGTACGGCTCCGGCGTCCACGCCCCCGGCCGCACCGACCCGGTGGCCGCCCTGCGCGCCGCCCACCACCTCAACCTGGGCCACGGCCTGGCCGTCCAGGCCCTGCGCGCCGCTCTGCCGGCCGGGGCCCTGCTGTCGGTGGCGCTCAATCTGCACGCGGTGCGCCCGCTCACCCCGTCCGCGCCGGACCGGGACGCGGCACGCCGGATCGACGCCGTCGGCAACCGCGTCTTCCTCGGGCCGATGCTGGAGGGCGCGTACCCCAAGGACCTGCTGGACGACACCGCCGGTCTCACCGACTGGTCCTTCGTCCGGCCCGGCGACCCGGCGACGGTCCACCAGCCGTTGGACTGGCTGGGCGTCAACTACTACACGCCCACCGTGGTCTCCGCGACCACCGAGGGGACGGAACCCGCGCGCCAGGACGGCCACGGCGGCGGCCAGGTCTCCCCCTGGCCGGGCGCGGACCGGGTGGGCTTCCACCGGGCACCGGGCGACGTCACCGCGATGGACTGGGCGGTCGACCCGTCCGGCCTGCACGAGCTGCTGACCGGGCTGGCCCGGCGGTACCCGGGGCTGCCGCTCGCGGTCACCGAGAACGGCGCGGCCTACGAGGACGAGGTCGGCGCGGACGGCGCGGTCGACGATCCCCACCGCGCCGCCTACGTGCGCGCCCACCTGGCGGCGGTGCACCGGGCCGTCACCGACGGCGCGGACGTGCGCGGCTACTTCCTGTGGTCCCTGCTGGACAACTTCGAGTGGGCGTACGGGTACGAGAAGCGGTTCGGGCTGGTCCACGTCGCCCCCCGGACCCTGGCCAGGACCCCGAAGTCCAGCGCCCACTGGTACGGGCGGGTCGCCCGCAGCGGCGAACTGCTCCCCCTCGACGGGGCGTAGCCGGCTCCCGGCCTCCGGTCCCCGACCTCCAGGGCCGCGACGGCCGGGCACGGGCCGGCCGGGGTCCTCTCACGGACGGGCGGGCACCAGGGCGGCGAGGACCCGCCGGGTCTTGCTCTCGGGGTTCCCTGAGAGCAAGACCCCCCGGTCCCGCACGGCCGATTCGAGCTTCCGCTGCTTGCGCGCGACCCGTTCCGCGAACGCGTCGGGTTCCTCGTCCTCCTTGGGCTTGACCCGGATCGAGACTTCGAGGAAGTCCAGACCGCCGACCGCCCACCGCTCCAGGTCGGCCTCCAGGTCGTCGAGCGGCACGTCCTCGCCCTTGGTGGAGGCGATCGGGCCCAGTGCGACGAGTCCGTCGATCCGCACGCCGGGTGCGCACCCGCGGAGGAACTCCCGCTGCCGGACGCCGAGCGGTGCGGCGGTGTCCGCCCCGGGCGCCACCGCGTCCAGCAGCGCCGCCTGCGGGTGCGTGCCCGTCGCGGACGCCGCGAGCGTCCGGCGACTCCCCGCCAGGTCCTCCTCGATCCGGTACTCGAACGACTCCTCCTCGAACGGGCGGGTGAACGGCCCGACCAGCTGTTCCCCGGTGCACGGGCGCAGCTTGACGGTCAGCTCGTCCGGGGTGTCGCCGCTCCGGAGGCGCACGATCACCCCGCCGTCCAGCAGGGGCAGTCGTCCGTCGGCGACGCCGTCGCGGTCCTCGGCGAACCAGATGAGTCGCTTCCGCGTACCGCCCCGGGGTTCACCCAGGGCCGCCAGGGCCTCCTGGACGTCGCCGTCGACATTGACCTTGATCTCGACCGGAAGGATCATCACCTTGCTCCCGTCACGCACCGTCACACGTCGCCGGGAGAGGCCGGTGCCGGGCCGGGGTCGGGCTGTTCACGGGACACGCCCGGAGGCTCGGTGACGATTCCCCCGCGCTCACGCAGCCGCACGGTTCCAGGATATCCGCGCCGCCCTGGACCGCAGTTCGGCGGGCCCGGGGGCCCTGCGTCGCGGGCCGCCGCTGCTGCCGCCCCGGGCCCGGCGCTGGTGCAGGCGGGTGGCGCGCGGCCGTCCGGCGTGAGGGCGGAGGCGATCGGGGGCAGGCGTCCCTCATGGTGCAGATCGGATACACGATGATGACCGAGCAGCGAGCCCCCCGTGACCTGGTCGCGGACGTGGTGCGCGCCGAGCAGGCCGGGTTCGACTTCTCGGTGATCTCGGACCACTACTTCCCCTGGCTGGACGAGCAGGGCCACGCGCCCTACGCCTGGGCGGTGCTCGGAGCCGCCGCGCAGGCCACCTCCCGGATCCCGCTGATGACCTACGTGACCTGCCCGACGTTCCGGTACCACCCGGCGGTGGTGGCCCAGAAGGCCGCCACCCTGCAGCTGCTGTCCGAGGGCCGCTTCCGGCTCGGCCTGGGCAGCGGGGAGAACCTCAACGAGCACGTGGTCGGCCAGGGCTGGCCGAGCGCCACGGTGCGCCACGCGATGCTCGCGGAGGCGGTGGAGATCATCCGGGCGCTCTTCGACGGCGGGTACGTGACCCGGCACGGCCAGTACTTCGACGTCGAGGGCGCGCGACTGTGGGACCTTCCGGACCTGCCGCCGCCGATCGGGGTGGCGGTGTCCGGGCCCGCCTCCGGGAAGCTGGCCGGCCGGCTGGCCGACCTGGTGATCGCCGTCGAGCCCGACCCGGCCCTGATCGCCGGGTTCGCGCGGCACGGCGGGGCCGGCAAGCCCGCGGTGGGCCAGTTGCCGGTCTGCTGGGACCGGGACCGGGACGCCGCCGTACGACGGGCGCACGAGCAGTTCCGTTGGTTCGGCGGCGGTTGGAAGGTCAACGCGGAACTGCCGGGCACCGCGGGTTTCTCGGCCGCGAGCCGGTTCGTCCGGCCCGAGGACGTCGCCGAGGCCGTTCCCTGCGGCGACCGGGTCGAGGACTTCGTGGAGGCGGTGCGCCCGTTCGTGACCGCCGGGTTCGGGGAGGTCGCCCTCGTCCAGGTCGGCGGCGAGAGCCAACCGGCTTTCCTCGACTGGGCCGAGGGCACGCTGCTGCCGGCGTTGCGCGCCGCGTTCTGAGCGCGGCGGCCCGGGGGGCGCCCGGCGGGTCGCGGGGCCGGGGGCCACGGCGCCGGAGGCTTCCGGGGCCGGGGGCTGCCGGCTCCCCGGCTACGGAACGTCGAACTCGGCCCAGACCACCTTGCCGGGGCGGCCGGCGAGCGGCGCGTGCCCCCACCGGCCGACGAGCAGCGCGACGGCGTGCAGGCCGTGACCGCCGAGCTGTCCGGGCGCGTGCGGCACGCGCGGCCGGGGCGGCGCGTCGGAACCGTCCAGCACCTCGATGCGGAGGATGTGCGCGGTGGCGGACAGGACCAGCTGGTCCGGCCCCCCGGCGTACCGGCAGGCGTTGGTGACCAGCTCGGAGACGACGAGCAGCACGTCGTCGGCCCGCGCCTGCTGATCGGGGTCGGTGGTCGGCAACCAGCCCCAGTCCTCCAGGGCCGACCGGGCGTGGTCCCGGCAGCGCCCGACCACCCCCGGACCGCCGCCCGGGGTCAGCCTGCGGGTCTGCCCCGTGGCCGGAAGCCCGGACAGGACCGGCCGGCTCATCGTCCGGTACTCACTGATGCTCATCTGTCCTCACTCCGACGCGACCCTTGCGACCCTTGCGACCCCCTGCGGCACCCTGCGACCGGAGGGACCGGGTGACGCGCCCGGCCCGCCGACCACGGCCCGCCACCCGCGGGGGTCTTGTGCCCCGAGGTGCTCCGGAAACACCGCCCGGTGACCGGCCGGGCGCGTCGCGGGACCCGTCGCGGGGCCGTCGCGGGGCCGTCGCCCGGCACGGCCGGCACGGCCGGCGGTGCAGCCGGGGACGGGGCGAAAACGGTCGCCGCCACCGAAACACCTCCGAATCGTGGAGGAAAAGTGAAGATCGAGTGGTCATCTGGCAAAGGTAGGTCTGTTCGGGTCGAGGCCGGGCACGTGAGTCCCGTCGTCACCCGCGAATGATCATCAGCAGAGGAGAGAGAGCATGCCGACCGTCGTGTCCCGCCCTTCGACCACTGCCCGCACCCACCGCCCTTCGGCCCCCGGCGCGGTCGGACCTGTCTCGACCGGTGACGAGGTGACCTGCCCGGCCGACCTCGCCCGGGTCGCCGAGCAACTGGGAATCGCCGCCACCCTGCCCTCGGCCACGTGCCCGGCCGACGCGCGCGAGCTGTCCAGGGCGCTGTTCGCCCGGCTGCGCGCGGCCGAGGAGGGCACCGCCGAGTACTCGTACGTGCGCGGCACCCTGATCGAGCTCAACATGGCGCTGGTGAAGTTCGCGGCGAGCCGGTTCACCCACCGCAAGGAGCCGATCGAGGACATCGTCCAGGTCGGCACGATCGGCCTCATCAAGGCCATCGACCGCTTCGACCCGTCCTTCGAGGTCGAGTTCTCCACGTTCGCGCTGCCCACCATCAGCGGGGAGATCAAGCGGTTCTTCCGTGACACCGGCTGGATGGTGCACGTGCCGCGCCGCCTCCAGGAGCTTCGCCTGGTGCTGGCCAAGACCAGCGACGCCATGGAGCAGGTGCTGGACCGCGTCCCCACCCCCGGCGAGCTGGCCGCGCACCTGGACCTCACCGAGGACGAGGTGCGCGAGGGCCTGATCGCCTCCCAGGCGCAGAGCGCCGGCTCCCTCGACGCCCCCGCGCCCGGCAACGGCGGGGCGGACGGGGGCGACGCGCTGGGCGACCGGATCGCGCAGGAGGAGAGCGCCTACGAGACCGTGCTCTGCCTGGAGACCCTCAAGCCGCTCATCGCCGCCCTGCCCGAGCGCGACCGCACCATCCTGTCGCTGCGGTTCGGGGCCGAGCTGACCCAGCTGGAGATAGGCCGGCGGCTGGGCATCTCGCAGATGCACGTGTCCCGGCTGCTCACCCGCATCCTGTCCGGTCTGCGCGCCGAGCTGCTGGCCGAGGCCTGACGGCGCCGGGGGGCGGCCCACCGTCCCCCCGGGCGTGAAACCGCGATCCGCGGGCAGGCGCCCACCATGAGTGGCGAACAGATGGAGAGGGAACGGAAGTACGACGGCGGACGGCCGCTCCGGCGGTTCGAGGACCTGCCGGGCGTCGCCCGGGTCGTGCCCGGCGAACCGCACGACCTGGACGCCGTCTACTACGACACCCCGGACCTGCGGCTGCTGCGCCGGCGCATCACCCTGCGCCGGCGCACCGGCGGCAAGGACGCCGGCTGGCACCTCAAGCTGCCCCGTGACGGGGACACCCGCGAGGAGATCGCGGAACCGCTCGACGCCGGTGCACCCGGCCAGGTGCCGTCGGCACTGACGCCGAGGCTGGCGGTGTTCGTGCGGGGCGGCGCGCTCGCACCCGTCGCGCACCTGCACACCCGCCGGCGCCGCGAGCTCCTGCTCGACACGGCGGGGACCACGCTCGCCGAGATCGCCGAGGACCGCGTCACCGGCCAGGTCTTCGACCGGCCGCGGACGCCGCGCGGGAGCGGCTCCGCGCCCGGCGCCGGCCGGGCCGCCGGCACCCCCACCCAGCTGACCGCCTGGACCGAGACCGAGGTCGAGCTGGCGGAGGGCGGCACCGCACTCCTCGACGACGTCGAGGCCGCGTTCACGGCGGCGGGCGGGAGCCGCTCCCGCTACCCGTCCAAGCTCGCCCGGGCACTGGACGAAACCCGGCAGCAGGCCCCGGACCGGGTGCCACTGCGCCCCGGAACGCCCGGCGCGGTGGTGGGCGCCGCCCTCCGCGAGCAGGTCGGGACACTGATCGCGCTGGACCCGCGGGTGCGCCTGGACGAACCGGACGCGGTGCACCGCATGCGGGTCGCGGCCCGGCGGCTCCGCAGCCTCCTCAAGGCCCACCGCCGGCTGTTCGACCGCGGGCGCGTCGAGGAACTGGCCGCCGAGCTGCGGTGGCTCGGACGGTCGCTGGGCCTGGCGCGGGATCAGGAGGTGCTCGGCGAGCAGCTGGTCGCCGCAGTGGACGAGCTGCCCCCGGAGGTGCCGCGCGGCGACCTGCGCGCCCGGCTCGCGGCGCGGTACGCCGACCGGTACCGGGAGGCATGGGAGCACGCGGTGACCGATCTCACCACCCCGCGCTACTTCGCCCTCCTCGACGCGCTGGAGGCCTTCGCCGACGATCCGCCCCTCACCGGGAAGGGCCGCGGCGGCGACGCCGCCGGGCAGCTGTCCCGCGCACTGCGCCGGGAACAGCGCCGGACGGTGGAGCGGCTCGACGCCGCGCTCGCGACCGCCCCCGGGCCCGAGCGCGACGGCGCGTTGCACCATGCGCGCAAGGCGGCCAAGCGGGCCCGCTACACGGCGGACAGCGTCCGCCCGGTCTCCGCCGGGCGCGCCGAGAGGTTCTCCCGGCGGATGAAGGCCCTGCAGCGGGCCCTCGGGGACCACCAGGACACCGTGATCGCCCGCGGGGCCCTCCTGGACGCGGGGACCGGGCCCTCGGACGGTGACGCTCACGCGTTCGCCTACGGGGTGCTGTACGGACTCCGGCGGGACGCCGCCCGGGCGGCCGAGGAGCGCCTGCCCGACCTGTACCGCCGGGCCCGCGGGCGCAAGCTCACCGACCTCGGCTAGCCGGCGGCGGGCAGCTCGTCGATCACGGTTCTCCGGCGCGTGACCGCCCCCGGACGGCCCCGGTCGGACGTGGGCCCGGTCACTTTCCGTCGGTGCTACGGGAGTCGCCCTCGGCCGAACGGGTGCGGTACGGTCCGGAACGGTACGGACAGGTGCCTGACACGGCTTCGGCGCGGCCCTTTGGTCGGACGTGCGGCCGGATCGGGTGTTGACTGCGACGGGCCGTGCGGCCTGTCGCCCTACAGAGGAAGGCGACGTCCTCGATGGCTGGCACGACGAAGCCCCAGGCTCAGCACGCGGCCGACGGCGGCACGGCGCAGGTCGGTGAACCGGATCTGCGGCGCCTCCTGGCCGGGCTGACGGCCGTGCGCGACGGAGACTTCGGCACCCGCCTTCCCGACGACGCCGACGGCCTGTTGGGCGAGATCGCCACCGTGTTCAACGGCATGGTCGACCAGCTCTCCCTCTTCACCTCCGAGGTGACCCGGGTCGCCCGCGAGGTCGGCACCGAGGGCCGGCTCGGCGGCCAGGCCGAGGTGCCCGCCGTGTCGGGGACGTGGAAGGACCTGACCGACTCGGTCAACGCGATGGCCGGCAACCTCACCAGCCAGGTCCGCGACATCGCCCAGATCGCCACCGCCGTCGCCAAGGGCGACCTCTCGCAGAAGATCACCGTCACCGCGCGCGGCGAGATCCTCGAACTCAAGAACACCGTCAACACGATGGTCGACCAGCTGTCCTCCTTCGCCGACGAGGTGACCCGGGTCGCCCGCGAGGTCGGCACCGAGGGCATCCTGGGCGGCCAGGCCGACGTCAAGGGCGTGTCGGGCACCTGGCGCGACCTGACCGACTCGGTCAACTTCATGGCGGGCAACCTCACCGCCCAGGTCCGTTCCATCGCCCAGGTGGCCACCGCCGTCGCGGAGGGCGACCTCTCGCAGAAGATCACCGTCACCGCGCGCGGCGAGATCCTCGAACTCAAGACCACCATCAACACGATGGTCGACCAGCTGAGCGCCTTCGCCGCCGAGGTCACCCGGGTCGCCCGCGAGGTCGGCACCGAGGGCAACCTCGGCGGCCAGGCCACCGTCCGGGGTGCCTCCGGCACCTGGAAGGACCTCACCGACAACGTCAACGTGATGGCCTCCAACCTGACCGGACAGGTCCGCTCCATCGCCCAGGTGGCCACCGCCGTCGCCAAGGGCGACCTCTCGCAGAAGATCAACGTGGAGGCCAAGGGCGAGGTCGCGGCGCTCGCCGGCGTCATCAACACGATGGTCGACACGCTCTCGGCCTTCGCGGACGAGGTGACCCGGGTGGCCCGCGAGGTCGGCACCGAGGGGACGCTCGGCGGGCAGGCACGGGTCCCGAACGTGGCCGGCACGTGGAAGGACCTCACCGACAACGTCAACTTCATGGCGCACAACCTCACCAGCCAGGTCCGCAACATCGCCCAGGTGACCACCGCCGTCGCCCAGGGCGACCTCACCCGCAAGATCGACGTCGACGCACGCGGCGAGATCCTGGAGCTCAAGACCACCATCAACACGATGGTCGACCAGCTGAGCGCCTTCGCCGCCGAGGTCACCCGGGTCGCCCGCGAGGTCGGCTCCGAGGGCCGGCTCGGCGGCCAGGCCGAGGTGGAGGGCGTCTCCGGCACCTGGAAGCGGCTCACCGAGAACGTCAACGAGCTGGCCGGCAACCTCACCCGGCAGGTCCGCGCCATCGCCGAGGTGACCGGCGCCGTCGCCGAGGGCGACCTCACCCGCTCGATCACCGTGGACGCCTCCGGCGAGGTCGCCGACCTCAAGGACAACATCAACTTCATGGTGGAGTCGCTCCGCGAGACCACCCGGGCCAACGACGAACAGGACTGGCTCAAGTCCAACCTGGCCCGGATCTCGGCCCTGATGCAGGGCCGCCGCGACCTCGCCGTCGTCGCCGAACTGATCATGGACGAGCTGACGCCCCTGGTGTCCGCCCAGTACGGCGCCTTCTACCTCGCGGAGGACAGCGGGGACACGACCGTCCTCAACCTGATCGGCTCCTACGCCTTCCCCGCCGGCTCGACCCCCACCCGCTTCAGGCTCGGCGAGTCCTTCGTCGGCCAGGCCGCGCGCAGCCGGCGCACGATCGCCGTCGACTCCCTGCCCGCGGGCTACGTGACCATCTCCTCCGGCCTGGGCCGGGCCGAGCCCGCCTCCCTGATCGTGCTGCCCATCGTGGTCGAGGGCCAGGTCCTGGGCGTCATCGAGCTCGCCGCCGTCCGCGACTTCACCTCGGTGCACCGCGCCTTCCTCGACCAGCTGATGGAGACCATCGGCGCCAACGTCAACACGATCGTCGCCAACTCCCGCACCGACGAACTGCTCGGGGAGTCCCAGCGGCTGACCGCCGAACTCCAGGTCCGGTCGGAGGAGCTCCAGGCCCGTCAGGAGGAACTGCAGTCCTCCAACGCGGAACTGGAGGAGAAGGCCGCGCTCCTCGCCGCACAGAACCGGGACATCGAGACCAAGAACCTGGAGATCGAACAGGCCCGGCAGGAGCTGGAGGACCGCGCGCACCAGCTGTCGCTGGCCTCCAGCTACAAGTCGGAGTTCCTGGCCAACATGAGCCACGAGCTGCGCACCCCGCTCAACAGCCTGCTCATCCTCGCCCAGCTGCTCGCCCAGAACCCGACCAGGAACCTGACGGCCAAGCAGGTCGAGTACGCGGGCATCATCCACTCCGCGGGCTCCGACCTGCTCCAGCTGATCAACGACATCCTCGACCTCTCCAAGGTCGAGGCGGGGAAGATGGACATCACCCCCGAGCGGATCCCGCTGCGCAAGCTGCTCGACTACGTCGAGGCCACCTTCCGGCCGCTGACGAGCCAGAAGAGCCTGCGGTTCACGGTCGAGACCGCGCCGACGATGCCGGCGGAGCTGCTCACCGACGACTACCGGCTCCGCCAGGTGCTGCGCAACCTGCTCTCCAACGCGGTCAAGTTCACCGAGAAGGGCGGCGTGGAACTGCGGATCGAGGTCGCGGACCACGCGCACGTGCCGGAGGTCGCCCGCCGCGACGACGGCCCGGTGATCGCCTTCCACGTCGTGGACACCGGGATCGGCATCGAACCCCAGCACCTGGAGAGCGTCTTCGGGGCCTTCCAGCAGGCGGACGGCACCACCAGCCGCAAGTACGGCGGCACCGGGCTGGGTCTGTCGATCAGCCGCGAGATCGCCTTCCTCCTCGGAGGTGCGATCACCGCGGACAGCGTGCCCGGCCGGGGCAGCACCTTCACGCTCTACCTGCCCGCCTCCCGGACCGACTTCGTCGAACTGAACGCCCAGAACTCGCGGACGGCGCTGGAGAGCGGTACCGGCGAGGCCGCCGGCGCAGCGGACCGGGTCGAGACCCCGGCACCCGCCGCGCCGCCGGAGACGGTTCAGCCCAAGCGGCTGCTCGTCATCGAGGAGCGTCCGCGCGGCCTGCTGTCACTGGTCGCGGAGAGCGCCGTCGCCGACCTCACCGGCCCCTCCGGCCTCGGCGACCCGCGCACGACCGTGGAGGTCACCACCACGGTGAGCGCCCACGAGGCGGCGGCGACACTGGCCTCGACCCCGTGCCACTGCGTGGTCCTGGAACTCGACCTGCCCGGTGGCGCGGCCCTGGACTTCCTGGAGGAGATGGCGCGGGACGCCGCCCTGCACGGCGTGCCGGTCCTCGCGCACAACAACCGGCGGCTGGGCGCCGAGCAGGAGCGTCTCCTGCAACAGCGGGCCACCCTGCAGCCGCTCGAACTCCTCTCCAGCCTGGACGAGTTGCGCGAGCGCATCGCCCTGCACCTGAGCGCGGACCAGCCCGGTGACGTGCTGCCGCTGGTACGGAGCGGGGATCCCGCCGTCGCGCTCGCCCAGGACGTCGACGGCTCCCTCGCGGGGCGGACGGTGCTGGTCGTCGACGACGACGACCGCAACCTCTACGCGCTGACCGGGATCCTGGAGCTGCACGGCATGCGGGTGCTGCAGGCCGAGAACGGACGCGCGGCGATCGAGGCCCTCACCGCGCACCGCGGCATCGACCTGATCCTGATGGACGTGATGATGCCGGAGATGGACGGCTACGCCGCAACGGCCGCGATCCGGGCGATGCCCGAGCACGCGGACCTGCCGATCATCGCCGTCACCGCCAAGGCCATGGTCGGAGACCGGGAGAAGAGCCTCGCCTCCGGCGCCACCGACTACGTGACCAAGCCGGTCGACGCGCTCGACCTGATCGCCCGCGTCGAGCGGTGGCTGCGGCCGTAGCCGCCCGCCGTGCCGGTGGGACGCACCGCGACGCCGAACGACCACGCCAGCGGAGGAGACACCATGCACGACCCCCGACAGCCCCGGGACGCCGAAGAGCAGCCGCTCCCGCAGGCCGGGCGCGGTCCGGCCGCGGTGTCCGGGGCGGCAGCGGAGCCCGGGCAGGCAGCGGCGTCGGGCCAGGTCGCGCGGGCGGTCGCCGTGCCGCCCTCCGTCGTGTCGCCGCGTGAACCGGCGGACGGGCCCGCCGGCAGGACGTCCCTGCCGGCGGCCGGCAGCACGGTGGGCCGGCTGACGTCGACCGTCGACCGGCTGCGCCGCGAACTCACCCGGGCCCACGCCCAGGCGGACGGCCGGGCGCTGGTCGAACTCGCCAAGGGGATCCTGGTGGAGCGCCTGGGCGTCTCCCCCGCCGAGGCCGGCCGCCAGCTCGACACGCTGGCCGACCGTTCCACGCTGTCCGTCCTGGACCTGGCGGCCGACCTCGTCAACCAGGCCTCGCACGACCGGATCGCCGACGTCGCCCGCGAGTTCATGGCCTCCGCGGGCGAGCCGTCCCTCGGCGTCCGGCTGCGCAGCGCCGAGACGGGGATGCTGGGCGCCTCCGACGTCCAGGCCGTGGCGCAGTCGGTGCTGGAGCACGCGCTCCGGCCGCTCGGCGCGCAGGCGGTGGCGATCTGGGCGGCCAACTCCGACCAGTCCCTGACGCTGGCGGGCAGCGCCGGATTCGCCGACGAGGAGGCGGCGCGCTGGCGCCACGTCCCGCCGGGCGTCCCCGTTCCCGCGCGCCGCGCACTGACCGAACGGGCCTCCGCGGCCTACGAGTCGCTCGCCGCGGCGGGGCTCCCCTCCATCGGACAGCGGGAGTTCGGCGGCGGCCGGCTGGCCGTGCCCGCCGGGGCGGGCGGCCGGATCACCGGCGTCCTGGAGGTCTGCTGGAGCGGCGACCTGCCGGCGCCGTCGCAGTCGCTGCAACGGCAGTTCGAGGCCCTGGCCGAACTCTGTGCCACCGCCCTGGAGTCGCACCCGGCCACCGGGAACGGCGACGGCGTCGACCCGCAGACGGCCGACCTGCTGGAACTCGTCCAGGGCCTGCACGACCCCTGCCTGGTCGTGCACCCGGACCTCGACGCGGCGGGCCGGACGACCGACTACCTCATCAAGCACCTCAATCCGAGCTTCGAGGACTTCGCCGGCCGCCCGCGCAGCGCCATCCTCGGCGCCCGGCTGCTGGAGGCCTACCCGCTGGCCGCCGAACCGGGCGGCCTCTTCGAGAAGATCGAGTACGTCCTGGCGACCGGCGAGTCGTTCCGCTCGCCGGGGATGAACCTCTCCGCCCTGGTCGACGGCGTCCCGCTCACCACCCGGGCCAGCGTGAGCATCACCCGCTGCGGGGCCGGCGCGGTCGTCATCTGGCGGACCGAGGACGGCGCCGCCCGCGTCGCCAGCCTGCTGCAGCACGCCCAGCGCCTCGGCCGCATCGGCGGGTTCGAGGAGAACCTGCACACCGGCGAGATCGCCTGGAACGAGACCCTGTTCGACCTCCACGGCCTGCCGCCGCACGCCGACCCCATCCCGCTGGACCACCTGGCGGCCCACGCGCACCCCGACGACGAGCACACCATCGGCCGGTTCCTGCGCACCCTGCTGCACCACCGGCGCCCCGCCTCCACCGCCTTCCGCCTCCAGCGGGCCGACGGCATCGCCCGGCACATCCGGGTCGTCGCCGAGCCCGTCCTCGACGCCGACTCCCGCATCACCACCGTGCGCGGCGCCTACCAGGACGTCTCCGCCCAGCACTGGACCGAGGTCGCGCTCGCCGCCACCCGCGACCAGCTCGCCCACACCGAGCAGCAGGCCGCCGAACGCAACCGGCTCGCCCTGCAGTTGCAGCACGCCATCATGCCGCCGAGCCGCGGCCCCCTGGAGCTGCACGACCTGCGGGTGGGCGTGCGCTACCGGCCCGCCGAGAAGGACCACCTGGTCGGCGGCGACTGGTACGACGCCCTGGACCTGCCGACCGGCCAGGTCCTCCTGTGCGTGGGCGACGTCGCCGGGCACGGCATCGAGGCCGCCACCGGCATGGTCGCCCTGCGCAACGCCCTGCGCGGCCTGGCCGCCACCGGCGCCGGCCCGGGCCAGCTGCTGGGCTGGCTCAACACGGTGACCCACCACCTGACCGACAACGTCACCGCGACGACCGTCTGCGCCCTGTACGACCCCCGGACCAGGACCCTCCGCTGGGCCCGGGCGGGCCATCTGGCCCCCATCCTGCTGCGCGACGGCCGGGCCACCGAGCTCCCCACCGTCTCGGGGATCCTGCTGGGCGCCATCGACCAGGCCGACTACGAGGAGGGCGAGATCCGGCTCCGCGCCGGGGACACCCTGATGATGTACACCGACGGCCTGATCGAACGCCGGGACCGTTCCCTGGAGGAGTCGCTCGACGACCTGCTGTCCATCGCCGGGAAGTCGGGCGGGCAGCCGGAGCTCGAACGCCGGCTCGACCACCTCCTGAGGTACAGCAGTTCCGACACCGACGACGACACCTGTCTGATCGGGGTCACGGTCTGCTGAGCCGGTCCCGTCCGGTGCGGCCCTGAGCGGCGCCGCCTCGAACGGTGCCGACCTGTTCGTCACGGCCGGCAGGTGTGAGGTCCGCGGTTCGGGGCAGCCGAGGGTCGAGAACGCGTCGGCCGGGAACAGCTCGGCGGGCACCGGGAGAAAGGGAACCGACATGAGCAGCATCGACATCTGGGAGTTCCGCTCGACCTCCGGCCACGTCGCCGGCACCGACCTGGTGGGCTTCCACGTGGAGGCGACGGACGGAGCGATCGGCAAGGTCGACCGGCACTCCCCGGAGGCCGGCTCCGAATACCTCGTCGTCGACACCGGTCCGTGGATCTTCGGCAAGCACGTCCTGCTGCCGGTCGGCACCATCGTCCGGGTCGACCAGGAGGACGAGAAGATCTACGTGGACCGGACGAAGGCCGAGATCAAGGACGGCCCGGAGTTCGACCGGGAGAAGCACGAGGACGCCGACCTCGGGTACCGCGAGGCGTACGGCAGCTACTACGGCCCGTTCTACAGTCGCCCCATCATCTGACCTCCGGTACGCGGACGGGCGGTGGCCACCGATCAGGGTGGCCAC
>NZ_JBHXDN010000021.1:125975-131675 GCF_042726075.1 Kitasatospora sp. NPDC127035 | reverse complement strand
TTTTCCGCCCAATTCGGGGGGGGGGGGTCTCCCCTTTGGCGCCGGGATGGGGGGCCGGCCACCCGCAGGGGTGGCCGGCCTCACTGCCGGGCGCAGGCGTCTTCCGGGCGGGCCGGCCGCCGGTCGCTCCCGGCCCCCTCCCGCCCGCCCTCTCCGCCCGTACTGACGAGATCCGTACGCACCTTCGAAGGAAGCCGGCACCGTGTGCGGCGCGGCCCGGTAAGGTCTGGGAGTGACCGTAGTCGCGGGGCGCCGACGGCCCCCTCCGCGCGAGGAGCCCCCACGTGCTGATCACCCATGACACCGAGTGCGCGCTGAGCATCCTCGTCGAGCTGCTCAACACCGCACCCGAGGTGTGCGGCACCGAGCTGCTGCCCGACGTGGCCGCGCTCGACGCCTTCGTGATCCGCCAGGAGATCAGCGAGGTCGACTCCCTCACCGACGGCGACCTGCGCCGGGTGCACGAGCTGCGGACGCAGCTGCGCGAGGTCTTCGGGACGGAGTCCACCGAGGAGGCCGCCGAGCTGGTGAACGCCCTGGTCGCCGCCGCCGGCACGACACCCCGGCTCACCAACCACGACCACCACGGGTGGCACATCCACTACTTCGCGCCGCACGCCGCGCTCGGTGACCACCTGGCCGCCGAGCTGGGCATGGCGCTGGCCTTCATCCTCACCGCCGGCGAACGCGAGCGGCTGCGCCGCTGCGAGGCACCGGACTGCGCACGGGTCTTCGTCGACCTCTCGCGCAACCGCTCGCGGCGCTACTGCGACAGCCGGACCTGCGGGAACCGGCTGCACGTCGCCGCCTACCGGGCGCGCCAGCGGTCCGCCGAGTCGGTGCCCTCGGCCTGACCGCCGGTCCCGGCCCCGAACGGGGCGGGCGGTGGTTCGGGCCGTCGTTCGGGCCGTCGTTCGGGCGACGGGCCCGACAGCAGGCCGAAACCGCCGGACCGGGTCCCGGTCCGGCGCGGGCGGGCCGCTTCCGCTCAGATCCCGCGGCGGCGCAGGATCTCCTCGATGTCGGAGAAGTCCCCGAGCCCGTCGTCCCGCTTGGCCTGTTTCGCCGGCTTCTGCTGCTTCGCCGGCTTCTGCGGCTCGGCCCGCCTCGGCTGCTCGGCCTGCCTCGCCGGATCGAACGGCGCGGTGCCCGTGACACCGCCGGGATCCGCGCCGACGGCCGGGCGTGCGGGAGCCGGACCGGCCGCCGGACGCGCCCCGCCCCCGGCGACGGCGCCGCGACGGCCCGCCCACCGGGTGGTGGCCAGCAGCGCGGCCGAGACGCCCAGCAGCACGATGCCGGTCCAGACCCGGGGGTCGAAGACCAGCTTCGTCGCCCAGTCCGCCAGCTCGCTGCCGATGGTCCGGGCCACCGGGAAGAGGCCGGTCAGGTAGAGACCGGCCGGCACCAGCGCGAACGCGAACCAACGGGTCGCGGAGAGGAAGCGCCGGCGGTACGCGCGCAGGCCCGCGACGGCCACCCCGGCCGCCGTCAGCGCGAAGCTCACCGCCGCCGTCAGCACGGCCGCGTCCCGTCGTCGGCCGCCGCCCGCGCACCGCGCGCCGCTCGGCCGGTCGGCCTGTCAGTCGAACTGGTCATCTCGTCGGACCTCCCGTCGCTCCGGTCTGGCCGGGCCCGACCGCCGCCGGGACGGCACGGAGCCCACTAGTGGAACACTGGGGGCATGATCGAAGGTTCCCTCCCCCGTCTCGAGTTCTGGTGCGAGCTCCAGTGTCCGGACTGCCGCACCGCCCTGGACGACGTCCGGACGCTGCGCGCCCGGTACGGCGACGCGCTCCCCGTCGAGCTGCGCCACTTCCCGCTGGAGAAGCACAAGCACGCCTACGCCGCGGCGGAGGCCGCCGAGGAGGCGTTCGCGCAGGGCTTGGGGTGGCCGTACGTCGAGGCGCTGCTGGACCGCGTCGAGGAGCTGGAGTCGCGCGGCACCGAGGTGCTGCTGGAGGTGGCGCGGGAGGTCGGGGTGGACGCCGAGGAGGTGGACACCGCGCTGGTGGACGGGCGGCACATGCTGATCGTCGACGCCGACCAGGCCGAGGGCAAGGCGATCGGCGTGCAGGGCACGCCGACCTACGTGATCGCCGGGCAGCGACTGGACGGCGGACGGAGCCAGGACGGCCTGCTGGACCGGATCGTCGCCGTCATCGAGGCGGCGCAGCGCTCCTGACGGCCCGTCGGCGGATCCGGCGTCAGATCAGCGTCTTGCCGTAGACGCGGTTGGTCACCCGGTAGCCGAGCGACTCGTAGAGCCGGATCGCGACCTCGTTGCCGCTGAAGACGTTCAGCCCCAGGTCGCGGACCCCGGCGGCCAGGCACTCCCGTTCCGCGAGCAGCATCAGCGCCCGGCCGTGGCCGTGGCCCCGGTGGGCCTCGGCCACCTCGACCACCATCACCCAGGCCAGCGGCGCGCCGTCGGACAGGTCGCGGACCCGCAGGGCCAGCCAGAGCGAGCCCAGCGGGTCCGGCCCGGCACCCCTCAGCCGGCGCAGCGCGACACCGGGGGTGCCGGCCCCCAGGGGCAGCAGGTTCAGGTGGTCGGCGTCGGACTTGGCGCGGGCCTGCTCCTCCGCGAGACCGGACGAGACCAGGTCGCGCAGATAGCCCTCCTTGGCGTCCGCGAGCCAGTCCGGGAACTCCTCCGCGCCGATCGGGTGCGCGGTGAGGCCGGGCGGCAGCGCGGGCGGCGCGGTGAGGCGCTTGGCCATGTTCCGCATCCGCTCGCTGTAGCCGAGGGTGACCGCGAGCGAGCGCGCGAGCTGCGAGGACTCGGGGATGTCGGCGTCCACCCGGGTACAGCCCCAGCCGCGCAGCACCTCCTCGGCCGCCAGGGCGCCGAACGTTCCGCGCCCCCGCCCGCGCCCTTCGTGCACCTCCAACTCGGCTATCTCGCCCCAGAGTTGCCCGCCGCGCGGAACGAGGCTGGTGCGCAGGGCGCCGACCGGCCGGCCGTTGGCGCAGATCCGCCAGCGTCTGGTGCGGCCGCCGGCGGCGGTGGGTGTCTCCGGGCCCTCTGGGCGCAGCGTGGTGGTCATGCCGGGGTCCCTTCCCGCCGCCCGGGTGTTCTACCCGCCGGGGTGGGCGGGGCCGGGAGCCCCGGCGGCGCTCAGGGGTCCAGGTCGTCGGCGCTGCGCTCGGCGAAGACCGCCATGGCCTTGGTCGTCACCGGACCGGGCCCGGCCAGTTCGTGGCCGTCGACGCGGGTGACGGCCTGGACGTCGCGCAGGGTGGAGGTCAGGAAGACCTCCTCGGCCCGCTGGAGCGCGTCGAGCGGCAGGTCGGCCTCCTGGGCGCCGCACCAGTCGATGACGAGCCGGCGGGTGATGCCGGCCAGGCAGCCGGAGGAGAGCTGCGGGGTGAGCAGGGTTCCGTCGAGCACGACGAAGACGTTGGACCCGGTGCCCTCGCAGAGCCGGCCGGCGGTGTTGGCGAGGATCGCCTCGGAGGCGCGGGCCCGGTGGGCGGCGGCGAGGGCGACGACGTTCTCGGCGTACGAGGTGGTCTTCAGACCGGCGACGGCGCTGTGCTCGTTGCGGCGCCAGGGGACGACCGCGACGGCGGTGGTGTCGGGGCGGCGGGCGGCGGTGCCGAGGGAGACGACCAGGGTGGGGGCGTCGTCGCCGCGTTCGGAGCCGAGCGGGGCGACGCCACCGGTGTAGGTGACGCGCAGCCGGCCGAGCGGCACGGGGTTGGCGTCGAGGACCTGGGCGCAGGCCTCGCGGACCCGGTCGTGGTCGGGATCGGGCAGGCCGAGGCCGCGGGCCGAGCGGGTGAGCCGGTCGAGGTGGCGGGTGAGCGCGAAGGCCCGGCCGTCGACGGCCTTCAGGGTCTCGAAGACTCCGTCGCCGGTGGTGAGTCCGTGGTCGAGGACGGACAGGGCGGGGTCGGCGGAGTCGACGAGGGACCCGTTGACCCAGCTGGTGGTGGGGTGCTGCATCGAGGGCTGCTCCTCGTGGGTGGGGCGTGGGCGGGTCGGTTCCGGCCGGGGTCCGGAGACCGCGCCTGGGCGTTCCGGCTCTCAGTCGGTGGGGGTGTCGGTGCCCGACGCTATCGCGACCAGGCGGGCGGCCTTCAGTTCGGTTTCCGCCCACTCGCGGTCGGGGTCGGATCCCCAGGTGATGCCGGCACCGGTGCCGAAGCGGAGCTCGGGGGCGGCCGGGTCGGTCCGGTCGATCCAGAAGGTGCGGATGCCGACGGCGAGTTCGCCCTCGCCGCGGTCGGCGTCGACCCAGCCGACGGCCCCGCAGTAGGGGCCGCGCGGGGCGGTCTCCAGCGCCTCGATGATGCGCAGGGCGCTGGACTTGGGGGCCCCGGTCACCGAGCCGGGCGGGAAGGTCGCGGAGAGCAGTTCGGGCCAGCCGGCGTCCTCGCGCAGGGTCCCTTCGACGGTGGAGACCAGGTGGACCAGGCCGGGGTGCTTCTCGACGGCGCAGAGGTCCGGGACGCTGACGCTGCCGGTGGCGCAGACCCGTCCGAGGTCGTTGCGGACCAGGTCGACGATCATCACGTTCTCGGCGTGGTCCTTGTCGAGCAGGTCGTCCTCGGTGCGGCCGGTGCCCTTGATCGGGCCGGAGGAGACGGTGCGGCCGGTACGGCGCAGGTACAGCTCGGGCGAGGCGGTGGCGATCTCCACGCCGTGGCCGGGCAGCCGGACGGTGCCGGCGTAGGGCGCGGGGTTGCCGTGCGCGAGCAGGCCGGTGAGGGCGTCCACGTCGGTGCGGTCCGGATCCGGCAGCGGCGCGGACAGCACGCGGCAGAGGTTCGCCTGGTAGACCTCGCCGGCCGCGATGTGCTCCCTGATCCGGCGGACGCCCGCGGTGTAGGAGGCGTGGTCGAGCGAGCTGCGCCAGCGGTCGGCGGCCGGTCCCCGCCAGCCCGCGCCGGACGGGGGCGCGGGGGCCGGGCGGACGTCGTCGAAGCGCGCACAGGTGAGCCGGCCCTCGAAGTCGTGGACGACGGCCCAGTAGCCGGCGGAGTCGAGGGCCGCCGGATCCGAGGTGACGTCGCGCAGCCCGGTCGCGAGGCGGCCGCCGAAGCGGGCGAGGGGGATGTGGGGGGCGGGGTGGCCGGACACGGGTCTCCTGCACGGGCTTGCTCGGTTGCGGTGCCTGAAGTGTAGGTCGGGGGGCGTGAGCAGAGTCGGGCATCGCGCGGGCGTGCGCCGGATGACCTGCGGGTGTCACTCAGGGTGCCGTTCGCCTCCCGACGGGGCCGTCCCGCGGGGTCGGCGCGGGCCCGGCCCGCGGCCGCCCGGCGGGCACCCCGGCGGCACGCTGCGGGAACGGATTTTTAGCTGGCCCGGGAATCCGCTAGAGTTCAACACGTCGCCAGGGAGCGCAGCCGGGAAAAACGGTGAAGATCCCGGGAGACAGGCGGACGTGGCTCAGTTGGTAGAGCATCACCTTGCCAAGGTGAGGGTCGCGAGTTCGAATCTCGTCGTCCGCTCGATGGAGAACAGTGTAAGATCGTTCTTCGAGTGTTGCCTGGTGGAGTGGCCGAGAGGCGAGGCAACGGCCTGCAAAGCCGTCTACACGGGTTCAAATCCCGTCTCCACCTCCAAGAGGACTCCCGGTTCCACCGGGTGACCTCCCCGCGCGATTAGCTCAGCGGGAGAGCACTACCTTGACACGGTAGGGGTCACTGGTTCAATCCCAGTATCGCGCACGTCGGATCCTCCGGGGTCTG
>NZ_JBHXDN010000021.1:0-125877 GCF_042726075.1 Kitasatospora sp. NPDC127035 | reverse complement strand
TGCTGCAGGACCGCCGCACCAGGCGCGATTAGCTCAGCGGGAGAGCACTACCTTGACACGGTAGGGGTCACTGGTTCAATCCCAGTATCGCGCACGTCGGATCCTCCGGGGTCTGCTGCAGGACCGCCGCACCAGGCGCGATTAGCTCAGCGGGAGAGCACTACCTTGACACGGTAGGGGTCACTGGTTCAATCCCAGTATCGCGCACAGTAACGGCCGGGGCCGCGACTCTGAAGAGTCGCGGCCCCGGCCTTTTGCGTGCTCCGAACCGCCCGAACCACGTGCCCGGCTGCGGCTCCCGTGCGGACACGGGGGAAGCTTCGGGGGGGGTCGGCCGACAGCCTCGAAAGACAGAAGAGCCGCGTACGGTCGCCCTCACCGACGACCGTACGCGGCATCTCCTCCTGCCGGGGTGCTCTGCGCACCGCTCTCGCCCGTCCGCGTGTCAACGCGGTCGCGGCCTCCCCGGCGGCACCGGCTCCCCGTCCCCAGGGGATCCAGTGCCCGTTCTGTGGGCCGGCCCGGAGGCCGACCGGTCCCGGCCGGTGGGTCAGTGGCCGATCAGATCGGCGACCGCCTGAGCCTGGGTCGCCATCTGCTCCCAGCCCCCGAACAGGCTGACCAGCAGCACCGCGCAGGGCAGTGCCATGGCCACCGCCACGGCCGGGTGCCTGGTGGGATCCGCGGCCTGGGGCTGAGTGAAGGCCGGCCGACGGCGGCGGGAGGTCGTTCCCGTGAGCTGCGCTGCCATGCCCTGACTCCTGATTCGTGAGCAGTTCTGTGTGAAGGTGGACGCGGTGGACGGCTTACCTCGGGGGACGAGCTCCCCGTCCACCGCTGAGGACAACGCTATGGCCCGAGGGGTTCGGTGGGCGTCATGCCGTCGTACTGTTCTCCGGGCCTCCCGGAGGATGACGCTCGGACCTGGGGACTACTACCGCAGGGGGAGACGTCCTCCGTCGCACCCCCGGGGGAACCCTGAGGGGCGACCCCGAGAAACGTTTCAGCAGCCGCGTCCCGAGGTCAGTCCAAGATCGGACTATCGGACGGTGGCTTGAGGTGTTGCGTATCAGCACACCGCAGCAGGCAGTCCGTAAGCTGTGCCAGACAGGAACTGACGACGCCCCAACCGACGGGGCCTCACCCACGGTCTGACGGGGAACGAAGATGGCGATGATGCGGCTGAGGCGTGAGGACCCCCGCATCGTCGGGCCGTACCGCCTGCACCGGCGGCTGGGAGCCGGTGGGATGGGGGTGGTCTATCTCGGCTCGGACCGCCGGGGGCAGCGCGTCGCACTCAAGCTGATCCGGGCCGAACTGGCCGAGGACATCGAGTTCCGCACCCGCTTCGCCCGCGAGATCGCCGCCGCCTCCAAGATCCGGGGCGCCTGCACCGCCCGCGTGATGGGCTCCGACATCGAGGCCGACCGCCCCTGGCTGGCCACCGCGTACGTCCCCGGGCCGTCGCTGTACAAGCGGGTCGGCGACGACGGACCGCTGAGCTGGCCCGAAGCGGCCCGGATCGGAGCCGCGCTCGCCGACGGGCTGGTCAAGGTGCACGAGGCCGGGGTCGTCCACCGGGACCTCAAGCCGTCCAACATCCTGCTCTCGCCACGCGGCCCGCGCATCATCGACTTCGGTATCGCCTGGTCCCGCGGGGCCAGCACCCTGACCCACGTCGGCACGGCGGTCGGCTCCCCGGGCTTCCTCGCGCCCGAGCAGGTCCGGGGGGCCGCCGTCACGCCCGCGACCGACGTCTTCGCCTTCGGGGCCACCCTGGCGTACGCGCTCACCGGCGACACCCCGTTCGGTTCGGGCGCCTCCTCGGAGGTCATGCTCTACCGGGTCGTCCACGAGGAGCCCGACCTCACCGCGGTACCGCCCCAGCTGGCACCGCTGATCCGGGCCTGCCTGGCCAAGGAGCCCGCCGAACGGCCCGGCGCCGCCGCCCTGCACGAGCGGCTGAGCGAGCTGGCCGCGCGCGGCACCGCGGCGGGCGGAGCCTCCGGCGGGACGTTCGGACGGAACCGCGGCTCCTCCGACGGCAGTACGGCACGCGACGCCGCGGCGGAGCGGAACGGGGCGGCCCCGGGTGGCGCCGCCGCAGCCGCCCCCGGGGCGACCCGGCCGCTCACCGCGCGCGGCACCGAGGGGCGGCCCGGAGCCGCCGTCCGGCCGGCCGGCAGCGTCCCGCCGGGACCACCGGCCGCCGCCCCGCGCGGTGTCCCGGCCCCCGGGCGGGCAGCGGACCCGGCAGCGGCCTCGCGCGCCCGCGCCGGAGCGGTGGGCCGGCCCGCCGGACCCCCCGGCGGGCCGCCGCGACGTGCCCCCGGCCAGGGCGGGCAGGCGGCCACCGCACCGCTCCCCCGGCCCGACGCGGCCCAGGCCACCCGGCCGATGCGCGAACGCCAGCAGACCCCTCCGCCCGGCCGCCCCGGTGCACCCGGCGGCGCGCGGGAGCGGGACCGGCGGCCGGCCCGGCCGCGCGGGCGGGCCCAGGACCGGCAGCACACACCCGTACCGGGCGGCCGTCCGGGTGCGGCCCGGCAGCGGCTGCTCCGGCAGCGCCTCGTGGTCTTCGTCACCGTGACGGTCGGGGTCGCGCTCGCCATCGCCGCGGCGCAGGGGTGCGAGAACCGGGAGAACCAGGGGATGCGGCCCTCGGCCTCGGCCCCGGCGGCGCCGGGTGCGGGCGAGCAGCAGGGTGGCGCGGCCCCGCCGTCGACCCCCGCCCAGGGCCCGGCGGGCTCGGCCGGCACCGGCCTCTCCGCCGACGGCATCGCCCAGTCCGCCTCTCCGCTCACCGCTGCGGCGCGCGCGAGCGCGGTGGCCGGCGAGGGCGCGCTGGGCCCGGCACAGGGCGCCGGGCCCGCCGTGGACTGGCCGAACCGCGCCTACCCCGATCCGGCGAGCGGAGCGGCCGTCACCCTGCGCGACGGCCGCTCCGCGGGGACCGGACCCCAGATCGTCCTGAGCGCCGTACTCCCGGCGCGGTACAAGGGGGCTCCGGCGGCCCTGGTGGTGCTGCGCCGCTCCGAGGGCTCGGTGCCGGTCGACCTCGTCCAGCTGTTCTCCTTCAACGGGGACGCGCCGGTCGCGCTGGCCTCCCGTTCCTCGGCCGCGGATCCGCAGGCCACGGCGACCTGGCGGCTGGAGAACGGTGCGCTGGTCCGGGAGGAGCGGGTCGCCCAGACGGGTTCGGCCACCTCGACCCGGTACACGGTGCGCGCGGACGGCACCCTGGAGGAGTCCTGGCCGGGCTCCGGCTCCACCACGCCGGCCGTCACCGCTCCGCCCGCCGCGGCTCCCGCCCCGCCCACCGCCCCGACGGGCTGAGGGCCACCGGGCCGAGGGCCCGCCCGGATCGGGCCCGGCGCACCGGACGTCGGACCGGCCGACGTCCCGTGCGCACCGGATCCGTCAGGCCGCGGTGACGGCGTAGAAGGCGACGGCCGCCGCCGCGCCGACGTTGAGCGAGTCGATGCCGTGCGCCATCGGGATGCGGACCGCGTGGTCGGCGGCCCCGACGGCGGCCCGGGTGAGGCCGTCGCCCTCCGCGCCGAGCATCAGGGCGGCCTTGGGCAGGCGGTGGGGCGCCAGGCCGGCGAGGTCGACGGCGCTCTCGGCGGGGGTGAGGGCCAGCAGGCTGAACCCGGCGGCGCGGACCGCGTCCAGCGCGGCCGGCCACGGGTCCAGGCGGGCGTACGGCACGGCGAAGACGGCGCCCATCGAGACCTTGACCGCACGCCGGTAGAGCGGGTCGGCGCAGTCGGGCGAGAGCAGGACGGCGTCCATGCCGAGCGCCGCGGCGCTGCGGAAGATCGCGCCGAGGTTGGTGTGGTCGACCAGGCCTTCGAGGACGGCCACCCGGCGGGCTCCGGCCAGCACCTCGGCGGCGTCCGGCAGCGGTCGGCGTTCCATCGAGGCGAGGGCCCCGCGGTGGACGTGGTACCCGGTGACGGCCTCGGCCAGCGCGGGCTCGACGACGTGGACGGGGGCGTCGGCGTCCGCGATGACGTCGGCCATCACGTCCAACCACTTGGCGGTCAGCAGCATCGACCGCATCCGGTAGCCGGCCGCCAGCGCGCGGCGGATGACCTTCTCGCCCTCGGCGATGAAGAGGCCCTCGGCGGGTTCGCGGCGGCGGCGGAGTTCGACGTCGGTCAGGCCGGTGTAGTCGGCGAGGCGCGGGTCGGCGGGGTCGGTGATGGTGCTGGGTTCGGACACCCTGCGATCTTGCCAAGCCGGGCCGGGGAAGGCCAAACGGCCCAAGGGTCGGGGGTGGTGCCCTTGGCCCCCTGCCGGGCGGAGTGCAAATATGACGTATGGCCCGTTTTCCGGGCCGATCCTGGGCTCCGTCGGCCGCTGGTGCATCCGGTTCCACCACCTCGCCCCGATCCACCGGTACCGCCGGCTCCGCCGGTGGGCGCCCACACGGTCGGCACCAGCAACCCCGAGCGGCCCGACAGGGGCCGGCGAAGAGCCGGTCGGTGGCGGGACAGGTGTTCGCGCTGCAGGTCGTGGTGGTCCTGCTGCTGGTGGCCGCGGCCGTCGTCGCACTGGTCGTCCAGTCCCGCAACGACGCCCGGCAGGAGGCGACCAACCGGTCGGTGGCGGTCGCCCAGACCTTCGCCAACTCGCCCGGCATGGTCGAGGCGCTGCGCTCCCCCGACCCGACCGCGATCCTCCAGCCCAAGGCGCAGTCGGTGGCGGTCAACGCGGGTGTGGACTTCGTCGTCGTGCTCAACACCGACGGCATCCGCTTCACCCACCCCAACCCGGACCGGATCGGTCAGAAGTTCGTGGGGACCTACCAGCCCGCCCTCCAGGGACAGGTCGTGGTCGAGCAGGTCGTCGGCACCATCGGACCCCTGGTGCAGGCGATCGTGCCGGTGCACGCGCCGGACGGCCAGGTGGTCGGGATGGTGTCCGCCGGCATCACGATCGCCAATGTGAGCAGCGCGAGCGAACGGCAGCTGCCGGTGGTGCTGGGCGCGGCCGCCATCGCGCTCGGGCTGGCCACCTGCGGCACGGCGCTGGTCAGCCGCCGGCTGCGGCGGCAGACGCACGGACTCGGGCCGGCCGAGATGACGCGGATGTACGAGCACCACGCGGCGGTGCTGCACGCGGTGCGCGAGGGCGTGCTGATCATCGGCGGCGACGGGCTGCTGCTGCTCTGCAACGACGAGGCACGCCGGTTGCTGGACCTCCCGGCGGACGCCGAGGGCCGGCCGGTCGCCGAACTGGGGCTCGACCGGGCGCCCGCGGAGCTGCTGACCGCCGGGCGGGCGGTCACCGACGAGGTCGTGCTCGCCGGTGAGCGGCTGCTCGCGGTGAACGTCCGGCCGACCGACCAGGACGGCGGGCCGCCCGGCTCGGTCGCCACGCTGCGCGACTCGACCGAGCTGATGGCCCTGACCGGGCGGGCCGAGGTCGCGCAACGACGGCTGCGGCTGCTGTACGACGCCGGGGTGGCGGTCGGCAGCACGCTGGACGTCGAACGGACCGCGGAGGAACTGGCGCAGGTCACGGTGGGGCGGTTCGCGGACTACGTCACCATCGACCTCGCCGAACAGGTGCTGGCGGGCGAGGAACCGCCGCCCGGTCCGGACCTGGGGCGGATGCGCCGGGCGGCGTTCGCCGGGGTGCGGGACGACTCGCCGTTCTACCCGGTGGGAACGGTGCTGGAGGTGGTGCCGTCGACGCCGCTGGCGGGCGCCCTGCACAGCGGACTGCCGGCGGTCGAGCCGCGGCTGGCGGAGGCGTCGGCCTGGCGGGACCAGGACCCGGAGCGGGCGGCGCAGGTGCTCGCGTACGGGGTGCACTCGCTGGTGCGGGTCCCGGTGAAGGCCCGCGGCGTGCTGCTGGGAGTGGCCCGGTTCTGGCGCTCGGAGCGGACGGACGCCTTCGAGGAGGACGACCTGGCGCTCGCCGAGGAGCTGGTCGCGCACGCGGCCGTCTGCATCGACAACGCGCGCCGCTACACCCGGGAGCACGCGATGGCGGTGACCCTGCAGCACAGCCTGCTGCCGCGGAGCCTGCCGGACCAGAACGCGCTGGACGTGGCGCACCGGTACCTGCCGGCGCAGGCCGGGGTGGGCGGGGACTGGTTCGACGTGATCCCGCTGCCCGGCGCGCGGGTGGCGCTGGTGGTCGGCGACGTGGTGGGGCACGGGCTGCACGCGGCGGCGACCATGGGCCGGCTGCGGACGGCGATCCACAACTTCTCGACCCTCGACCTGCCGCCGGACGAACTGCTCGGGCACCTGGACGAGCTGGTCAACCGGATCGACCAGGAGGAGTCGGCGACCGGCGGCCCGGCGGCGGTGACGGGTGCCACCTGCCTGTACCTGATCTACGACCCGGTGTCCCGGCGGTGCACGCTGGCCAGTGCCGGGCACCCGCCGCCGGCGCTCGTCGGGCCGGACGGGCACGTGGTCTACCCGGAGCTGCCGACCGGGCCGCCGCTGGGGCTGGCGGTGCTGCCCTTCGAGACGGTCGAGCTGGAGGTCGCCGAGGGCAGCCGGCTGGTGCTGTACACCGACGGGCTGGTGGAGGACCGCGAGCGGGACATCGACGAGGGGCTGGAGCTGCTGCGGGCCGCACTCGCCGGGCCGCCGAGGACGCCGGAGCAGACCTGTGCGGACGTGCTGGGGGCGCTGCTGCCGGCGCGGCCGCAGGACGACATCGCGCTGCTCGTGGCGCGGACCCACGTGCTGTCGCCGGACCGGGTGGCGGAGTGGGAGGTGCCGTCCGACCCGGCGGCGGTGGGCGGGGTGCGGGCGGCGGTGGCCGAACGGCTGGAGGAGTGGGGGCTGGAGGAGGCGGCGTTCGTCACCGAGCTGATCCTGAGCGAGCTGGTCACCAACGCGATCCGCTACGGGACGGGGCCGATCCGGGTCCGGCTGCTCCGTGACCGGTCGCTGATCTGCGAGGTGTCGGACACCAGCAGCACCTCGCCGCACCTGAAGTACGCGGCCACCACGGACGAGGGCGGGCGCGGGCTCTTCCTGGTCGCCCAGTTCGCCGACCGGTGGGGCACCCGGTACACGGCCACCGGGAAGGTGATCTGGACGGAGCAGCCGCTGGAGTAGCGGCCGGCGGGGGCGCCGCCCGGCCCCGGGCCCGTGGGCCCGGGGCCGGAGCCGGAGGTCAGGACCGGGCGGGGGCGGTGCCGGACGCGGCGGCCAGGACGTCCACGACGTCGCCGACGACGATGACCGCGGGGGGCTTGATCTGCTCGGCCTCGACGGTGGCGGCGACGGTGGCCAGGGTCGCGTCCACCCGGCGCTGGGCGGCGGTCGTGCCCTCCTGGACGACGGCCACCGGGGTGTCCGCGGGGCGCCCGCCCTCGATCAGCCGGGCCGCGATCGCGCCGATCTTGTCGACCGCCATCAGCAGCACCAGCGTCCCGGTCATCCCGGCGAGCGCGTCCCAGTTGGTCAGCGAGCGCTCGTCGTCCGGGCCGACGTGACCGGAGACCACGGTGAACTCGTGCGTCATCCCCCGGTGGGTGACCGGCACGCCGACCGCCGCCGGCACGCTGATCGAGCTGGAGATGCCGGGCACCACCGTCACCGGCAGCCCGGCCTCCGCGCAGGCGAGCAGCTCCTCGCCGCCGCGCCCGAACACGTACGGGTCGCCGCCCTTCAGGCGGACGACGAACTTCCCGGCCTTGGCGTGCTCGACGAGCGTCCGGTTGATCGCCTCCTGGGCCATGAACCGGCCGTACGGGATCTTCGAGGCGTCGATCACCTCGACGTGCTCCGGCAGCTCGGCGAGCAGCTCGCGCGGCGCCAGCCGGTCGGCCACCACGACGTCGGCGTCGGCGAGCAGCCGGCGGCCCCGGACGGTGATCAGGTCCGGGTCGCCCGGACCGCCGCCGACCAGCGCCACCCCCGCACCGTGCGCACGGTACTGGCGGGCGGCGAGGGAGCCGTCCCGCAGCCCCTCCACGATCGAGTCGCGCAGGGCCGCGGAGTGGCGCGGATCCCCGGTGAGGACCGCGACCGTGGCACCCGCGTCACGCCCGCTGGCCGGCGTCCACGCCGTGGCCGCGGCCGCGTCGTCGCTGCGGGCGCAGAAGACCCGCTCGCGCTCGGCCTCCGCGCTGACCGCGGTGTTCACCGCCGGGTCGTCGGTGGCGACCAGCGCGTACCAGGTGTCGGCCAGGTCGCCGTCCCGGTAGCGCCGCTCGTGCCAGGCCAGCTCGCCCGCGTCGGCCATCGCCTGGACCGCCGGGGTGGTGACCGGGGATATCAGGTGCACGTCCGCGCCGGTGGCGAGCAGGGCGGGCAGCCGGCGCTGGGCGACGTGACCGCCGCCGACGACCACCACGCGGCGGCCGGCGAGCAGCAGGCCGACCGGGTACGGGGTGCGGCCCTCGGTGCTGGGGTGAGGGGTGGGCGCGGTCATCGGCGGTGCTCCTGGATCGGGTGAGGGTGGTGGGGGTACGCCGCCGCACCGCTCCGCGTCACGGCGCGCCCTCGGGCCGGTACGCGGAGCGGTGCGGGAGGGCGTCAGGCCTTCTCGGTGACCCCGGCGGAGTCGAACGTGGCTACATCGTGCATCGCCCGGGCCGCACTCTGCACCAGCGGCAGGGCCAGCAGGGCACCGGTGCCCTCACCGAGCCGCAGGTCGAGGTCGATCAGCGGACGCAGGCCCAGCTTGGTCAGCGCGGCCTGGTGGCCGGGCTCGGCCGAGCGGTGGCCGGCGATGCAGGCAGCCAGCACCTCGGGGGCGATCGCCTTGGCGGCGAGCGCGGCCGAACCGGCGATCACACCGTCCAGGATCACCGGGGTGCGCAGCGAGGCGGCGCCGAGCAGGAAGCCGGCGATCGCCGCGTGCTCCAGACCGCCGACAGCGGCGAGGACGCCGATCGGGTCGGCCGGGTCCGGCTGGTGCAGGGCCAGCGCGGTGCGGATGACCTCGATCTTGCGGGCGTGCGTCGCGTCGTCGATGCCGGTGCCGCGCCCGGTGACCTCGGCCGGGTCCAGGCCGGTGAAGACCGAGATCAGGGCGGCGGAGGCGGTCGTGTTGGCGATCCCCATGTCACCGGTGACCAGGGCCTTGTTACCGGCCGCGACGAGGTCGCGGGCGGTCTCGATGCCGACCTCGATGGCCTTGAGGGCCTCCTCGCGGGTCATCGCGGGGCCCTTGGTCATGTCGTCGGTGCCGGGCTTGACCTTGCGCGGCAGCAGACCGGTGGTGCGGCCCTGCTGGATCGCGTCCGGCAGCTCGGCGGCCACGCCGACGTCGACCACGCAGACCTCGGTGCCGATCTGGCGGGCGAAGGCGTTGACCACCGCTCCCCCGGCCAGGAAGTTGCCGACCATCTGGGCGGTCACCTCCTGCGGCCAGGGGCTGACCCCCTGGGCGTGCACGCCGTGGTCGCCGGCGAAGACCGCGACGCAGGCGGGCTCCGGGATCGGCGGCGGGCACTTGCGGGAGAGTCCGGAGAGCTGGGCGGAGATGATCTCCAGCATGCCGAGCGAGCCGGCCGGCTTGGTCATCCGCTTCTGCCGGTCCCAGGCCTCGCCGAGCGCCTTGGCGTCCAGCGGGCGGATGCCGCGCAGGGTCTCGGAGAGCAGGCTGTGCGGCTCCTCGCCGGGCAGGGCGCGGTTGCCGTACTGCTCCTCGTGGACCACCCAGGAGAGCGGGCGCTTCTTGGCCCAGCCCTGCTGCTGGAGCTCGGGCTCGTCCGGGAAGGCGTCGACGAAGCCGACGCACAGGTAGGCGACGACCTCAAGGTGCTCCGGCAGGCCGAGCTCGCGGACCAGCTCCTCCTCGTCGAAGAAGCTCACCCAGCCGACGCCGAGGCCCTCGGCGCGGGCGGCCAGCCAGAGGTTCTCGACGGCGAGGGCCGCCGAGTAGGGGGCCATCTGCGGCTGGGTGTGCCGGCCCAGGGTGTGCCGGCCGCCGCGGGTGCGGTCGGCGGTGACCACGATGTTCACGGGCGTCTCGAGGATCGCCTCGATCTTGATTTCCTTGAACTGCTTGGCGCGGCCCTTGGGGAGCGAGTCGGCGTACGCCTCGCGCTGCCGCTCGGCCAGCCCGTGCATCTTGCGGCGGGTCTTGGCGGAGCGGATGACCACGAAGTCCCAGGGCTGCGAGTAGCCGACGCTGGGCGCGGTGTGGGCGGCCTCCAGGACCCGGATCAGCACCTCGTGCGGGATCGGGTCCGGGCGGAAGCCGTTGCGGATGTCGCGGCGCTCGCGGATCACCTGGTGGACGGCCTCGCGACCGGCCTCGTCGTAGCCGGGGGCCGCCGGGCCGCGCGGCTCGGCGGGTTCGGCCGGCTCGGCGGGTTCGACGGCCTCCGCGAGGACCTCGGCGGGCACCGTGGCCTCAGCGGCTTCGGCGGGCTCGGCGGGCTCGGCGGGCACCGTGGCCTCGGCCGGGGCGGTGGCGTCGGTGCCGGGCTCGGCGGGCTGGACGGTCCCGGGCTCGACCGGGGCGGGGGCCTCGGCGGGCGACGGCTCCTCGGCGGGGGCCGGCTCGGCCGCGGCCGGAACCTCGGCGACCGGGGCCTCGGCAACCGGGGCCTCGGCAACCGGGGCCTCGGCGACCGGAACCCCGGCGGCCCGGAGGCCGGCGACGGGGGCCTCGGTGGCAGGGGTCTCGACGACGGGGGTCTCGGGTGCGGCCTGGGCCGCCTCGGCGGTCTCCCCGGCCTCCGGGGCCTGCACGACGGGCTGTCCGGCGGCGTCCACCGGCTCGGCGGGAACGGCCGGCTGGACCGCGTCGGCGGCACCGCCGTCCGCGGCCTCGACGGGCGCGGCGGCCTCGACGGACACGATGGCCTCGACGGGCGCGACCGCGTCGGCCGGAGCGGCGTCCGCCGGGGCAGGCTCGGCGGCCGGGCCGGCGACGGACCGGCCGGAGGGCATCTCGCCGGTGCCCACGGCGGTCGCGGCGGCGGCCTCCGCGTTCTCGACGGGGCCGTCCACCGTCTCGGACACAGCGACGGCCGTCGGCTCGGCCGGGGCCGGCTCGGCGGCCGGGACGGCCTCGGGCGCCGGGGCGGTGGCCTCCGCCGCAGGCTGCCCGGCGAGCGCTATGGGCGCGGACTGCTGCGCCGCGTCCTCGGCGACGGCCGGGGCCGGCTGGTCCACCGCCTCCACCTGGGGCAGACCGTGCGGCGTCGGGGCGGCGAGGAAGGCGGAGATCCGGCGGGGCTGTCCGGCCGGGGCGACGGGCTGCGCGACGGCGACCGGGGCCTCGACGGCGACCGGCTGCTCGGCGGACGGCTCCTCGGAGCTCGGCGCGTCGGTGCCCGGAGCCTCTCCCGCGGGCACGGCGGGGGCGGCCTCGGCCTGCACCGCCTCGGCCTGCGCGGGCTCGGTCACCTCGACAGGCTGGGCAACGGGCTGGGCGACGGGCTCGGTGGCCGCGACGGCCTCAGGGGCCACCGGGACCTCGACGTCGGGGGCCTGCTGGACGTCGCCGTCCACGGGCTGCGGCACGGGCACGGCGTCCGGCACCGGCCGGACGTCCTGGGCCTGGGGCAAAGGCTGCACGTGCGGCACCGGCTGGGCCTGCACGACCGGGACGGCCTGCGGCTCCGGCTGGACGGCGGCCGGGATCACCGGGATGCCGTGCGCGGGCGTGCCGCCCTGCGAGGGTCCGCGGTCGGCGAGCGAGCGGACCGGGACCTGGCCGGTCATCAGGGACGGGTCCGGGATCGGCGGTCCGGCGTGCAGCGGACGGCGCGGCGCCTGGGCGGCCGCGGCCTGCTCCGGGCTCTGCTGGACGGGAACGGCCTGACCGGCCTGCGCCGGGAACGGCGCCTGCGGTGCGCCGTGGGCCTGCGGGACGGCCGGGTCGACGCCGAGCGGCGGCGGGTCCAGCGGCGGCCAGGACGGCTCGACCGGGGTGCCCGGCGCGACCTGCTGGTCGGCGGCGGTCGCGGCCGGCTCGCCCCACGAGCCCTGCGGGCCGGGCATGAGCAGGACGTCGTCCTCGTCGTCGAGCCCGTCCGGCTGGTCGGGCTGGTCGAGGAAGTGGAAGGCGGGGCGCGGGGCGCCCGGGTCCGCGGCCCAGCCCTCGCCGACGGCGCCCGGGACACCGGTGCCGACGGGAACGCCCGGGGCCTGGACGAAGCCGGGCGCGCCGAGCGGCGGGGCCTGGCCGGGGACACCCTGCGGCGGAAGGACACCCGCGCCGGGGGGCACCGCGCCCGGGAAGCCCGCACCCGGAACCGTGGGGTTCGGGATCAGCTGTCCGGGGACCGCACCGTCCGTCGCGACGCCCTGCACGGGTGCGACAGCCGCGACGCCCTCCGGGCCGCCGAGCGGGTCGGGCCCGGCGAGCAGGTGCTCCGGCAGTCCCTCGTTCGGGACGTGGCCGCCATCGGTCATGTCAAAGCTCCTTCCAGGCCGCTGCCGCGCCCTCGGCGACGCGATCACCGACCGCAGCGCCCATCCGCACGGGCCGGGCCTGCACCGGCCCGCCCCTCAACCACACATGGCCGCCGCGCCGAGGCGCTGCGGCCGAAGTCCTTCCGGCGCGCTGCGGCACCCCGGCCCGCGCACCACCCGCGAGGGGTGGCGCGTCATCTGAAACAACGACAAGCCGGGGCAACCGGCACGACCGCACCGGACCCTACGGCATTCTCCAGGTCCGGCAGGCGGCCCGTCGAATTGCCCACACTCCGAGCCGTACCGGCCTGCACCACGTCAAAAAGGCGACAAACCGACCGGATCGGGCGGGCTGTCGGACGTCGCAGCCGTCCCGGACGCCACACTACCGGCCCGGCGGCGCCGCCTCTCGAATCGGTGTCCGGATGCGACCTGGATCACCGTCGGACCGGCCGCGCCTGCCACCGCGCCTTCCGTCGGACCGCCGCGGTGGCGATCCGCCACCGGGATCACCACCCTTCGGCGACCGCGCCTTCACACGATCTGCTCACCCCAGAGCAGGAAGGTGCCCGGATCGCCCACACCGAGGCGGAGTCCGGAGCCGGTGTCCGCCGCGGCGGCGGGTGCGGAAGCCGACGCGGCGACAGGGGCCGCGGCGGGCGCGAGCAGCGGCGCGGACTGGAGGAGTGCGCCGTCCGCGCGATAGCCCGCTCCGGCGATCGCCCGGCGGACCTCCTCCGCCTCGCCGAGGGTGCGGGCCACCGCCACGACCCGCTCGGGGCGGCGGGACAGGACGGCGCGCACCACGTCGGCACCGCCCGACTCGACCACCGCCGCATCGGGCTCCGGGAGTCCGCCCAGCACCTCGGGGCCGCGGCCCTGCACGATCTCCACCTCGACCCCGTAGCGGCGGGCGTTGACGGCCAGCCGGGCGCAGGCCGCGCGGTCGGACTCGACGGCGACGACGGCGGCACCGAACCGGGCCGCCTCCACGGCGAGCTCGCCGCTGCCTGCCCCCACCGACCAGACCAGGTCGCCAGGGCGGGCCCCCAGGCGGGCCAGCACCAGGGCGCGCACGTGCGAGGGGAGCGTTTCGGACGCGCCGGGCTCGCCCCCCGCGCGCCCGGCGCCCGTGTAGGCGTCGGACGGGAGCGCCCAGCCCCGTTCCACGCCGGGGTACCCGACCGGACGGCCGGCGATCCAGCCGGCCGCCTCGGAGGCCGTGCCGGCCTGCGGTCCCCCACCGGGGCCGCCGCCGCTGCTGCCGCCGATCACCAGCACCACGCTCGGGTCGCGCCAGACGTGGTCGGCGACACGGTCGGAGGTGAGCACGGTGACGTCCTCGTCGGGCGTGCCGAGCGCCTCGCAGACCACGAAGGTGCGGTGCACGCCACGGAGCATGAGGGCGAGTTCGGCGGGCCCGGCGCCGGGAGCCGTGAGCACGGCGACCTTCGGGTTGGCCCGGCAGACGTTGGCGGCACGGCGCAGCCGGCCGCCGTGGGCGCTGACCACCTGGGCGTCCTCCCAGGGCATGCCGGCCCGGGCGAAGGCGGCCGCGACGGAGGAGACGGCGGGCAGGACCTCCAGTTCGAGGCCGTACTCGGGGCGGCGCAGGGTGCGCACCACACCGAAGAAGCCCGGGTCCCCCTCGGCGATGACGACGGCCGCGCCGCGGTGCTCCGCGATCCGGCGGGCGGCCGGCCGGATGCTGCCGAGGATGATGCGCTCGGCGGCGGGCGGCACCGGGAGGGTCCTGAGCTGGTACGGGGCGCCGGCCACCAGGGTCGCTGCGGCGAGGGCCGCTGCGGCGGCCTCGGTCAGCGGGGTGCCGTCCCACCCGATGACCGTGATCCGGTCAGCCATCTGCGGCTGTTCCCCCTCGCCATCCGTGCGCCGACATGCTGCGCCCGCGTACGGCGCCGGTGGAGAGGCTACCGGGTGAGATCCCCCCGTCGGCGACATCCCGCACACATGTCCGTCACGTACGGGCGGCGGGGCGGCCGGGCACCGGGCGGCCCCGGGGGGTCAGTCGCGCAGGACGTAGTGGCGGTCGCCGGGCCAGGCCCCGGCCTGGACGGTGTCGGGGGTCTCCATGTCCTCCGGCAGCAGGCTCCACAGGATGAGGTCGCTGCGGCTCTCCTCCACCACCTCGCCGGCCTCACCCCGCACTATCCACGCGCTGCGCAGGACGCCTTCGCTGATGCCGCCGATCTTCTGCGCGACCTGCTGGGCGGCGGTGTTGCCGGCGGCGGTGCGCATCTCCAGGCGGAGGAAGCCGCGGTCCTCGAAGAGCCACTGGGCGACGCCGAGGACGGCCTCCGGCGCGTAGCCCTCGCCGCGCGCCCAGGCGGCGGTGACGAAGGCGATCTCGGTGGAGCGCAGCCGCCAGTCGGTGGCGCGCAGTTCGACCAGGCCGACCAGCCGCTGGGTGAGGTGCTCGGTGACGGCGAAGACGATGCCCCGGCCGGCGGCCCGGTGGGCGGGGGCGAGACTGCGGGCCAGTTCGGCGGCGTAGGACTCGGTGAAGGGGTGCGGGAGGTCGGTCCAGGCCAGGACGAGTTCGTCGGCCATCATCGTGGCGAGGCCGGCGGCGTCGTCCTCCGCAAGCGGGCGCAGCAGCAGCCGTTCGGTGCTGATGGCGGTCTCGGGGAAGCTCGCTGCCATGCCGTCTCTCCTCGCCGGGTCGTGGACACACCGTACGCCTCGCCGGTGCCCGGGTCTCACGCGGTGCACGGACCGCACGACGGTACGTCAGTTCCGGGTCTGTCGGACCGTCACTGGTGCATACTGCCCGACCGGGCCCCCGCCGAGGTGCGGCGGGGGCCCGGTGCGGGTCCGGCGGGACGGGTCGGAGCGCGGTTCGGCGCGCCGGTGTCAGAACGCCGGGATGACGGAACCCTTGAAGGTGTCGTCGATGTACTTCTTGACCTCGGCCGAGTGGAGCAGCTCGGCGAGCTTCTTGACCCGCGGGTCGTTCTCCTTGCCCTGCTTGACGGCCAGGATGTTGGCGTAGGGGTTGCCCTCGGCCTTCTCCAGGAGCAGCGAGTCGGTGGCCGGCTTGAGGCCGGCGTCCAGCGCGTAGTTGCCGTTGATCACGGCGGCGTCGAGGTCGTCGATGGAGCGGGGCAGCTGGGCGGCCTCCAGCTCCTTCCACTTGAGGTTCTTCGGGTTGGCGGTGACGTCGGCGGGGGTGGCGGCGGTGCCGACACCGGCCTTGAGGGTGATCAGGTTGTTGTCGGCGAGCAGCTTGAGCGCGCGGCCCTCGTTGGTGGCGTCGTTCGGCAGGCCGACGGTGGCGCCGTCCTTGAGGTCGCCGATGGTCTTGACCTTCTTGGAGTACACACCCAGGGGCTCCAGGTGGACCGTCTCGACCGAGACGATCTGGGTGTTGTGCTTCTTGTTGAAGTCCTCCAGGTACGGCACGTGCTGGAAGTAGTTGGCGTCGGCCGAGCCGTCCTGCACCGCGGTGTTGGGGGTCACGTAGTCGGTGACCTCCTTGATGGTGAGCTTGAGGCCGGCCTTCTCCGCCAGGTTGTCCTTGACGTACTTGAGGATCTGACCGTGCGGGGTGGGGCTGGCGACGACGGTGAGCGCGGCGTTCGGGTCGGAGGACGCCGAGTCGCCGTTGCTGCCGCAGGCGGCGAGCGAGAGGGCGATGCCGGCGGTGGCGAGGACGCTGGTGAACTTCAGGGCGTTGCGCACGAAAAGTGCCTTTCTGCGTGATACGGGGAGCCGGGTCCGGGTTCGGACATCGGAAGGTCAGTGGGCGACGACGTCCTCGTCGGGGGTGGCCGGGGCCGCGGGGGTGCGGCCGCGCGGGCCGAGCAGGCGGGTCCGGCCGCCGGTGCGTCCGCGGTTGGCGAGGGCACGGACGGCCCGGTCGCCGATCAGCTGGACGACGGTCACGATGATCACCAGTTCCGCGACGATGATCCACATGAAGGCGGTCTCGAAGCGGAAGTAGCCGTAGTTGATGGCGAGGGTGCCGAGGCCGCCGCCGCCGACCACGCCGGCCATGGCGGAGTAGCTGATCAGCGTGATGATCGTGGTGGTGACGGAGGCCACGAGGGCGGGCAGCGCCTCGGGGATCAGCGTCTTGCGGACGATGGTCCAGGTGGAGCCGCCCATGGCCTGGACGGCCTCGACCAGGCCGCGGTCGACCTCGCGGACGGAGGTCTCGACCAGCCGCGCGAAGAAGGGGATCGCGCCGATGGTGAGCGGCACGGTGGCGGCCTCCCACCCGATGGAGGTGCCGACCAACCAGCGGGTGAAGGAGATCAGCGCGATCATCAGGATGATGAACGGCACCGAGCGGGCGATGTTCACCGCGGCGCCGAGCACCTTGTTGACCGGCTGGTTCTGCAGCAGGCCGCCCTTGTCGGTGAGGACCAGCAGCACGCCCAGCGGAAGGCCGAGCAGTACGGTGCCGGCGGTGGCGACGCCGACCATCTGGAGGGTCTCCCAGGTGGCGGGCCACATCAGTTCCTGCATCTGGTCCCAGGTCATGCCGCCGCTCCGTTCGCCGTCTCCAGCACGTCCACCTGTAGGCCCTGGTCGCGCAGGAAGCCGATCGGCACCACGTTGTCCGCGCGGGAGCCGGGCAGCTCGACCCGCATCCGGCCGACCATCCGGCCGGCGATGGTCTCGACGGCGGCGCCGAGGATGTTGATGTCGATCTGGTAGGTGCGGGCGAGCTGGGAGACGAACGGCCGGGCGGAGCTGTCGCCCTGGAAGGTGATCTCCAGGACGGTGCTGCCGGGGTGGCCGGTGCCGAACTCGCTGAGCGGGAAGAGCTCGCGGGCGAGCTCCGAGCCGGGCTTGGCGAGCAGGTCGGTGAGCTCGCCGGACTCGACCACCCTGCCGCCGCGCATCAGGGCGGCGGAGTCGCAGACGGACTTGATGACGTCCATCTCGTGGGTGATCAGCAGGACGGTGAGGCCGAGCTGCTGGTTGAGGTCGCGCAGCAGCTTGAGGATCGACCGGGTGGTCTCCGGGTCGAGTGCGGAGGTGGCCTCGTCGGAGAGCAGCACCTTCGGGTCGCCGGCGAGGGCGCGGGCGATGCCGACCCGCTGCTTCTGACCGCCGGAGAGCTGGCCGGGGTAGCTGCGGGCCTTGTCCCCGAGGCCGACCAGGTCGAGCAGCTCGGCGGCCTTGCGGCGGCGCTCGGCCCCGTCCAGGCCCATGATCTCCAGGGGGAGCTCGACGTTCTGCTGGACGGTCCGCGAGGAGAGCAGGTTGAAGTGCTGGAAGACCATGCCGATGCGGCGGCGGGCCTCGCGCAGTTCCCTGCCGGCCCGGTTCTCGCCGCCGGACAGCGCGGTGAGCTCGACGCCGTCCACGGTGACGGTCCCGGAGCTGGGGCGCTCCAGCATGTTGACGCAGCGGATGAGGGTCGACTTGCCGGCACCGCTGGTGCCGACGACGCCGTAGACCTCGCCGGGGCGGACGTGGAGGTCGACGCCGGCGAGGGCGGTCACCTCGCGGCCGCTTGAGCGGTAGACCTTGGTGAGGTCCGTGGTGGTGATCACAGCTGCTTCCGTGGGTCGGGGGCGGGCGGCGTGCAACCGCCGGACCGGGTTGCGGTCGGCGACGAGGACGGCGTTGCGCCAGGGGGGTCCGGACCTGCCACCCCTTGATCGTCGCCGGTCGACGGCCGGGCCGCGCGACGGCGTGGCCCTTACGTGTCAACGGTGACGGCCACCCGCCCGTGGACGGGCAGGCGGGGTGAAGGGGGTGGTGACGGCAGGCTCGGCTCGCTCACTCGGACGGGAGCGGCCGGGTCTCGCTTCGGGGCGCGAGATGTGGTCCCCCGGCCGGCGGCGAGGGGGAGGGAACGGTGGCCCTCAGCGGTGACACATTCGACGGCACATGGCACGCTCACCTGCCGGCAGGGTGCCGGTGGGGGTCCATTTCGTCGTCGCAGTCATGTGAGCCAGTAAATCAGATGGGTCGATGTGGTCCCAACTATTCGGACCAGCTGTCCGCAATACGGACGCTCATGGCCCTGACCTGCATCAATGCCGACCGGCGCCGCCTTCGGAGGTCCGAATGATGGCGGCGCCGGATCGGGAGGGTACGGCGGAGGGTCAGGCCGTGGCGGCAAGCTCGACCTCGGCGGGCTTCTCCAGGTGGACCAGGCTCAGCCGGCCGCTGATCTGCTCCACGGTGGTCTGCCGGTACCCCTGGCGGGCGTAGAGACGCAGGTTGCCCAGGCTGCGGTGGCCGGTGAACAGCCGGTAGGAGCTCACCGCGCCGTCCTCCGCGAGGCGGTGTTCCAGTGCCTCCAGCAGTCGGCCGCCGAGGCCGTGCCGCTGCATCCGGGGGTGGACGACCAGGCGCCCTATCCGGCCGACGCCGTCGGGGCCGACCCGGCCGCGTACGGTGCCGACGATCTCGCCGCCGAGGCGGGCGACGAGGAAGTGCTGTTCGGTCAGTTCGGCGCGCAGACTCTCCAACGACTGTGTCAGGGGCTCGATGGCCCAGTCGCCGTAGAGTTCGGCCTCGGTCTGGTAGCCGAGGTACTGGAGCTTGAGGATCTGCTCCGCGTCCTCCGCCTCGGCGGTCGAGATGATCACGGTCATGCCCATGTGCGGGGGCCTCCCCATCGTTGTGCCCGGCGCGCGAACGTGAGGGTGTCGCACCGGATGCCCTGCCGGAGATGTCCCGGCCGGGGGTCTTCCCGGACCGGGGGTGGCGCACGAACGTACCAGCCGCGCGGCCCTGGTGAGGGCCGTGCCGCCGATGGCGTGCTCACGGTCAGTATCCGAGCGACCGCGCCACCGTCAAGAGCTACGTTCGCCAGCGCCTTACCCGCGCGTCAGCTGCCCTCAACCTTTCGGCCGCCGGACGTGGCGAGGGTCACGCCCGACGGGGCCGGTCGAGGGCCCGGTTCCGGAGCCGGACGGGGGTCGGACGGGGGGCCGGACGGGGGGCCGGACGGGGGCGCGACGACGCGGCGGATGACCGGGGCCGGAGGGCGCGGGGCGGGACCGCGCCCCGCGTCGGTTCAGGCGTAGCGCTCGGCGTGGAGGCGGGCCCGGAGGCAGGCGAGGCAGCGGGAGCGGGTGGGCCCGATGGACCCGCGCGGCATCCCGAGGCGTTCGGAGAGTTCGCGGTAGGTCGGCGGCGGGTCCTCGACGAGGGCGGCCATCAGCTGCGGGCAGCGGCCGGGCAGGGCGGCCACTGCCTCCCGGACGAGGCGGCGCCGCAGCTCGGCGAGGACCTCGTCCTCGGCGGAGGGGACGAACGGGAGGTTGGTGCACATACCGTGGATGACCGGGTACGGGCCCGGCCGGTTACGCCCGCCCGGTCGCGTCCACGCGAAAGGGGCGCGACGGTCGGACCGTCGCGCCCCTCCCCCGGTTCGGTGACCGGGCGTCAGCCCTTGACCCACTCCTGCTGGACCGCGAGGTCCGCCTTGAGCTCGGCGAGCTGGACCGCCACGGCGTCGGGGGCGGTGCCGCCCCGGCCGTTGCGCGAGGCGATCGCGCCGTGCACGCTGAGCACCGAGCGGACCTCGGGCGTCAGGTGCGGGGAGATCGCGGCGAACTGCTCGTCCGTCAGGTCGGCGAGTTCGATGCCGTCGGCCTCGCACACCTTGACGCAGGCACCCGCCACCTCGTGCGCGACCCGGAACGGCACGCCCTGCTTGACCAGCCACTCGGCGATGTCGGTGGCGAGCGAGAACCCGGCCGGGGCCAGCTCCTCCAGCCGCTCCCGGTGCACGGTGAGGGTGGCCATCATGCCGGTGAAGGCGGGCAGCAGCACCTCCAGCGTGTCGCAGGAGTCGAAGACCGGCTCCTTGTCCTCCTGGAGGTCCCGGTTGTAGGCCAGCGGCAGCGCCTTGAGGGTGGCGAGCAGACCGGTGAGGTTGCCGATCAGCCGGCCGGACTTGCCCCGGGCGAGCTCGGCGATGTCCGGGTTCTTCTTCTGCGGCATGATCGACGAACCGGTGGAGAAGGCGTCGTGCAGCGTGATGAAGCCGAACTCCTTGGTGTTCCAGATGATCACCTCCTCCGCGATCCGGGAGAGGTTGATCCCGATCATCGCGGTGACGAAGGCGAACTCGGCGACGAAGTCCCGCGAGGCCGTGCCGTCGATGGAGTTGCCGACCGAGCCCCGCTCGAAGCCGAGGTCGGCGGCGACGGCCTCCGGGTCGAGGCCGAGCGAGGAGCCGGCCAGCGCGCCGGAGCCGTACGGGGAGACGGCGGTGCGGGTGTCCCACTGGCGCAGCCGCTCGGCGTCCCGGCCGAGGGCCTGCACGTGCGCGAGGACGTGGTGGGCGAAGAGGACGGGCTGGGCGTGCTGGAGGTGGGTGCGGCCCGGCATGGCGGTGTCCGGGTGGGCCTCGGCCAGGCCGACCAGGGCGTGCTGGAGGTCGAGGACCAACCCGCCGATGATCTTCGCGTGGTCCCGCAGGTACATCCGGAAGAGGGTGGCGATCTGGTCGTTGCGCGAGCGCCCGGCCCGCAGCTTGCCGCCCAGGTCGGGGCCGAGCCGCTCCAGCAGACCGCGCTCCAGGGCGGTGTGGACGTCCTCGTCGGCGACGGTGCCGGTGAAGGTGCCGGCCTCGACGTCGGTGAGCAGCCGGGCGAGCCCGTCCAGCATGCCGGCGAGTTCCTCGTCGGAGAGCAGGCCGGCCTTGTGCAGGACGCGGGCGTGGGCCTTGGAGCCGGCGATGTCGTACGGCGCGAGGCGCCAGTCGAAGTGCACCGAGGCGGAGAGCCTCGCCAGTGCCTCGGACGGGCCGTCGGCGAAGCGGGCGCCCCAGAGGCGGACGTCGCCACCGGAGGTGGTCTGGTCGGCGGACATCGCACGGGCTCCTTTGCGCGAGAGGGTTCGGGAGGGGTGGTCCCGGCCGCGGGGGTGGGCGCGGCCGGGACCGGGAGAGGTGGTTCGGGCCCCGGTCGGGGCGGTTCGGCCCGGGCCCGTCCGGGGGTTCGGACGGAGGTCGGGCCGGAGGTCGGGCCGGTTGTCGGGCCGGGGACTCAGCCGAGGTCGCGGCGGGCGGCGATCTTCGAGGACAGCCCGAAGATCTCGATGAAGCCCTTGGACATCGACTGGTCGAAGGTGTCGCCGGTGTCGTAGGTGGCGAGGTTGAAGTCGTACAGCGACTGGTCGGACTTCCGGCCGTTGACGACGGCCCGGCCGCCGTGCAGCACCAGCCGGATCTCGCCGGAGACGTGCTGGTTGGCCTCGTTGACGAAGCCGTCCAGGGCGCGCTTGAGCGGGGAGAACCAGAGGCCGTCGTAGACCAGCTCGGCCCAGCGCTGCTCGACCTGCCGCTTGTAGCGGGCCAGCTCGCGCTCGACCGTGACGTTCTCCAGCGCCTGGTGGGCGGTGATCAGCGCGATCGCGCCGGGGGCCTCGTAGATCTCCCGCGACTTGATGCCGACGAGCCGGTCCTCGACCATGTCGAGCCGGCCGATGCCCTGGGCGCCGGCCCGCTTGTTGAGCTCCTCGATGGCCTGGAGGACGGTCACCTTGCGGCCGTCCACGGCGACCGGGACGCCGGCGTCGAAGGTGATGACCACCTCGTCGGCCTCGCGCGGGGTGGCCGGGTTCTGGGTGTACTCGTAGACGTCCTCGATCGGGGCGTTCCAGATGTCCTCCAGGAAGCCGGTCTCGACGGCCCGCCCGAAGACGTTCTGGTCGATCGAGTACGGGGACTTCTTGGTGGTGGCGATCGGCAGGCCCTTGGCCTCGGCGAAGGCGATCGCCTTGTCCCGGGTCATCGCGTAGTCGCGGACCGGGGCGATGCACTTCAGCTGGGGGGCCAGCGACTGGATGCCGACCTCGAAGCGGACCTGGTCGTTGCCCTTGCCGGTGCAGCCGTGGGCGACGGTGGTGGCACCGTGCTTCTGCGCGGCGGCGACCAGGTGCTTGACGATGACCGGCCGGGACAGGGCGGAGACGAGCGGGTACTCGCCCTGGTAGAGGGCGTTGGCCTTGATGGCCGGGAGGCAGTACTCGTCGGCGAACTCGTCGCGGGCGTCCGCGACCTCGGCCTCGACGGCACCGCAGTCCAGCGCCCGCTGGCGGATGACGTCCAGGTCCTCGCCGCCCTGGCCGACGTCGACGGCGACGGCGATGACCTCGGCACCCGTCTCCTCGGCGATCCAGCCGATGCAGACGGACGTGTCCAGACCGCCCGAGTAGGCGAGTACGACGCGCTCGGTCACGGCTTTCTCCTTCACAACAGTGCGAACAGGCTTACGGCGATAGGCATAAGTATGCACTACTCCGTATGAAACTCAAAACGCCGACCGGGAGCTTCCACGAACGGGGCTGCCGGCGGGGTGACGGACGGGACTTCGGGCGTGCTGCGGGCGAACTTCGGGCGGGCCGAGGGCGGGCCGGTCGGTCCGGTCGGGCCGGTCGGGCCGTGGACGGGGCCGCGGATACGACTGTGGGCCCGGGGAAACCGGGCCCACAGAAGGGGATGCCGCTACTGGGCCTTCGCCTGGGCGAGCTGCATCAGGTGGTCGGCGAGGGCCTGGCCGCCCGCCGGGTCCCGGCTGATCAGCAGGACGGTGTCGTCGCCGGCGATGGTGCCGATGATCTCGAAGACCTCCGCCTGGTCGATCGCCGAGGCGAGGAACTGGGCGGCACCCGGCGGGGTGCGCAGCACGACGAGGTTGCCGGAGGCGGTGGCGGAGACCATGAGCTCGCCGGCCAGCCGGGCCATCCGGCCCTCGGTGGCGGACTCCCCCATCGGTGCGCGGGGGGTGCGGTCGCCGCCCTCGGCCGGGACGGCGTAGATGAGCGCGCCGTCCCGGTTGCGGATCTTCACCGCACCCAGCTCGTCCAGGTCCCGGGAGAGGGTGGCCTGGGTGACCACCAGTCCGTCGTCGGCGAGCAGCTTGGCGAGCTGGCTCTGCGAGCGCACGGGCTGGCGGGTGAGCAGGTCCACGATCCGCCGGTGGCGCGCGGTGCGGGTCTGGGGGACCTGCGGCGTCGGGCCGGCGGCGGGTTGGCCGGAGTGGGGAACGGTCATGTGATTATTCTCCCGGACTACGCTCGGTTCGCATCGCCCGGGGCGCCCTCGCGGACCGCCCGGAGGACGTCCGGCAGGGCGGCGAGGAAGGCGTCCGCCTCCTCCTCCGTGAGCACCAGCGGCGGGGCGAGCCGGATCGCGTCCGGGACGGCGGCGTTGACGAGGAAGCCGGCCTCCTGGAGCCCGGCCTGGATCGCGCCCGCGACCGGTTCGGTGAGGACGATGCCGAGCAGCAGGCCGGCGCCGCGCACGTGCGAGACCAGCGGGTCGCCGATCGCCTCGACGCCGTGCCGCAGCCGGTCGCCGATCTTGCGGACGTGCTCCAGCAGGCCCTCGGACTCGATGGTGTCCAGGACGGCGAGGGCCGCGGCCGCCACCACCGGGTTGCCGCCGAAGGTGGTGCCGTGCTGACCGGGGGTCAGCAGGTCGGCGGCCTCGCCGAAGGCGAGCACCGCGCCGACCGGCAGGCCGCCGCCGAGCCCCTTGGCGAGCGTGACGACGTCCGGCTCGACCCCATCGAACGCCTGGTGGGCGTACCAGTGGCCGGTCCGGCCGATGCCGGTCTGGATCTCGTCCAGGACGAGCAGGGTGCCGGTGGCGCGGGTGATCTCCCGGGCCGCGGCGAGGTAGCCGTCGGGCAGCGGGACGGCGCCGTTCTCGCCCTGGATCGGCTCCAGGAAGACGGCGGCGGTCTCGGTGGTGACGGCCGCCCGCAGCGCTTCGACGTCGCCGAACGGGACGTGGGTGACGTCGCCGGGCAGCGGGCGGAACGGCTCCTGCTTGGCGGGCTGGCCGGTGAGCGCGAGGGCGCCCATGGTGCGTCCGTGGAAGCCGCCCTCCAGGGCGACGACACGGGTGCGGCCCGTCCGGCGGCCGATCTTGAAGGCGGCCTCGTTGGCCTCGGCTCCGGAGTTGCAGAAGAAGACCCGGCCCTCGCGGCCGTCGAGCGCGAGCAGCCGCTCGGCGAGGCTGATGGTCGGCTCGGCCATGAAGAGGTTGGAGATGTGGCCGAGGGTGGCGATCTGCCGGCCGACGGCCGCGACGATCGCCGGGTGGGCGGTGCCGAGCACGTTGACGGCGATGCCGCCGAGCAGGTCGGTGTACTCCTTGCCGTCCGCGTCCCACAGCTTGCTGCCCTCGCCGCGGACCAGCGGGATCCGGGGCGTGCCGTAGTTGTCGGTGAAAGCGTGCTGCCACCGCTCGGTGAGCTGCTCGTTGGAAGTCATGCCAGTCCCCCGGTCACGGTCGTTTCGTCGTCCGGCACGACCATCGTGCCGATGCCCTCGTCGGTGAAGATCTCCAGCAGCAGGCTGTGCGCCACCCGGCCGTCCAGCACGCGGGCGGTGCCGACGCCGGAGCGGACGGCGCGCAGGCAGCCCTCCATCTTCGGGAGCATCCCGCTGGCCAGGCCGGGCAGCAGCTCCTCCAGCTCGCCCGCGCTGAGCTGGCTGATCACGTCGTCGGAGTTCGGCCAGTCCTTGTAGAGACCCTCGACGTCGGTGAGGACGACGAGCATCTCCGCGCCGAGCGCGACCGCGAGGGCGGAGGCGGCGGTGTCGGCGTTGATGTTGTAGACGTGGCCGTCGACGCCCCGGGCGATCGAGGAGATCACGGGGATGCGGCCGTCGGCGATGAGCGCCTTCACCGCGCCCGCCTCGATGTTGACGATGTCGCCGACCAGGCCGATGTCGACCTGCTCGCCGTCGACGACCGCGTACCGCTTGACGGCCGTCATGGTGTGGGCGTCCTCGCCGGTCATGCCGACCGCGAACGGGCCGTGGCCGTTGAGCAGCCCGACCAGTTCGCGCTGGACCTGGCCGGCGAGCACCATCCGGACCACGTCCATGGTCTCGGGGGTGGTGACCCGGAGTCCGTTGGTGAAGGAGGACTCCAGGCCGAGCCGGTCGAGCTGGGCGCTGATCTGCGGGCCGCCGCCGTGCACCACGACCGGGTGGAGGCCGGCGTAGCGGAGGAAGACGACGTCCTGGGCGAAGGCCGCCTTGAGCTCGTCGTCCACCATGGCGTTGCCGCCGAACTTGATGACGACGGTCTTGCCGTGGAACCGCTCCAGCCACGGCAGCGCCTCGATGAGCGTCAGGGCCTTGGGCAACGCGGTGTTGTTGCGGGCCTGTTCGCCCTTGGGTGCGATCTGCACGTTTTCTGTCCCCGGCTCAGGTAGCAGGTCTCAGGAGGAGTAGGCGCTGTTCTCGTGCACGTAGTCGGCGGTGAGGTCGTTGGTCCACAGGGTGGCGGTGGCCTCGCCGGCGTTGAGGTCGGCGGTGACGACCACCTCGCGGCCGGTCATGTCGACGAGATCGCGGTCCTCTCCCACGCTGCCGTCGCGGCAGACCCAGACGCCGTTGATGGCGACGTCGAGCCGGTCGGGGTCGAAGGTGGCGGCGGTGGTGCCGATCGCGGCCAGGACGCGGCCCCAGTTGGGGTCCTGGCCGTGGATGGCGCACTTGAGGAGGTTGTTGCGGCCGATGGTCCGGGCCACCTCGACGGCCTCGTCCTCGGTGGCGGCGCCGGTGACGTCGATCCGGATGTCCTTGCTCGCGCCCTCGGCGTCGCCGATGAGCTGGCGGGCGAGGTCGGCGCAGACGGTGCGGACCGCCTCGTCGAACTCGGCGGTGTCCGGGGTGGTGCCGGAGGCGCCGGAGGCGAGCAGCAGCACGGTGTCGTTGGTGGACATGCAGCCGTCGGAGTCGATCCGGTCGAAGGTGGTGCGGGTGGCGCCGCGCAGTGCGGCGTCCAGGGCGGCGGCGTCCAGGTCGGCGTCGGTGGTGAGGACGACGAGCATGGTGGCCAGGGAGGGGGCCAGCATGCCGGCGCCCTTGGCCATGCCGCCGACCGTCCAGCCGGCGGGGCTGGTGACCTGGGCCGTCTTGTGGACGGTGTCGGTGGTCTTGATGGCGATCGCGGCGGCCTCGCCGCCGGTGGCGCTCAGCTCGGCGGCGGCGGTGGCGACGCCGGGGAGCAGCAGGTCCATCGGGAGGCGGACGCCGATCAGGCCGGTGGACGCGACGGCGACCTCACCGGCGTTGAGCTTGAGCTCCTCGGCCACCTTCTCGGCGGTGGCGTGGGTGTCCTGGAAGCCGAGCGGGCCGGTGCAGGCGTTGGCGCCACCGGAGTTGAGGACGACGGCGGAGACCGAGCCGCCCTTGAGGACCTGCTCGGACCAGAGCACGGGGGCGGCCTTGACCCGGTTGGCGGTGAAGACGCCGGCGGCGGCGAGCGAGGGCCCGTCGTTGACGACCAGGGCGAGGTCCGGGGTGCCGGAGGCCTTGATGCCGGCGGTGACACCGGCGGCGCGGAAGCCCCTGGCGGCCGTCACTCCGAGGTTCTGGTGGTCGGTCACGGTGCGACTCCGTTCACGGGAAGGCCCAGCTCCTCGGGCAGGCCCAGGGCGATGTTCATGCTCTGCACCGCGCCACCGGCGGTGCCCTTGACCAGGTTGTCGATCGCGCTGATCGCGATGATCCGCCCGGTGGCCTCGTCCAGGGCGATCTGGACGAGGGCGGCGTTCGAGCCGTAGACGCTGCTGGTCTGCGGCCACTGCCCCTCGGGCAGCAGGCGGACGAAGGGCTCGTCGGCGAACGCCCCGGTGTAGGCGGCGCGCAGGCTCTCGGCCGTCACGCCGGGCTTCGCCTTGGCGGAGCAGGTGGCGAGGATGCCGCGCGGCATCGGGACGAGCGTGGGGGTGAAGGAGACCGCGACCGGCTCGCCCGCGAGCGGGGTGAGGTTCTGGGACATCTCCGGGGTGTGCCGGTGGACGCCGCCGACGCCGTACGCGCTGACGTTGCCCATGACCTCGCTGCCGAGCAGGTGGGTCTTGGCCGCCTTGCCGGCGCCGGAGGTGCCCGAGGCGGCGACGATGACGGCCTCGGGCTCGGCGAGTCCGGCCGCGTACGCGGGGAAGAGGGCGAGCGAGACGGCGGTCGGGTAGCAGCCGGGGACGGCGATGCGGTTGCTGCCCTTGAGCGCGGCACGGTGGCCGGGGAGCTCGGGCAGCCCGTACGGCCAGGTGCCGGCGTGCGCGGAGCCGTAGAACTGCTCCCAGTCGGCGGCGGCCTTGAGCCGGAAGTCGGCCCCGCAGTCGACGACCAGCACGTTCCCGCCGAGTTCCTCGGCGACGGCGGCGGACTGTCCGTGCGGCAGCGCCAGGAACACCACGTCGTGGTCGGCCAGCACCTCGGTGGTGGTGGGCTCCAGGATCCGGTCGGCGAGCGGCAGCAGGTGCGGCTGCAGCAGGCCCAGTCTGGTGCCGGCGTTCGAACCGCCGGTCAGCGCCCCGATCTCCACCTCCGGGTGGCCGAGCAGCAGACGCAGCACCTCACCGCCCGCGTATCCGCTCGCGCCGGCGACGGCGACTCGCAATGCCATGGCATTCCCTCCTTCGTCGTGGCATGAATATACGCAGTACGGAACATTCATGCAAGGAGTGGGGCGAGGGGCGCCGCAACGGGCACGCCCCACCCCCACGTCCGAGGACAGGGCGCTCCGACCGCGCGGGCGATCGTCCGCCCGTCGTCGGCGATTAGCTTAGGCTACCCTTACTCAGGGGGAGAACGGCCCGCGCGGGACCGGCCCGACCGCACCCCGCTGGCCCGGCCCCCGGCGGTTCACCGGCGGACGGCCCGCAGGACGACGAACTTCGGGTTGCCGGCGACGAGTTGACAGTTGCCGAAGAGACGGCGGAGCTTCTCGTGGTAGCCGAGGTGCCGGTTGCCGACCACCCAGAGCTCACCGCCCGGCCGCAGGGCGCGACGGGCACTGGTGAACATCCGCCACGCGGTCGCGTCGGTGGTGGCCTGGTGCGAGTGGAACGGCGGATTGTTGAGGACGAGGTCCACCGACCCGGGGGGCACCGCCTCGGCCGTCATCGCGTCGGCGGTCAGGAACTCGGCGGGGGCGTCCGGGCCGAGGTTGGCGCGGAAGGTCTCCTCCGCCGAGGCCACCGCCTGGTGGGACTCGTCGACGAAGACCAGCTCGGCGCCGGGCGAGGCCAGGGCGGCGGCGGTGCCGACGACCCCGTTCCCGCAGCCGAGGTCGACGACCCGGTAACCCGGCGCCGCGGTCGGCAGGTGGGCGAGCAGGAACCGGGTACCGATGTCGAGGCGGTCCGCGCAGAAGGTGCCGGCGTGGTTGACCACGGTGCGGCCGGCGGCAGGACCGATGTCGGCGGGCAGCGCGTAGCGGTGCGGCCAGGGGTTGGGGCCGGGGTCGAGCGTCCGGTCAGGCGTGCAGAAGATCAGCCGGGCCTTGCGGACGGCGAGCGAGGTCCGGGTCGGCCCGAGGATGCGCTCGAAGAGCTGGAGGGTGGAGGTGTGGATCTCGGTGACCATGCCGGTGCCGATCACCACGGTGTCCGGGTGGACGGCCGGGGCGAGCCGGTGCAGCTGGTCCTCCAGCAGCGCGAGGCTCTTGGGGACGCGCACCAGCAGGACGTCGATCCGCGCGGGCGGGGCGTCCCGGGTGGTGAGCAGCCGGACGGCGGCCGGGTCGGCGCCGGCCCGCGCGAGGTTGGCGCGGGTGGCCCGCTGGGCGAGGTGCGAGTCGCTGATCTGGGCGGGAGCGAACCGCGCGAGCGCGGTGGCCAGGGCGCCCCAGCGGTCGCCGAGGACGGTGACAGCCCGGCCCGTGAGGTCGGTGGCCCCGCCCTGGGCGGAGTCGGCCTCACCGGCCAGGTGCCGCAGCAGGTACTCGTCGGCGGCGTCCCAGGCGCGCAGCAGCTCGCGCGGGTCCTCCGGGTAGCGGGTGAGGTCGAGGCTGCCCCAGGGAGTGGCGAAGGGGGTCGCGGCGGCGGGCGTCGAGAGGCGGTTCATCGTGGCCCAGGCTAGCCGACCGGCGGGCGGGCCCGGTGGGCGGCGACGGCGGGCCCGGGATCACGGGTGCGGGGGCGCGTAGCGGGGTCGTACGGGCTGGGCGGGTAAACCGGGCCGACGGGGGGCTGATCGGCGCGTTTCACCGCCCGGGGCCGGGCGCCGGGCGCGCATCGGGGCCTCGGCCGATACTGGAGGGGCCCGAAGGAAGGGGCGAGGCCATGGACTGGAAGCTCGAAGTGGTGGTGGTCCCGGTGTCGGACGTGGACCGGGCCAAGGTCTTCTACGAGGAACAGGCCGGTTTCACCGTCGACCACGACACCCGGATCCGGGACGGCGTGCGGGTCGTCCAGCTGACACCCCCCGGATCCGGCTGCTCGATCGTGGTGGGCGCCGGGATGACGGAGGCGCCGCCCGGCTCGCTGAAGGGTCTCCAACTGGTGGTGCCGGACATCGACCGGGCGCACGCCGAGCTGGTCGCGCGGGGCGTGGAGGTCAGCCCGGTGCAGCACTTCGAGGACGGGACCCGGGTGGACGGGCGCGGCGGGGAGTGGAACTCGTTCGTCTTCTTCAGCGACCCGGACGGCAACGGCTGGGCCGTCCAGGAGGCACCCGACCGCCGGTAGCGCCTTCGGTACCGTCCGGTCCCGTCCGGTGGCGGGGTCCGTCCGGCTGAGGTAGGGGCCGCCCGGGCGGTCTCGGTAGGCTCGGAGGATGGTCGATGTCGAGGGAAGCGTCCGGGTGGACAGCTGGATCTGGTCGGTGCGGCTCGCGAAGACGCGGTCGGCGGCGGCCGACGCCTGCAAGGCCGGGCACGTCCGGGTCAACGGCGAGCGGGCCAAGCCGGCCCAGTCGCTGAAGCCCGGCGACGAGGTGCGGGTGCGCCAGGAGGGCTACGAGCGGGTCGTCGTGGTGCGGAAGCTGATCCGCAAGCGGGTCGGCGCCGAGGTCGCGGCGGAGTGCCTGGTGGACAACAGTCCCCCGAGGCCGCCGCGCGAGCTGCTGGCCGTGCCCGGCCTGCGCGACCGGGGCGCCGGGCGGCCCACCAAGCGGGACCGCCGGGACATGAACCAGCTGCGCGGCCAGTAGCACGGCGGGCCGGGTCCCCGGCCCGCCGACCCCGCCGCGGCCGACCCGGCCGGACGGCGGTCAGGAAGCCAGGGTGTCCGTCCGGACCTGGGTGAGGAAGGTGTCCAGGTTCGCCAGCGTGCGGGCGATCTGGTCCTCCAGCGGGAGCGACTCGTCGGGCCGGGTCACCAGCGCGGACTTCTTCAGGCCGCGCAGGTAGAGCGAGCAGGCCAGGTCCGCGCAGATGTACGTGCCGACCGTGTTCCCCTCCCGCCCCGCCGCACCGGCGCGCCGGGCGGTGAGCAGCGCGACGCCGGAACCCGCGTGCGCCGTGACGCAGAGCGAACAGACGTTGGTCTTGGTCAGGCTGCGCCGGAACGACGGCACCCGCAGCGTGACACCGACCAGCTCGCCGCCGTGCTCCGCCACCAGGTAGCCGCGGTCGGGGGCGCCCTGGTCCCGCCAGCCGAGGAAGTCCAGGTTCTCCCAGGGGAGTTCGGCCATGCCTCGGGGCAGGTTGAGCCGACGGGCCTCGCCCTTGGAGCAGTTGACGAAGGACGCGCGGATGTCGGTCTCGTTCAGGGGTCGCATACGTCGCAAGCTAACACCGGACGCCCGGCGCCGTCGCGCGGTTTTCCGTCCGCCCGGGCACCGGACCTGCGGCGATCGGGCCCGCCCGTGCAGCGGGCCGGGGGCGTTCCTCGCGGTGGGCGGCCTCGCCGGGGTCTCGGGTGGCGGCGCCGAACAGCACCGCCCCCCGGCCCACCCGCACGCCGCCCCCTGATCCGACGGTGCGTCAGGGGCGGCCGACGGCTCAGCGCTTGAAGGCGACGCCGGCGTAGGCGGAGACGTCCTGCCAGCCCTCCGGCAGGTCGGTGGTCCGGATGTGGCCGGACTCCGGCCGCCAGAGCGGAAGTTGGACCAGGCCGGGGCCGACGAACTCGAAGTCGCCGAAGAACGGCTCGACGGCGGCGCGCGGGCGCAGCACCAGGGGCGCGCTCGCGCTGCGGTAGATCCGGGTGCCCTCGGCGGCGCTCTCCCGGGAGGCGAAGTCGGGGCTGCCGTGGGAGAGGATCAGCGCGCTGCCGGGGGCGAGCACGTCGCGCAGGGTGCGGACGATCCGTTCGGCGCCGTCCTCGTCCCGGATGAAGTGCAGGACGGCGACGAGCATCAGGGCGACCGGCTCGCCGAGGTCGATGGCGGCGCGCAGGCCGGGGTGGTCGAGGATCGCCTCGGGCTCGCGCAGGTCGCCCTCGATGACGGAGGTGTGGCCCGCCGGGTGGCCGGCCAGCAGGGCGCGGGCGTGGGTGGCCACGATCGGGTCGTTGTCGACGTAGACGACCCGGGCGTCCGGGGCGACCCGCTGGGCGATCTCGTTGGTGGAGCCGACGGTCGGGATGCCGGTACCGATGTCGAGGAACTGCCGGATGCCCCGGCCGGCGGCGAACTCGACCGCGCGGCCGAGGAATTCACGGTTGGTGCGAGCCAGCAGCGGCAGCGCCGGGTAGGCGGCGATGGCGGCCTCGGCGGCCTTCCGGTCGGCCTCGAAGTTGTCCTTGCCGCCGAGGTAGTAGTCGTACATCCGGGCGGTGTGCGGGACGCCGGTGTCGAGCTCGGTCGGGGGCTGCCAGTCGTCGGCGCGCGCCCACTCCCAGTCGGTTCCGATCCCCGTGCTCGCCGTCGTCGTGTCCTCGGTCATCTGCCGCCCCCTGTCGTTCACCGCGTTCACCTCCGGCCGGTGCCGGCGGCGTCCCCCGTACCGGCTGCGGTCGGCGGGCCCGGTGTGCCGTGCCCCCTCCGCCCCGGTGCGCGGCGATCGTAACCGACGACGGACCCCCGAAACAGCGGGAGTTCAGGTTTCCGCAGCATTCGAACGATGGCCCCCGTGCGCGTCGGCGGCCGAGCCCTCGGGCTCTTCCCACCGGTCGCCGCGGGGTGCCGCCCTCTCTATGCTGGCTGCCGATGACTGTCGATCGGCGCAGCGTCCTGCGCACCACCGCCAAGCTGGCCGCTCTGACCGCCGTCGGCGGGCTCGTCGGCGCCTGCGGCGACAGCGTCGCCCGCCGGGCCGATCCGGGGGCGCTGGCCGTCCGCCCGGGCACGATCGACCCGGCGGGCACCGTCGACCCGGCGTGGGCGGAGGCGGAGGGTCCCGCCTCGCCGGCGGCCGGTGGCTCCTCCGGCGCGGCGGGCACCCCCGCGCCGACGGTCCCGGCGGCAGAAGCACCGGCGGCGGGCCCGGCAGCCGATCCGGGGGCAGGTCCGGGGGCAGGTCCGGGAGCCGCCACCACCCCGTCCGCACCGCCCGCACCGCCGGTGCTCCCGCCCCTGGCGCCCGGCACCCCGGTCGAGGTGGCGTACGGGCCGCGTACCCGCCGCAATGTCGCGCTGACCTTCCACGGCAGCGGCGACCCGCGGCTCGCCAGCCACCGCCCTGCTGGAGACCGCCGAACGGCGCGGCGTCGGGCTCACCGTGCTGGCCGTCGGAAGCTGGCTGGACCAGCAGCCGCAGATGGCCCGGCGGATCCTGGACGGCGGCCACGAACTGGGCAACCACACCCAGAACCACCAGAACATCTCCACCATGACCCCCGACCGGGCGCGCGCCGAGATCGCCCAGTGCGCGGAGCGGCTGCAGCGGCTGACCGGCTCGATCGGCCGCTGGTTCCGCCCGTCGGCCGCCCAGTACGCCACGGCGATGGTGCGCGAGCAGGCGAAGGCCGTCGGGTACGAACACGTGCTGGCGTTCGACGTGGACCCCCGGGACTACAGCGACCCGAGCGCGGCCGAGCTGCAGCGCCGGGTGCTCGGTTCGGTGCGCGCCGGCTCGGTGGTGGCCCTGCACCTGGGTCACCAGTGCACGGTGGACGCGCTCCCCGCGATCCTGGACGGCCTCGCCGGGGCCGGCCTGACCCCGGTCACCGCCAGCCGCCTCTTCGCGTAGCCGCGACACCGCCCCGCAGGGCACCCGGCGCAGGGCACCCGGCGCGGGGCGCCCGGCCCGTGGGGCGCGGGCCCGCCGGGCGGTGCCGCGGAAGAGCCCGGCCGCCTCCCGCACGTGCGTGCCATGCTTCCCGCATGCGCTACATCATCATCGGGGCGGGTGCGGTGGGCGGCACGATCGGTGCCCGGCTGCACGAGGGCGGGCACGAGGTGGTCCTGGTGGCGCGCGGCGCCCATCTGGCCGCGCTGCGGGAGACCGGCCTCCGGTTCGGCACCCCGGAGGGCACCCGGACGCTGCGGATCCCGGCCGTCGGCGGGCCCGCCGAGCTGGAGCTGCGTCCGGACGACGTGCTCGTCCTCGCCGTGAAGACCCAGGACACCGCCGCGCTGCTGGCCGCCTGGGCTCCCCGCCCGGTGGCCGGCGGCGGCACCGCCGGCGAGCGGCTGCCGCTGGTCTGCGCGCAGAACGGGGTGGAGAACGAGCGGCTGGCGCTGCGGCTCTTCCGTGAGGTGCTCGGCGTGTACGTGTGGATGCCGTCCACCCACCTGGAGCCGGGCCGGGTGAGCGCGGCGGGGACGCCGGTCAGCGGGATCCTGCGGCTCGGCGGCTACCCGGCCGGGACGGGCGGGCGGGCGGCGGCGATCGCCGCGGACCTCGCCGGGTCCTCCTTCAGCGTGCCGCTGGAGGAGGACGTGATGCGTTGGAAGTACACCAAGCTGCTCGGCAACCTGGCCAACGCGCTGGACGCGGTGGCCGGCCGGATCGAGGACGGTCCGCTGGGCGCCCTCCGCGACCGGGTGACGGCCGAGGGCGCCGCCGTGCTGGCCGCCGCCGGCGTCCCGCACCACGACCTGGCCGAGCAGTTCGTCGAGGCCCGGGAGACGCTGCGGCTCGCACCGGTGGCGGGCGAGGGTCGCACCGGCTCGTCGTCCTGGCAGAGCCTGGCGCGCGGCACCGGCTCGATCGAGGCCGACCACCTGAACGGTGAGATCGTGCTGCTGGCCCGGCTGCACGGGGTGGCGGCGCCGCTCAACGAGGCGCTCCAGCGGCTGGCCGGGGCGTTCGCCCGGACCGGGCGGGCGCCGGGCTCGCTCACCGCGGAGGAACTGGCGGCACTCACCGCACTCTGAGCCGGGGCCGGGTCCGGGGCCGGGCCGGGCCGGGTCCGGGCCGGCCGGGGTTCCGCGGACGCGCCCGCCCGCCGTCCCGCGGACCGGGCGGTCAGCCCATCGGGTCGTCCGGCCCGTACGGGCGGAGCCGGAGCGTGCGCGCGTCCGCCTCCCGGATCTCCCCGGCCCGGTTGACCAGAACCTCCAGGTCGTCCCGCCCGGCGTGGATGAACCGCCCGTGCAGCCCGTCGAAGCGGCCTCGGGCGGCGTCCACGGTGACGGCGACCATGTACGGGATGGAGCCCCACTCCTTGGTGGACCGGAACATCGGCATCCCGGCCGTCATGTCGGTGGCGACCGCGCCGGGGCTGATGTCGAGGACGACCACGTGGTGCTCGGCGAGCGAGTCGGCGAGGTTGTCGGAGAGCTGGAGCAACGCGCCCTTGGAGGTGGCGTACGCGGTGTAGTGGCCGTCGGGGCGCAGCGCGAAGCCGGAGTTGAGGTTGATCACGCGCCCGCTGCCGCGGCGGACCATGCCGGGCAGGACGCAGCGCAGCAGGTTGTAGGGTCCGCGCAGGTTGACCTCGACGACCTGCCACCACTGGTTGGCGTCGGTCTCCCAGAGCGGCACCTCGGCGCGGTCGATCTGGCCGGCGTTGTTGATCAGCAGGTCGACCGGGCCGAGGTCGCGTTCGACCAGGCGGACGGCCTCCCGGACCGAACCTGGTCTGGTGACGTCGGCGGTGACGGCGACTCCGCGTGCACCGTGCCGGACGCACTCCTTGAGGGTCTCGGTGAGGGTCTCGTGGGTCCGGCCCACCAGCCCGACGGCCATGCCCTCGGCTGCGAGGCCGATCGCGAGCTCCCGGCCGATTCCCCGGCCGGCGCCGGTGATCAGGGCGACCTGTCCCGTGAGCGACCCCGTCGGCATCCCCGTACTCCCTTCGCCTGTGTGCGGACCGTCCCGCATTCTGTCCGGCGCGGGGCGGCGCGGAGCCGGGGCGCACGTGCGACGCGAACGCGCCCACCCGTCCGGCGCAGCCGCCGGACCGGGGCGGGCGCGGACGCCTGGAGGAAGCGCCGGGAGGACGCCGGAGGATCGCGGGGGCGTCGCCGGGAGGTCGCCGGGAGGTCGCCCGGAGGTCGTGACGAGATCGCCGGAACGTGGTCGGAAGTTTGCCGGAGGGTCACGTCGGGAGGCGGGCGGGAGGGGCCGGAAGGAGGCCCGCGGAAGGCCCCGGGGGCACGGGACGGCCGGTTCGACCCGGAGGGAGGGGATGACCTACTGGCCGGTAGGGAGTAGTAACGTCGTCGGGGCGGTGCACCGGTGCACACCTACCGTGCACCCGCCCCGCTGGACAACAGCTTGCGGTACCACCTGTCGCTGGGCGACCCCCAGCACCACCGAAGGGCAACTGAGTGAGTGACATCGCGCGTGTCGGAGTGATCGGCTGCGGCCTGATGGGGTCGGGCATCGCTGAGGTGTTCGCCCGGGCGGGGCTGAGCGTGCTGGTCGCGGAGGCCACCGGGGAGGCCCTGGAGTTCGGCCGCACCCGTCTGACCAACTCGCTGGACACCGCCGTCAAGCGGGGCAAGCTCACCCCCGAGGAGCGGGACGAGGCGCTGGGCCGTCTCGCCTTCACCGTGGACCTGGCGGACTTCGCCGACCGCGACCTGGTGGTCGAGGCGGTGGCCGAGCGCGAGGACGTCAAGGTCAAGATCTTCCAGACCCTCGACCAGGTGGTGGAGCGCCGTGACGCGATCCTCGCCTCCAACACCTCGTCGATCCCGATCGTGAAGCTGGCCGCCGCCACCTCCCGCCCGGAGCAGGTGATCGGCCTGCACTTCTTCAACCCGGCGCCGGTGCAGAAGCTGGTCGAGGTGATCCCCACCCTGACCACCTCCGCGGCCACCACCGAACGGGTCGAGACCTTCGCCACCGAGGTGCTCGGCAAGGAGCCGATCCGCGCCCGCGACCGGGCCGGCTTCGTCGTCAACGCCCTGCTGGTGCCGTACCTGCTCTCCGCCGTCCGGATGTTCGAGTCGGGCGTGGCCACCGCCTCCGACATCGACAAGGGCATGGAGGCCGGCTGCGCCCACCCGATGGGCCCGCTGCGGCTGTGCGACCTGATCGGCCTGGACACCATCGTCCTGATCGCCGAGTCGATGTACGACGAGTACAAGGAGCCGCTGTACGCCGCTCCCCCGCTGCTCTCCCGGATGGTCGACGCCGGTCTGCTCGGCCGCAAGTCCGGCCGCGGCTTCTACGACTACACCGCCACCGCCTGACCTGCGAGCACGCGGCAGTGACGGGCACGTGACGGGGCCCGGGAGCGGTATCCAGCTCCCGGGCCCCTGAGGTGCCACCCAATTGCTCTGCACCGGCACGTTTAAGGGTGTGGGTCATTTTCACAGCGTCGCGCTTTGCCATTGAAGCTACCGCGCCAGGAAGAGGCGCAGGCGGGAGTCGAACCCGCATCCGACGCTTACAGCACACACCCGGTCGATCCGGCGCTCGGCGGCGAATGCTGAGACTTGAGCGAGAGTCTGAGTTTGACAGGGGTTGCCTCTGCCGAGTTGGGCCACCCCGGCGCGTGGTGCCGGGGGGAGGACTCGAACCTCCACCGTTCCCCTGATGTCAGCTTCACCATCAGTGTCAGCTTGCGCTCTTCGCGCCACCCCCGCTCTCATACGGGGGCGATCATGGGGCTACCCGAACAGGTAGCCGAACACCGCATCACCGACCCGGTGGTCCGCGACCTCGGCGCCGTTGGCCTCCTCGCGGGCGAACTGAACCGCCTGCTGGAGCTTCTCGACGCGCTCCAGGAGTTCGTTCACCCGCCGGGCCGGGAGGGCGCCGGAGAACTTCACGGTCGTCCAGTAGCCGATGGCGATGTCCTCGTAGTACACCTCGACCTGCGCCGGGTGCTTCTCCGTCGCCTCGGCCTTGACGTGGTTGCGCGGGACCTTCTTGGTCCGAATGGTGCGCACCGACTCGGTCTTCCAGGAGTCCGTGGAGGCGTCGTGGTTCCAGGCCTCGGAAGCGTCCAGCACCGGCAGCTTGCGGACGAAGGTCCGCAGGTCGGTGAGCTGCTTCTCCAGGAAGAGCAGGTAGGTGACCGGGGCGTCGGCGACCAGCGTCCGCCCGTCGACCACGACGTCGGCGCGGGCGGTGGTGTTGGCCCAGTCCTTGGTCGCGGTGACGTCGAACAGCCGGGTCAGGGTCGCGGCGGTCGCCCGCAGGACGTCCTCGGCCTTCACCTGGACGCGGGTGGACTCGGGGGGCAGTTGCTCGCCCTCCTCGTCCTTGGGCTGGTACGTCCGGGAGATTCCGGCCAGCAGCGCGGGCTTCTGCAGGTCCTGGTGGGACTGCGTCAGCTCCTGGAAGGACTTGGACTTGACGCCCTTTTCGACGGCGATGATCTGGTTCAGCTTGGCCACGTCCCGGACGCTATCAGCGCACCCGTTCGACCGTCATCCGAATTCCCGACCGGCCGCGGGGCCCGGGCGGACCCGGTCCCCGCGGCTCGGCCGGCCCGGCGGCCTGACGTCAGCTGTTGATGCTGTAGCTGTCGCCGTAGACCTTCCACTTCAGCGGGGGGTTGAGGTCGAAGTTCTTGGCGTTGAGGAAGACCAGTTGCGCGGTGTCGACGCGGCTGGTGTCGGAGTGCGCGTCCTCCTGCTTCATGACGACCTTGCGGGCGTCCAGGAAGGCCTTGAGGTAGGCGGTCTCGTCGCCGCCCTGGGCGGGGGTCTTGGCCTTCTTCATGGCGGCCTTGCGGATGCCGCCGAAGCTGTCGGAGCTGGTGCCCGGGCCGTGCATGACGATGGCGTCGTAGTAGATGAACTGCCCGAGCGCGCGCAGGCCGTCGGACTTGGCCTGGCTGACGGAGGGGTTGAAGTAGACGCGGTCGCGCTCTTCGTTCTGGGCCTGCTGGAAGACGGCGTCCTTGGCTGCGGTCGCCCAGTCGCGCTCGAAGGCGGAGCCGAGGCCGGCGTGCGACTCCGTGCCGTTGACCTTGCGGAGCGCGGGCAGGTACTTGGCGAGGATGTTGCCGGGCTTGAGGTCGGTGTAGTGCTCGACGAGTTCGAGCATGTCCCCGGTGCCGGAACAGAAGCCGATGATCCCGGCGGTGTAGCCGCGGCCGTCCTTGATGTCCTCGATGTACTTGTACTGGGCCTTCCAGTCGAGGGACGAGTTCTCGGCGCTGGACACCAGCTGCATGGCGATGTCCTTCTTGTGGGGGTCGTCCAGGCCGACCGCCGCGATCCGGACCGCTGCGGGCGCGGTCTGCGCGGCGTGGCCGACGCCGGCGGCCGCCACCGTGGCCGGGGCGGCGACCAGGAGGGCGGCGAGGGTGATCCCGACGGTGCGGTGCTTGAGACGCATCTGACGCTCCGTTTCTCCGCCCGGGCAGGGGGATACCCGAGCTCCATGAGAGTTAGGAAACTTTCCTAACTAAGAGATAGCGCCCACCGGCGCACGTCCGCAAGGCCTTTGACCGAATCACTTCAACCCGCCCGGCGCGCGCGAGCCCCACGCGCGCCCCCTCACCTCCGCGCGCCTGTCCCCGTACCTGCCGGTGCCTCAGAATGCCTACCCGTGGGCCGCAGTCGGACGGCCACGGGCACGAGGAGCCGCGCATGATCGGGTACGAGATCGAGATCGACCTTCCCGTCGTCGACGGGAAGGGGGCGAAGATCAAGGGGGACACCAAACTGGCGGCGAGCAGGACCCGCACCGACGGCAAACCCGTCTTCAAGGTGGTCGCGGACAGCAGGAGCCTCCCCGACGGGCGGAAGTACTCCAACCTGGAGTTCGTCACCAGGCCCTGGTCCGTGGTCGGGGACGGGCACACCCGGGGCCCCGCGGCGCTGCTCGACACCCTCACGCGGATCCGGACGGTCCGCGACGCGTTCTACCGGAACACCACCGCGCTGCTCTCGGCCCCGGCCGACCTCCTCGACGTGCTGCCCGCCGGCACCGGGGCCAGGCTCGCCGGCGGCAACGGCTACCGGGAGAGCGCCGGAACGGAGGGCAAGGGCGACGGCCTGTTCGTCCACTACTCCGTGGGCGTACCGGTGAGCGGCATGGCCACCTTCTTCGACCGGCTGCGCCGTGCGGCGCCGCTGCGCGACGGCGTCTACCTCCCCGACGCCCGCCACCGCCTGCAACAGGCGAACGCCTTCGCCGAACGTGCGGTCCAGGAGTTCCTGCCGCGGAACCGGCCGAGCGACGCGGGCCGCAACGCCCCGGCGCTCAGCGCCCGGGCGAGGCGCGACCGGGAGGTCCTCGGCTACCTCCAGCTGGTGTTCATGCAGATCACCGCGTTCGCCGACCACGCCGACACGGTCGCCCGGGGCGGCCCCGACTCCGGCATCAAGAACCGGACCGTGGTGCTGAGCCGGTCGCCGCTCGCCGATGTGCACGCGCACCTGGACCCCGAGGTGCGGACCGCGCTGCGCACCCACCACGACGCGCTCGTCACGCTCCTCGCCGACGACTACCAGGAGGAGGGCCGGGTGCGGAAGGACATGGGCTTCTACGAGACCGCGGTGCGCGAGATCGACGGCGGCCCCGTCGTCCTCCTCGACTACGCGACGGCGGCGTTCCGGGGCGACGCCGCCGTCCCCCAGCAGAGCGTCTTCGGCGGGATGCGCCAGATAGCGCCGCACGTGGAGGAGGAGGCGGTGATGGTCCCGTTCGAGATCCGCACCCTCGGCTCCTCGCTGAAGTCCTGGACCCAGGTCGAGGCCGACCTCAGGGACCTCTGCGACTGGGTGCAGAGCTCCCACGAACTCGGCATGGCCTGAGCCGGCCCCCGGCCACGCCGAAGGGCCCCGGCCCGGACGGAGGAACGTCCGGGCCGGGGCCCTTCACCGGTTGCGCGGATCAGGCGCGGATCAGGCGCCGCGCAGCACCGCTCCGGTGCGGGCGACGGCCTCGGCGACGGCCGCCTCGCGGGCGGCGGTCGCCTCCTCGGCGGTCAGCGTCCGGTCCGCGGCACGGAACCGCAGCGCGTACGCCAGGGACTTCTTGCCCTCGCCGACCTGCTCGCCGGTGAAGACGTCGAACAGCCGGAGGGCCTCCAGCAGGTCCCCGGCGCCCGAACGCAGCGCGGCCTCCACCTCGGCGGCCGGCACGGCGGTGTCGACGATCAGCGCGACGTCCTGGGTGGCCACCGGGAAGCCGGAGACCGCCGGGCCGGAGACCCGCTCGGCGCCGTCGGCGGTCAGCAGGTCGAGGTCGAGCTCCATCGCCGCGGTCCGCTCCGGCAGACCCAGCGCCTTGACGGCGCGCGGGTGCAGCTCACCGGCGTGGCCGACCACCCGGTCGGTGTCGGCGACGACCAGCTCGGCGCAGCGGCCCGGGTGCCAGGGCAGCAGCCGGCCCTGGCGCACGGCCAGCTCGACGCCGGCGGCGCGGGCCACCGTGCGGGCCGCCTCGACGGCGTCCGCCCAGGACGCCCCGGCGCCCTTGCCCCACCAGCCGGACGGCAGCCGCTCGCCGGCCAGCGCGACGGCGACCCGGCGCGGCTGGTGCGGCAGCGCGGCGTCCAGCGCGGCCAGTTCCTCGTCACTCGGACGGCGGTCGACGGCCGGGCGCGGCGCGACGGACAGCTCGTCCTTGGGCAGGAAGACGGTGCCGGTCTCGAAGACCGCCAGGTCGGTGTTGCCGCGGCCGACGTTGCGGCGCAGCGCCCCGAGGAGGCCCGGCAGCAGCGTGGTGCGCAGCGCCGGCTCCTCGTCGTTGAGCGGGTTGACCAGCTTGACCGTACGGCGGCGGCGGTCGTCCTTCTCCAGGCCGAGTGCCTCGAAGGCGGCCTCGCCGACGAACGGGTAGTTGTTGACCTCGACGTAGCCGGCGGCGGCCAGCGCCACGCCGACCCGGCGGTGGATCCGCTGGGCCTCGGTCAGGCCCTTGCCCGGCGGCACGGTGGGCATCCGCGCGGGCACGTTGTCGTACCCCTCCAGGCGGATGACCTCCTCGGCGAGGTCGTACGGGTCGGTGAGGTCGGGACGCCAGGTCGGCGGGGTGACCTCCAGCACGTCGGCGCCGGCGACCGAGCAGCCGATCTCCTGGAGGCGCCGGGTGACGGTCTCGCGGCCGTACGCGGTGCCGGCCACCCGGTCGGGCAGATCGGCGGCGATGGTGATGGTGCGCACCGGGTGCGGGGCGGCGATGTCGGTGACACCGGCCTCCGCGGTGCCGCCGGCGATCAGCACCAGCAGGTCGACCGCGCGCTGCGCGGCGGCGCGGGCGGCCTCCGGGTCGACGCCGCGCTCGAAGCGCTTGGACGCCTCGGAGGGCAGCTTGTGCCGCTTGGCGCCGCGGGCGATGACGACCGGGTCGAAGTGCGCCGCCTCGATGATCACCTCGGTGGTGCCCGGCCCCGCGGCCGGGTCGAGGATCTCGGTGGAGGCGCCGCCCATGACGCCGGCGAGGCCGATCGGGCCGCTGTTGTCGCAGATCAGCAGGTCCTCGGCGGACAGCGTGCGCTTGACGCCGTCCAGCGTGGTGAGGGTCTCGCCCTGCTCCGCCCGGCGGACCGTGATCGGGCCGTCGACGCGCTGCTTGTCGTAGGCGTGCAGCGGCTGGCCGACCTCCAGCATCACGTAGTTGGTGATGTCGACGGCCAGCGAGATCGGGCGGATGCCCGCCTTCTGCAGCCGGCGCTGGAGCCAGAGCGGGGACTTGGCGGCGGGGTCGAGGCCGATCACGGTGCGCGCCACGAACCGGTCGCAGCCGACCGGGTCGGCGACCTTCACGAGGTAGCCGAAGGAGTTCGCCGGCGGCACGTCGAGCAGCGCCGGGTCGGCCAGCGGCAGCCCGTACGCGGCGGCGGCCTCGCGGGCCACGCCGCGCAGCGAGAGGCAGTAGCCGCGGTCCGGGGTGACGGCGATGTCGAGCACCTCGTCGACGAGCTGGAGCAGCTCGACGGCGTCGGTGCCGGGCTCGAACTCGGGCGGGAGCACGATGATGCCGTTGTGGTCGTCGCCCATGCCCAGCTCGCGGGCGGAGCAGATCATGCCGGCCGAGGTGTGGCCGTAGGTCTGGCGGGCGGCGATCGGGAACGGGCCGGGCAGCACGGCGCCCGGGAGCACCACGACGACCTTGTCGCCGACGGCGAAGTTGGTCGCGCCGCAGACGATCTCCTGCGGGGCGCCGGTGCCGTTGGCGTCGCCGACGTTCACGAAGCAGTGCCGGATCGGCTTCTTGAAGCCGGACAGCTCCTCGATGGAGAGCACCTCGCCGACCACCAGCGGGCCCTTGAGGTCGGCGCCGATCTGCTCGACGGTCTCGACCTCCAGGCCGGCCCGGACCAGGCGCTCGGCCACGTCACGGCCGGTCTCGCCGGCCGGCAGGTCGACGTACTCGCGCAGCCAGGAAAGCGGGACGCGCATCAGATCTCCATCCCGAACGGGAGGGTGAAACGCACGTCACCCTCGACCATGTCGCGCATGTCGGCGACGTTGTGACGGTTCATCAGGATCCGCTCCAGGCCCAGGCCGAAGGCGAACCCGCTGTAGCGGTTGGGGTCGATCCCGCAGGCGACCAGCACCCGGGGGTTGACGACGCCGCAGCCGCCGAGCTCGATCCAGCCCTCGGAGCCGCAGGTCCGGCAGGGCCTGTCGGGGTTGCCCACCGACTCGCCGCGGCAGACGAAGCACTGGAGGTCGATCTCCGCGCTCGGCTCGGTGAACGGGAAGTACGAGGGCCGCCAGCGCAGCTCCAGGCCGTCGCCGATCAGGGTCGAGACCAGCTGCTCGATGGTGCCCTTGAGGTCGGCGAAGGTGATGCCCTCGTCGACGGCCAGACCCTCGACCTGGCGGAAGACCGGCGTGTGGGTCGCGTCCAGCTCGTCGGTCCGGTAGACCCGGCCGGGGCAGACGACGTACACGGGGGGCTCGCGGTCGAGCATGGTGCGCGCCTGGACCGGGGAGGTCTGGGTGCGCAGCACCACGCCGGAGTCGGCGGAGCCGTCCGGGGCCTGCACGAAGAAGGTGTCCTGCATGGAGCGCGCCGGGTGGTCCGGGCCCAGGTTGAGCGCGTCGAAGTTGAGCCACTCGGCCTCGACCTCGGGGCCCTCGGCGACCTGGTAGCCCATCGCGACGAAGGTGTCCTCGATACGCTCGGCCAGCGTGGTCAGCGGGTGCCGGGCGCCGCGCGGGGCGCGGTCGTACGGCAGCGTGACGTCCACCGCCTCCTCGACCAGCACGCGGGCGTCGCGCTCCGCCTCCAGCTCGGTCTGCCGCTTGGCGAGCGCCTGGTTGACGGCGCCCCGGGCCTGGCCGATCAGCTTGCCGGCGGCGGCCTTGGCGTGCGGGGGCAGGGCGCCGATCTCGCGGTTGGCGAGGGAGAGCGCGGAACGGTCGCCGGTGTGGGCGACCTTGGCCTGCTTCAGCTCGTCCAGGCTGGTGGCGGCGGCGAACGCGGCGAGCGCCTCGCTCCGGGCCGCCTCCACCACCTCGGGCTTGAGGGCCTCGACCTCGACCGGGTCGTACGACTTGTTGGGTGCCGACATCTCTATCTTTCCCGTGCTCCTGCTCGTCCGTGCTCAGGTAAGGGGGGCTCGCTCCCTCCTGTCCCGCCAGCGGGCAGGAGGGTCCCATCGCGTCACGCCCGACGTGGCCGGGCCACGGGCAGGCCCGTCCTCCGTGCAGGACGATCCGGGAGGATCTCCGTACGGGGAGGAGGGGTGTCCGCGGCGCCACCGCGCAGGGCGTCCCACAACGCCAAGGGTCGAGTGTAGTCGCAGCGCGTAGCGCAGCTGCCGTGAAGCCCGTCCGGGGGCCGCTCCCAGCGTGCTCCGCTGGTCGTCCAAGCTCGGTCAGAGCATGAAGTCGGGCACCCCGGAGGGCAGGATAAATCGGAACCGGGCTCCGCCGCCGGGCGCGCGGTCGACCCGGATCGAGCCGCCGTGGGCCTCGACGATGCCCTTGACGATGTAGAGGCCCAGGCCCGTGCCGCCGCGCTTGGAGCCGCGCCAGAAGCGGGTGAAGACGCGCGGCATCGAGTCCTCGGGGATGCCGCTGCCTTCGTCGCTCACGGTGACCGCTGTGCCTTCCACGATGCGGGGCGGGGTGCCGGAGCGCTCCCACACGGGTGCCTCGACGACCTCCTTGGCCGGTGCCACCTCGATGGTGACAGTCCCCTCGCCGTGGCGCACGGCATTTTCGAGCAGGTTCGCCAGGACCTGGTCGACCTTGTCCGGGTCCGCCCACAGGACGGTCAGGGACTCGGCGACGCGGATGTCGAAGCGGTCCTCGGGGATGCCGGTGGCCACCTTCCGCTCGACGTGGCGGCGGACGGCGGCGGTCAGGTCGACCACCTGCTTGCGCAGCTCCAGCCGGCCGGCGTCGATCCGGGAGATGTCCAGCAGTTCGGCGATCAGCCGGGTGACCCGGTCGGCGTCGGCGTCCACGGTCTCCAGCATCAGCCGCTTCTGCCCGTCGGTGAACCGTTCCCACTTGGCCAGCAGCGTGGCGGTGAACCCCTTGACGCTGGTCAGCGGCGAGCGCAGCTCGTGCGCGACGGTGGCGATCAGCTCGGCGTGGCTGCGTTCGGTGCGGCGGCGCGCCTCGGTGCCGCGCAGGGCGATCACCAGCCGCTGCACCGGCCCCTGCGGCAGCGCGCGGACGTACCGGGCGGAGACCAGCACCTCGCGGCCGCCGGGCAGCAGCAGGTTGCGCTCCGGCTGGCTGGTGCGGATCGCCAGGCCGCCGTACGGGTCGGTCAGCTGCCACCAGCGGCGGCCGTCGAGGTCCTCCAGCGGGAGGGCGTCCTCCAGCACGCTGCCGAGGGCGGCCTGCGGGCGGATACCGGTGAGCCGGGCGGCGGCGCGGTTGAAACAGACCACCCGGCCCAGGGCGTCGGCGACCACCAGGCCGTCCGGCAGGTCGTCCGGGTCGAGCTCTGGCCCGCTGCCGACCATGGGTGTCCTCCCCGATTACCCACCGTGTCTTTCCCCCCACCGAGGCAGACCCTAGCGTCTCGCAGCGCCCGGTCATAGGGTCCGCGACGACTTGAGGGGGCGGCTACCCCACCGCGCGGCACCCGCCGGGCGAGCGCTGGGCCCGGGCGGAGGCGTAGAGGCACACGGCGGCGGCGGTGGCCAGGTTGAGGCTCTCGGCGTGTCCGTGGATCGGCACGCGCACCACCTCGTCGGCGAGTGCGCGGGTCTCCTCCGGGAGCCCCCACGCCTCGTTGCCGAACACCCATGCGCCGGGCGCGCCCAGGGTGCCCTCGTCGAGCTCCCGGTCGAGGTCGCGCTCCCCCGCGCCGTCGGCGGCGAGCACCCGGACGCCGGCCTCGCGCAGGCGACCGATCGCCTCCTCGACCGGCACGCCGACCGCGACCGGCAGGTGGAACAGGCTGCCGACCGAGGCCCGGACGGCCTTCGGGTTGTACAGGTCCACCGAGGCGTCGGTGAGCACCACGGCGTCCGCGCCGGCCGCGTCGGCGGTGCGCAGCACGGTGCCGGCGTTCCCGGGGTCGCGGACGTGCGCGAGCACCGCGACGAGCTTCGGGCGGGCGGCGAGGACGTCGGCGAACGGCGTGTCGATGAACCGGCAGAGCGCGACGATGCCCTGCGGGGTCACGGTGTCGCAGATCCCGGCGACGACCTCGTCGGTGGCGGTGAGCACCGGCAGGTCCTCGGCGAGGGCGGCGTCGACGATGCCGGCGTGCCGCTCGGCGGCCTCCGGGGTGACGTACACCTCGACGACGGCGTGCTCGCCCGAGTCCGGCAGCCGCCCGAACGCGATCGCCTCGCGGACGGCCTGCGGGCCCTCGGCGAGGAAGCGGCGTTCCTTGCCGCGCTGGTTCCGCTTGGCGAGCCGCCGGGCGGCGACCACGCGGGGAGAGCGCAGGGAGGTCAGCAGGGGGGTCTCGGTGCTCGGCATGATCTCGTCTCTGGTGCGGACTCTGTGCGGGCCGGTGGCGGGCGGGCGACAGGGACCGTCGGTCCGCGCGGACCGCCGGCGCGCGCAGCCCGCCGGTGCTCGGTGCGGACCGGTGGCGGTCGGAACGCAAAACCGGACCCGCAGGATCGAGCCTGCGGGTCCGGTCAGCTCAACTCGACTGATCCAGGAAGATCAGGCGGCGTCGGCGGCGGCCTTCGGGGCGTTCACGTCGGCCGGCAGCGCCTTCTGGGCCACCTCGACCAGCGTGGCGAACGCGCCCGGGTCGTTGACGGCGAGGTCGGCCAGCATCTTGCGGTCGATCTCGACGCTGGCGGCCTTCAGGCCCTGCACGAAGCGGTTGTAGGTGATGCCGTTGGCACGGGCCGCAGCGTTGATGCGCTGGATCCACAGCTGACGGAAGTCGCCCTTGCGCTTCTTGCGGTCGTTGAAGTTGTAGACCAGCGAGTGGGTGACCTGCTCCTTGGCCTTGCGGTACAGGCGCGAGCGCTGGCCGCGGTAGCCGCTGGCGCGCTCCAGGATGACCCGGCGCTTCTTGTGGGCGTTGACTGCCCGCTTGACGCGTGCCACTTGATTACTCCTTGGATTGGACCACGGACTACTTCACGTGGTCCGTCATTCGAATGGGTCGGGAAGGATCAGCTGCCCCGCACACGGCTCGCACCGGGCGGGAGGGCGATCACTTGCCGAGAAGCTTCTTGATCTTCTTGGCGTCGGCGGGGGCCAGCTCGACGGTGCCGGCCAGCTTGCGGGTCAGCGTCGAGGGCTTGTGCTCCAGGAGGTGGCGGCGGCCGGCGCGCTCGCGCAGCACCTTGCCAGAGCCACTGATCTTGAAGCGCTTGCTGGCGCCACTGTGCGTCTTCTGCTTCGGCATTTCGCCGTATCTCCTCGTCGGTCCGTCCACGCCCGCGCGGTGTGCGCCGCGCGGGCGTGAAGGATGGATCTGCGGTGACCGGGCGGGCGCCCCGTCTCCGTGGTGGCCGGTCTCCCGGACTGCTCTGGCCCGTGAAGGGTCAGGCGCCCTGGGAGGCCTCGGCCGGCTGCTCGACCTCGGTGGCGGCCTCGACGTCGGACTCGTCGGCCTCGTCGGCCTCGTCGATCTCGTCGGCCTCCGCCTCGGCGGCGGCGTTCTCTGCCTCAAGCGCTGCGTCGTCGTCGGCGTCGGGGCCGGTGTTGCGGCCCTGACGCTCGGCCTTGCGGGCGTCCGCGATCGCGCGGGCCTCGGCCATCGCTTCGGTCTTCTTCTTGTGCGGGCCGAGAACCATGATCATGTTACGGCCGTCCTGCTTCGGCGAGGACTCGATGAAGCCCAGGTCCTGGACGTCGTCGGCGAGTCGCTGAAGCAGCCGGAAGCCCAGCTCGGGACGGGACTGCTCACGACCACGGAACATGATCGTGATCTTGACCTTGTCGCCCTGCTTGAGGAACCGAACGACGTGACCCTTCTTGGTGTCATAGTCGTGCGGGTCGATCTTCGGCCGGAGCTTCATCTCCTTGATGACCGTGTGCGCCTGGTTCTTGCGCGCCTCACGGGCCTTCATGGCCGACTCGTACTTGAACTTGCCGTAGTCCATGAGCTTGCACACCGGCGGCCGGGCGGTCGCCGCGACCTCGACCAGGTCGAGGTCGTACTCCTGCGCGAGCTCCAGCGCCTTGGCAAGCGGCACGATGCCGACCTGCTCGCCGCTGGGACCGACGAGTCGCACCTCGGGGACGCGAATCCGGTCGTTGATGCGGGGCTCGGTGCTGATGGGGCCTCCTCGGTTGCACAACTTCTGCGATGCGGCCGTCGGGCGGCGGTCGCACGTAGTGGACTCGACCACTGGGCGGGGCTTCATTCGTGCTGCGCTGTGGGCCGAAGCCCTGGAGGGCAACCACACCGCGACACGAAAAAAGCCCCGCTCGGTACAAGCGGGGCTCCACACAACCGGGGGCGACGCCCGGTGAGGGGCGCTGCGGCGACGTCGGCACACTGGGCGCCCGTCGCGGACCGGGACCCGTCGACCCGGAGGTCGATCGGGTGGGAGACTTTCGCGGTTGCCCTCTCGGGCCTCCTGAAGTGGAGCCTCCACTTGCTGGCCGGACATCCGTGAGAACGCCTGGCCGGTCAGTCTCGAAGCATACAGCGCCCCGGGGCCGAAGGCCATTCCGCCCCTCCGCGCCACCCCTTGTACGCTCCCTCTGTACGGAGACCGGCACGACGGAACGAGCCCCCCTTGAGCAGCGAGCCCACCCAGAACCCCGCCGCGGACGACGAGGCGATCGGCTTCGACGACCTCACCCGGGACATCGCCGAGGTCCCCGCCGTCGAGGTGATCACCACCGTCGCGGTGCACCTGATGAGTGCTGCCGCGGTCAAGTGCGGTCTCGCCGAGGGCGGCGAGAAGGACAAGGACCTCGACGAGGCCCGCAAGCTGATCACCGCGCTGGCCGGGCTGGTCACCGCCGGCGCCCCGGAGATCAGCAACTTCCACGCGGCGCCGCTGCGGGACGGCCTGCGCTCGCTCCAGCTCGCCTTCCGCGAGGCCTCGGTCGTCCCGGACGCGCCCGGCTCCGGCCCCGGCGAGAAGTTCACCGGGCCGGTCTACGCCTGAGCATCCGGTCCGCCGCGCCGAGCGGCGGCACCTCAGGGGTCTCCCCGGAACCACGTTCCGGGGGGACCTCGTGCTTTTCCCCCGTGCTGATTCCGGCCGGGCGGCCGCCGCGGCCGCGCCCGTCGGGGCTCCGGCCAGCTCCCGCGGACCTCACCGGGCGGCCCGTCGGCGCCCGCCCTCCCGGTCCGCACCCCGGCGGCTAACGCCGGTAGAGCGGCTCCCCCGGCAGCCCGGCGTCCGCGGGCAGCACCGCCAGGCTCAGGCCCCGGTCGAGCCGGACCCGCAGCACCGGGTCCTCGCTGACCGCCCGCCCGATCCGCCGGGCCGCCTCCTGGACCGCCTCGCGCTCCAGCCCCTCGTCCAGCACCACCGCGAGCAGACCGTCCGCGTCCTGGTAGGGCGCCAGCAGGCCGCGCACCACGGCGGGCTCCGCGGCCAGCAGCGCCCGCACCGCCTCCCGCACCTCGGGATCGGCCACCGGCGGCAGGTAGGGCCGGTTCTCGGCCAGCGCGCGCAGCCGGGCGCCGGACAGCCGGAAGGCGACCGGTCCGGCCGGGTCGACCAGCAGGGTGTCGGCGCGCTCGGAGAACGCGACCATCGCGGCCTGCGGGGCCGCCACCGGCGCCGGGCGGGCGTCCGCGCGCCAGCGGGCCAGGGTCTCCAGCGAGGTGAAGGCCGGCAGGGCGCGACGGCCGTCGGCGGCCTCGACCACGGGGACGGCCATGTCGCTGGTCTTCTCGTGCCGGTGCCCGTGCTCGTCCAGCTCGACCTCGCCGAGGATCGCCACGATCGGCACCATCAGCCGGGTGGGCGCGAGCGCCGCGAGCACCTCCGGCTCGGCCGTGCGGTCCTGCGACCAGCGGGCGAGCGCGGCGGCCAGGGCCGGGTCTGCGGCGCCGTCGTCGGCGGCGAATCCGGGGTTGGGGATGTTCTTGCGGTCCACCCGGCCGACCCTATGCCACCGTGCGGGCCCCGCCCACGGACCGAAGGTCCCCGGAACCCGGCCCGACACGCCCGGCCCATCCCCTACCGGCCGGTAGTGAGGTGTGGCACTCTGCGCCCATGGCCACCCTCGAAGCTGCTGCCCGCGCCGCCGCGACCTCCTCCCCGGCGGCCGACCGCGCCCGGTACGACCGGGCCACCGCCCACCTGGACGGCCCGGTGGCCGTCGTCGACCTGGCCGCGTTCGACGCCAACGCCGCCGACCTGGTGCGCCGCGCGGCGGGCAAGCCGATCCGGGTGGCCAGCAAGTCGGTGCGCTGCCGGGCCCTGCTGGAACGGGCCCTGGCCACGGACGGCTTCGCCGGGGTGATGAGCTTCACCCTCGCCGAGTCGCTCTGGCTGGCCCGCTCGGGCCTGCGCGACATCCTCCTGGCCTACCCCTCCACCGACCGCGCCGGCTTCGCCGAGCTGACCGCCGACCCGGAGCTCGCCGCCGCCGTCACCGTCCTGCTGGACGACCCGGCCCAGCTGGACCTGGTCGACGCGGCCCGGGCGGGCACCTCCGAGGTCCGGGTCTGCCTGGAACTCGACACCGCGCTGCACCTGCTCGGCGGGCGGGTCCGGGTCGGCGCCCGGCGCTCCCCGCTGCGCGCCCCCGGGGACCTCGCGGCCTTCGCCGAGCTGGTCCAGCGCCGCCGGGGCTTCCGGGTGGTCGGGCTGATGGCGTACGAGGGGCACGTGGCCGGGGTGGGGGACGCGGTGCCCGGGCGCCCGGTGCGCTCCCGGCTGGTCCGGGTGATGCAGACCAGGGCGCGGACCGAGCTCGCCGGGCGGCGGGCGGAGGCGGTCCGGCTGCTGCGCCGGGTCGCCGAGCTGGAGTTCGTCAACGGCGGCGGCACCGGGAGCGTCGAGTCGACGGCGGCGGAGCGCGCGGTGACCGAGGTGGCGGCCGGCTCCGGGCTGTACCAGCCCCGGTTGTTCGACAACTACCGGTCGTTCCAGGGGCGGCCCGCCGCCCTTTTCGGCCAGCCGGTGGTGCGCCGGCCCGGGGTCGGTGTGGTGACGGTCCTCGGCGGCGGCTATCCGGCGTCGGGCGCGGCCGGCCCTGACCGCTCCCCCGTGCCGTACCTGCCGCCGGGGCTGCGGTACGACCCGATGGAAGGGGCCGGGGAGGTGCAGACCCCGTTGCTCGGCTCGGCCGCCGACGACCTGCTGATCGGCGACCGCGTCTGGTTCCGGCACGCCAAGGCGGGCGAACTGTGCGAGCGGTTCGCCGAGTTGCACCTGGTCGAGGGGGACGCGGTGGTGCGCACCGTGCCGACCTACCGGGGCGAGCGGCAGACCTTCCTCTGAACCCCGTCCGGTCCCCGGACCGGACGGACCGCACGCTCCCCGCACGGACCGCGTCGCGCGGCTCCCGGGTCGTGCGGGGCTCGTGCGGCGCGGGGGTCGCACGGGGCGTCCTCCCGGCGGCGAAACCCCCGCCGCAGGGTTCCTGAGCTGCACGGTTCCGCCTCGCGCGCGGGCCCGGTTCCACTACCGTGGAGCGGATGCGAGGACCACGCCGACGGAGGGGGAGACCGTGGAAGCGGAAGTCGTGCAGTTGGTGACGGCCGGCGCCAGCACGCTGGTCGGGCTGATGGCCACCGAGTTCTGGACGCAGGCCCGTTCACGCTTCGGCTCGTGGCTGGGACGCGGCGAGGGCGACGAGGCGGAGGAGGCCGCACTGGAACGCTCCAGGGCGGCCGTCACCCGCGCGCAGGAGGCCGGCGACACCCGGGCGGTCGAGGACCTGACCGGCGGCTGGCGCGCCCGGCTCCGTGAGGCGCTCCACGAGAACCCCGCTGCGGCCCGGGAACTCGAAGCCCTCCTGGAGGAGTTCGGGCCGAGGCTGCCGAAGCCCGCGACCGGCTCGTTGAACATCGCGATCAGCGGCGGGACGGTGCAGGGCAGCGTCATCCAGGCGGGCACCGCGGGCTCGGTCACCATCGGACGAACCGACCCCTGACCCGCCCCGGCCGCCGAACCTTGGCCGCACCTTAAGAGGGCCCGATGGGATGCCTAACTCCGGCATCCGATCGGGCCTTTGTGCTGTTCGCAGGGCTACAGTCCGTCAAAAAGTGGCTCAGAACGGCCTATTGCCAGCTGGTCTAGTCCAATCATACGCTCAGCTCAGGGGCCGGCGCGCCGGGTCGGCGGGCCCCTCGGACAGACGTGTCCGGCACTCCCCCACATCTTCGACCCGGGAACACGGTCAAGGAGTCCCCACCCCATGTCCATGAAGCGAACCGCCATGTCCGTCGGCGTCATCGGCGCCGCCGTCCTCACCGTCTCGGTCACCGGCATCGGCACCGCCGGCGCTCACGGCACCGTCACCAACCCGGTCAGCCGGATCGCGGCCTGCTACGCGGAGGGCCCCGAGACCCCCAAGTCGCAGATCTGCAAGGACCTCGTCTCCCTGAGCGGCACCCAGCCGCTGTACGACTGGAACGAGGTCAACATCGCCAACGCGGACGGCCGCCACCAGGCCATCATCCCGGACGGCAAGCTGTGCTCCGCCAACCGCGACAAGTACAAGGCGCTGGACCTGCCGCGCGCCGACTGGCCGGCCAGCGCGGTCACCCCCGGCAAGGTCGACTTCAAGTTCCGGGTCACCGCCGCGCACCAGGGCAACCAGACCATCTACATCACCAAGCAGAGCTGGGACCCGACCAAGCCGCTGAAGTGGTCGGACCTCGACGCCCTCCCCGTCGCCCAGGTCCCGACCAGCCGGACCTCCGACAACGGCTACTACAACTACAGCGGGACCCTGCCGCAGCGCACCGGCCGCCAGCTGCTGTACATGGTGTGGCAGCGGACCGACAGCCCCGAGGCGTTCTACAGCTGCTCCGACATCGACTTCGGCAAGGCGGCGGTGACCGGCGGGACCACCGCGCTCACCGCGCAGGCCCCGGCCGCGCCGAGCGAGGAGCAGATCTCCGCCGGCCTGGGCAAGTCCACCGTGGCCCACCACGGGCACGGCGGCAACGCCAACGAGCCGGCCGGCGCGGTCGTCCCGACCAACAGTGCCGCGGTGGGCGGCGGCTCGGCCACCGGCCCGCTGCTGCTCGCCGGTGCCGCCGCCGTCGGCGTCGGCTGGGCCGGCATGGTGCTCCGGCGTCGTCGGGTCGAGGCTGTTCGACACGACGGCTGACTGCCGGAAGCCGGGGCCGGATCTCAACCCCCGTGAGGTCCGGGCCCGGCGAACGTCCACCACGCCGTGTGTGAGCGGTGCGGTGGGCGGCGCCTGGACGGTGCCGCCCACCGCTGTCTCCCGCGGCCGGCCGGGACCGCTGCGGTCCCGGCCCACGGCCCGGGTCAGGTCGTCGCGGTACCGGCGCCGTCGTCGGGTCCACCGGGGAGGCCCGGGACGGCCGGCAGCTTGCCGCTGTAGTCGTCGATGCCCTTGACGATGGTGTCCATCACCGACAGCTCGGGCGCCTTGGGGGTGATGTCGAAGCCGAGGTGCACCGAGACCAGGGTCTTCCCGTCGGCGGACGGGAAGACCACGGTCTGCACGTACCCGTCGTTGCCCTTGGCCGCGTCCACCTTCCAGCGGACCAGGTAGCCGTCCCGGCCGTCGACCTTGACCGCCTCGGACTTCAGCTCCTCGTGCGAGACCAGCTCGTTGTAGGAGTCCTTGGCCGCCTTCTCGATGTCGGCCTTGGCCGCCGCCTGGGCGTCGGTGCCGCCGCCGGCGATCCGGCCGCTGTTGGCACCGCCGAGCGAGCAGGTCCCGCCGCCCTCGCAGGTGTACGAGCCGATGCTGAGCGCGGCGAAGCCGTCCCGGGTGGTCCCGCCCTCCCAGCCGGACGGGACGGGCAGGACGAGCCGGTTCACCACGTCGACGGCCTTGTCGCGGCCCTTGGCCGTGCCGTCGTCCTGGCCGCCGTTGCCGCCGTCGCCGCCCTTGCTGTCGCCGCCGCCGTTGCCGTTGCCGCCCTTGCCGCTGTTGCCGTTGCCGTTGTTGCCGTTGCCGTTGTTGCCGTTCCCGTTGCCCTGGTCGCCGGGGCCGCCGAGGTCCGGCAGGCCCCGCCACGGGCCGCCCTCGCCGTACGGGCCGTTCGGGAAGCCGGGGCGGGCGGACCGCTGCCGGTCCCCGTGGTCGTCCATCGCCAGATAGGTGATGCCCGAGCCGGCGCCCAGCCCGAGCAGGGCCGCCACCGTCGCGGCGACCACGAGCTTGGACGGCCGGCGCCGCACCTTGGGGGGCGGCGGCACGGGCGAGCCGTAGGCGGTACCAAAGGGGGGCGGTTCCGGATAGCGGGCCGACGGACCGCCCTCCAGCACCTCCCCCTCCAGCACCCGGGTCTCGGCGGTCGTGTCCGGCCCCGGAGCGCCGGCCGCCGGGGACTCCGGCGGCGGCGCGTCCGAGGGTGCGGGCCGGGTGCTGGCCGTCCAGCCCGTGCCGTCCCACCAGCGCTGGGGTCGCGGGTCGCCGGTGATGTCCTTCGGGTCCGGGTACCACCCGGCGGGGATCTGCTCGCTCACGACACAGAATCTAAAGGGAACCGGATAAACGCGATATCAGCGGGACACCGAATTCCCGGCATTTTCCATGAGATTACGGTGAGAAGCGGCGGGGCCGCCCGGACGGACCGATTCCGGACCCTCCCGGCGGCCCGGCCGGGGCCCGTCCCGGCGGCCCGTCCCTGCGGCCCGTCCCGGAGGGCTACAGCGGGGTCACGTAGGCCCCCGAGATCCCGCCGTCCACCAGGAACTCGCTCGCCGTGATGAAGGAGGAGTCGTCGCTGGCGAGGAACGCCACGGCGGCGGCGATCTCCTCGGGCCGCGCGAACCGGCCCAGCGGGATGTGCACCAGCCGCCGCGCCGCCCGCTCCGGGTCCTTGGCGAACAGCTCCCGGAGCATCGGGGTGTCCACCGGCCCGGGCGAGAGCGCGTTGACCCGGATGCCCTCCCGGGCGAACTGCACGCCCAGCTCCCGGGACATCGCCAGCACCCCGCCCTTGGAGGCGGTGTAGGAGATCTGCGAGGTGGCCGCGCCCATCCGGGCCACGAAGCTGGCGGTGTTGATGATCGAGCCGCGCCCGTGCCGGCGCATGTACGGCAGCGCGGCCTTGCAGCAGAGGTAGACCGAGGTCAGGTTGACCTCCTGGACCCGCCGCCAGGCGTCCAGCCCGGTGGTCAGGATCGAGTCGTCCTCCGGCGGCGAGATGCCCGCGTTGTTGAACGCGACGTCGACGCTGCCGAACGTCTCGTAGGCCTGGTCGAAGAGCGCCTCGACCATGTACGGGTCGGTGACGTCGGTGTGCACGAACAGGCCGTCGACCTCCTGCGCGGCCGCCTTGCCGGTGGCCTCGTCGAGATCGGCGCAGACCACCTTCGCCCCCTCGGAGGCGAGCCTGCGCGCGGCGGCGAGGCCGATGCCGCTGCCGGCTCCGGTGATCACCGCGGTACGGCCGACCAGCCGCCGGCAGACCGGGGCACCGGGCTCCTGGCTCTCGTGGGTCTCGTGGGACTTCCGGGTCACGGTGTGCTCCTACTCCTCGGTCCGGATGAAGACGTTCTTGGTCTCGGTGAAGTGGGTCAGCGCGTCGGGCCCGAGTTCCCGGCCGACACCGGACTCGCCGAATCCGCCGAACGGCGTCCAGTACCGCACCGAGGAGTGCGAGTTGACGGAGAGGTTGCCCGCCGCGACGCCCCGGGCCAGGCGCAGGGCCCGGCCGAGGTCGCGGGTCCAGATCGAACCGGAGAGGCCGTAGCGGGTGGCGTTGGCGAGCCGCAGGGCGTCCGCCTCGTCCTCGAAGGGCAGCACGACGGCGACCGGACCGAAGACCTCCTCGGTGACCGCCGGCGCGTCCGGGTCGGTGGGCGCCAGCACCGTCGGCGGGTACCAGAAGCCGGGGCCGTCCGGCACGGCGCCGCGGGCCAGCACGGGAAGGTCCGGGGTGACGAACGACGCCACCCGGCGGACCTGCGCGGCCGAGATCAGCGGGCCCAGCTGGGTCTCCGGGTCGGCCGGGTCACCGGTGCGGACCGCCTCGACGGCGGGCAGCAGCAGGGCGAGGAAGTCGTCGTAGACCGCACGCTGGACCAGGATCCGGCTGCGGGCGCAGCAGTCCTGACCGCTGTTGTCGAGGAAGGACATCGGATCGGCGGCCCCGGCGAGGTCGGCGTCGGCGAAGACGATGTTGGGGCTCTTGCCGCCGAGTTCGAGGGTGACCCGCTTGGCCCGGGCCGCGCAGCGGGCGGCGACCTCCTTGCCGACCACCGTCGAACCGGTGAAGACGATCTTGCGGACGGCGGGGTGGTCGACCAGGGCCCGGCCGGTGGTCGGGCCCGCACCCGGGACCACCTGGAACAGGCCCTCGGGCAGTCCGGCGGCGAGGGCGAGTTCGGCCAGCCGCAGTGCGGTCAGCGGGGTGGCCTCGGCGGGCTTCAGCAGCACCGCGTTCCCGGCGGCGAGGGCGGGGGCGAAGCCCCAGGCGGCGATCGGCATCGGGAAGTTCCACGGCGCGATCACCCCCACCACGCCGACCGGCTCGTGGAACGTGACGTCCAGGCCGCCGGCCACCGGGATCTGCCGCCCGGTCAGCCGCTCCACTCCCCCGGCCGCGTACTCCAGCAGGTCGCGGACGTTGCCCGCCTCCCAGTGGGCGGTCCCGACGGTGTGGCCGGCCTCGGCGACCTCCAGTCCGGCGAGTTCGGGGACGTGCACCTCGACCTGGTCGGCGAAGCGCCGCAGCAGCCGGGCCCGCTCGCCGGGAGCGAGGGCGGCCCAGCCCTGCTGCGCCTTGACGGCGCGCTGGACGGCGGCGTCCAGCCGCTCCGGGGTGGTGTCCGGGACGGTGGCGAGGGTCTCGCCGGTGGCGGGGTTGAGGACGACGGAGACGGCGGGTCCCGCGCCGGACCCGTGGCCGGCGGTGGCGGTGGCGGTGGTGGTGTCACTGGTGGTGTCGATGGTGGTCACATCCGCTCGAAGGATCGGTAGCGCTCCCAGTCGGTGATGGCGCTGTCGTAGGCGGCCTGTTCGACCCTGGCCATGTGCAGGTAGTGCTCGACCACGTCGTCCCCGAACGCGGCGCGGGCGAGCTCGCTCGCGCCCCACAGGTCGGCCGCCTCGCGGAGCGAGCCGGGCACCCGGGCGTAGTCCTCGACGGCGTAGGCGTTGCCCAGGCAGGGCGCGGGCAGTTCCAGCTTCTGCTGTACCCCGTGCAGGCCGGCCGCGATCATGCCGGCCACCGCGAGATACGGGTTGACGTCCCCGCCGGGCACCCGGTTCTCCATCCGCAGGCCCGGGCCGCGGCCCACCACCCGGTAGGCGCAGGTGCGGTTGTCCCGGCCCCAGGCGACCGCCGTCGGGGCGAACGAACCCGGCCGGTACCGCTTGTAGGAGTTGATGTTGGGCGCGTACAGCAGGGTGAACTCGCGCAGCGCGAGCAGCTGGCCGGCCAGGAAGTGCCGCATGGTGTCGGTCATCCGACCGTCGGGGTCGGCGAAGGCCGGGGCGCCGACGGCGTCGCGCAGCGAGAGGTGGATGTGGCAGCTGTTGCCCTCGCGCTCGTCGTACTTGGCCATGAAGGTGAGCGCGCAGCCCAGTTGGGCGGCGATCTCCTTGGCACCGGTCTTGTAGACGCTGTGCTGGTCGCAGGTGGTGAGCGCGTCCGTGTAGCGGAAGGCGATCTCGTGCTGGCCGAGGTTGCACTCCCCCTTGGCGGACTCCACCACCAGGCCGGCGCCGGCCATCTCGATGCGGATCCGGGAGAGCAGCGGCTCGACCCGGGCGGTGCCGAGCAGCGAGTAGTCGACGTTGTAGAGGTTGGCCGGGGTCAGGCTGCGGTAACCGCCCTGCCAGGCCTGCTCGTAGGTGTCGCGGAAGACCAGGAACTCCAGCTCCGTGCCGATGTCGGCGGCCAGGCCCTGTTCGGCCAGCCGCTCGATCTGGCGGCGCAGCAGCTGGCGGGGCGCCGCGGCGACCGGACGTCCACCGTGCCGGGCGAGGTCGGCGGTGACCTGGGCGGTGCCCGGCTGCCAGGGCGTGAGCCGGAGGGTGTCGAGGTCGGGGCGCATCGCGAAGTCGCCGTAGCCGGTCTCCCAGGAGGAGAGGGCGTAGCCGTCCACCGTGTTGAGGTCGATGTCGACGGCGAGCAGGTAGTCGCAGGCCTCCGCGCCGTTCTCGGCCACCTCGTCGAGGAAGAACCGGGCGGCGAAGCGCTTGCCCTGGAGTCTGCCCTGCATGTCGGTGAAGGCGAGCGCGACGGTGTGGATCTCGCCGGCGTCGACCAGGGCGCGCAGCTCGTCCAGGGCCAGCGGGGCACGGCGCGACGCGGCCGACACGGCTCTGCCGGACCCGGCGCCGGGTCCGGCAGAGCCGGTGGCGCCGGGCTGGGCGGTCGGCGCAGCGGCGGCGCTGCCTGGCGCGGCGACGTGGTCGTTCATGGCGGACACCCTCCTCGTCGATCACGCTGTGAGATCACGTGGTCACAGGGAACCGTACGGCCTGTCACGGACGGCGCGGAAGAGGGCGGGCTGGTGTGGCGCGCCGATATGCGTGGTTGGCGATGTATCGGGCGGCACGGGAGGAGAATGCCCGCCATGGATCGCAGGCCTTTTGTCGGCGTCAGCACCTATCTGGTGGACGCGAGTTGGAGCGACTGGAGGGACCGCCGGGTGGCCCTGGTGCCCGAGCGGTACACCTCGTACGTCAAGGACTCGGGCGGGATCGCGGTGCTGCTGCCGCCGGACGCCCCGGAACGCGCGCCGGAGGTGCTGGCGCGACTGGACGCCCTGGTCGTGGCGGGCGGACCGGACATCGACCCCGCCTACTACGGGCAGCAGCCGCACCCGCTCACCGACGTGGACACCGTCGAACGGGACGTCTGGGAGTGCGCGCTGCTGCGGGCGGCGCTCGCGGCGGGCATGCCGCTGCTGGGGATCTGCCGGGGCATGCAGGTCCTGAACGTCGTCTGCGGGGGCACGCTGGTGCAGCACCTGCCGGACGTCGTCGAGGTGGACGTGCACACCGGATCCCCCGGCAAGTACGGCACGCACGTGGTGCGGCCGGTGCCCGGGACGCTGCTCGGCGGGCTGCTGCCGGAGCCCGAACTGACCGTGCCGACCTTCCACCACCAGGCGGTGGACCGGCTCGGCACGGGCCTGCGGGTCGGCGCGCACGCACCGGACGGGACGGTGGAGGCGGTGGAGGGACCGGGATTCACGCTCGGCGTGCAGTGGCACCCCGAGCAGGGGGACGACCTCCGGGTGATGCAGGCGCTGGTCCGGGCGGCGACGGCGGCGCGGACGCCGGAACTGGATCCGGACCTGGGCCTGGGCCTGGGCCTGGAGGCGGTCGAGGTGCGGTAGCCGGCGGGACCGTCGGTGCGTCCGGACGCCCGCGCCCCGTACGGGGGTGCGGGCGTTCGGACGTCCGGGCCGTGTTCGGTGGGCGCTCAGGCGGTGGGCGCCGCCGAGGTACCCGCGGCCACGGCGGCCACCGGTTCGGCGGGTACCGGCTCGGCGGCCACCGGCTCGGCGGGCAGTCGGGAGGCGGCGTCGAGAAGCGCGGGGAGCATGCGGGCGGCGTGCTCGGCGTAGCCCCGGGAACTCGGGTGGACGCCGTCGGGGGCGAGGAGCAGCTCGGCACGGTCCTGGAACTCGGGCCCGGAGGACGGGGCCAGCGGCGTCCCGGCGCGCTCGGCGGCGCGGGCCTGCCGGCGGGCGAGGCGCCGGGAACGGTGCCCGCCGACCAGTCGGGCGGGGGCACGGAAGCCGGGCGCGTGGCCGGGGTCGGGGCACGGCACCACGACCGGCTGCCAGCCGGTCTCGCGGAGCCGCCCGAGCAGCACGGCGAACAGACGGGCGGACCGGCCGATCGGCAGCGGGAGGAGGGCGTCGTTGCCGCCGACGATCACCACCGCGAGCCCGGGCCGCAGGCGCGCCGCCCGGGCGGTCTGCCGGCGCAGGCCGGTCGTGGTGGCACCGACCCGGGCGAGGACGCGCAGGTCGACGGGCCGGTCCAGCCGGTCGCCGAGCGCCTGGGCGAGCCGGGCCCCGAGCGTCTCCTCGGGGCGGTCGGCGCCGAAGCTCCGGGCGAGGGAGTCGCCGAGCATCAGCAGGGTGACCGGCCGCTCGTCCGCGGGTTCGGCCGGGCCGTAGCGGCCGTCGGCGTGCGGGGCCGACCAGTCGGCGGGCGGGCGGCGCATCAGCAGCCGGCCGTAGAGCCGGGAGGCGGCGAGCCGGGCGCGGAGCAGGGGGCGGCGGGCCGCGGGGGCGGACGGGGTTTCCGGGGCGGAGCGGGTGGTCGGGGCGGGCATGGTGGGACTCCCGGGGCAGGCGGACGGGGGCGTGTCAGGCGGAGGTCAGGACGACGGCCGCGTTCTGGCCGCCGAAGCCGCTGGACACCGAGACGGCGGCCTGGAGCTGGACGCGCCTCGGCATCTTGGTGACCACGTCGAGGTCGATCGCCTCGTCCAGCCGGTCGAGGTTGGCGGTGGGCGGGATCAGCCCGTACTGGAGGGTGAGGACGGTGACGGCCGCCTCGATCGCGCCCGCCGCGCCCAGGCAGTGGCCGATCACACTCTTGACCGCCGTGACCGGGGGCGGCCGGCGGAAGACCTGCCGCAGGGCGGCGGCCTCGGCCAGGTCGTTGAGCGTGGTGCCGGTGCCGTGCGTGTTGACGTGGCCGATCTCGTGCGGCGCCAGCCCGGCGTCGGCGAGTGCGATCCGGACGGCGCGGGCCAGACCCGCGCCGTCCGGGCGGGGCGCGGTGAAGTGGTGGGCGTCGGCGGTCGAACCGTGGCCGGCCAGGTAGGCGCGCGGGCGGACGCCACGGGCCCGGGCGTCCGCGGCGCGTTCCAGCACCAGGAGGCCCGCGCCCTCGCCGAGCACGAAGCCGTCCCGGTCGGCGTCGAAGGGCCGGGAGGCCCCGGCCGGGTCGTGCCGGCGGCGGGAGAGCGCGCCGAGCCGGTCGAAGGAGGTCGCCACCATGGGCGCCCGGCCGCTCTCCGTGCCGCCGGCCAGCACCACGTCGCAGGAGCCGGCCCGGAGCAGGTCGCAGGCGACGCCGAGGGCGGTGGTGCCGGAGGCGCAGGCCGTGCTGGTGACCAGGTTGGGCCCCCGGGCCCCGAGGTCGAGGCCGACCTCGCCGGCGGCCATGTTGGGGATGGAGCGCGGTGCCATCAGCGGAGAGACCAGGCCGGGCCGGCCGTCCGCGAGCCGCCCGTACTCGACCGCGTGGGTGTCCGTGCTGCTGGCGCTCACCCCCAGCACCACCCCGACCCGGTCCGGGTTCCAGTCGGCCGGGTCGAGGTCGGCGTCGGCGACGGCCTCCCGGGCGGCCAGGACGGCGAGTTGGGCGAACCGGTCGAGCCGCCGGACCAGCCGGCCGCCGAGCAGGGCGACCGGGTCGAAGCCGTCGGCCCGGCAGGAGAAGTCGACGTTCAGCCCGGCGAGGAGCGGGTCGCGCCGGGCGGTCGGCGCTCCGCCGAGCAGGTGGTCCCAGCCGGCCGCCACGCCGAAGCCGGCGGGGGTGACCAGGCCGAGCCCGGTCACCGCCACCGCCCGGTCGGCCACCGTGTGGGCGCTCAACTGACGGCGCCCGCGGTCAGATCGACACCGACGAGCGGGGCGGCACCGGGAGCCGGAAGGGCGCCCGGCGCGGCACCCGCAGCGGCACCCCGGCCGGCGACCGGAACGGCGCCCGGGCCATCGACCTCGGCCGGGGCGGCACCGGCGTGGGCGAGCAGTTCGCCGAGCGTGGAGTCCGGCCGGATGTCGCGGACGGTGACGCCGATCCGCTCCTCGACCAGCAGGGAGAGTTCGACCAGCGCGAGACTGTCGAGCGACAGCGAGGCCAGCGTGGCCTCGGGCGTGACGAGGGCGGCCGGCACCTCGAACTCCTCGACCAGGCAGGCACGCAGGACGGTGAAGCTGTCGTTCATGGGACGTTCCTTTCAGTGGCGGACGGTGCGAACGGCCGGGCCGTTCGGTCCGGTTCGGGGGCGAGGACGGGCGGCAGGACGGCCTGAGGGACGGCCTGTGGGACGGCCTGAGGGACGGGCCGCGCGGCAGGCTGCGGGACGGGGAGGCGGGCGGGCAGCCGGAACCAGGCGAGCAGGACGCCCGCCGCGGCGACGGCCCCGCCAACCTGCGCCGCCGCGGTGAGCCCGGTGGTGAACGCGATACGGTCGCCGGTCGCCGCATCGGCCGCGGCGGTGGCCAGCACGGAGCCGAGCACCGCCACGCCGAGGGTCGAACCGACCTGCCGGGTGGCGTCGTTGAGGGCCGATCCGACCCCGGCCATGGCGGCCGGCACCGCGCTCATCACCAGCTCGGTGGCGACCGGCGCCATCAGCCCGGCGCCGAAACCGGAGACCGCCTCGAAGACGAACACCGGCGCGTCCCCGGACTCCACGCCGAGACGACCGAGTTGAACGAATCCGGCGGCGATCAGCAGTTGCCCGGCCGCGACCGGGACGCGCGCGCCGGCGTACCGGGCGACCACCGGGCCGAGGACGGCCCCGACGGCCAGCCCCAGCGAGAGCGGGACCATCCGCAGCCCGGCCTGCCAGGCCGAGAGGCCCCGGACCTGCTGGAGGTAGAGGGTCAGCAGGAACATCGCGCCGAACATCGCGAAGGACATCAGCGCCAGGCAGACCGTGGCCGGCCAGACCGGCCCGTCGCGCAGCAGCCGGACCGGCACCATCGGTGCGGCGCAGCGGAGTTGGCGCAGCACGAAGAGGCCGAGCAGCAGCGTGGCGGCGGCGAGGGCGGCAAGCACCTCGGGGCTGGTCCAGCCGCGTCCGGGCGCCTCGATGATCCCCCACACGAGGGTGAGCAGAGCGGCGCAGGAGAGCAGTGCGCCGAGCCGGTCCAGCGGCCGGGCCTCCGGATCGCGCGACTCGGGGATCACCGGGGTGACCACCAGGATCGCCGCCACCACGGGGACGTTGAGCCAGAACGCGGCCTGCCAGCCGTGCTGTTCGACCAGCCGGCCGCCGACCACCGGACCGAACAGCGCGCCGACGCCGGCCACCGCCGCCCAGATCCCGATCGCCCGCCGCCGGTCGGCCGCCGTGGGCAGGACGTGCACCACGGTGGAGAGCGTCGAGGGCATGAACAGTGCCGCGCCGACGCCCATCGCGCAGCGTGCGGCGACGAGTCCGGCCGGGCCGTCGACGAGCGCACCGGCCGCCGAGGCGAGCGCGCAGACGGCGAGTCCGGTCGCGAAGGCCCGCCGCCGGCCGTACCGGTCGCCGAGCGCGCCGGCGGCGAGCACGCAGCCGCCCAGCGCGAGCGCGTAACCGTCGACGATCCACTGGGTCTCGGCCAGAGTCGGCCGGAGATCGTCCCGCAGGCTCGGGATCGCCACGTTGAGGACGGTGAAGTCGAGCCCGAGGAGGAAGAGGGCGGCGCAGACGACGGCCACCGCCGCCCACGCCCGCGGCCGGGCCACCGGGCCGTTCGAGGGGTCCACCCGGGCCTCAGACCGGCAGCCGGAGCGGTTCGTCGCGCCGCCGGAAGCCGATCCGGTAGAGCGTGGCGGCGCCGCGCAGGAAGGTGACCTCGCAGGCGCGCAGGTAGCGGCGGTAGCGGCGGAAACCGTCCGGGCCGACCAGTGCCTCCGCCTCGGCGCGGGCCCGCAGCAGCCGGGCGGACCAGGCGCCCAGGGTGCGGGCGTAGTCCTCGGCGGAGGCCCGGACGGCGGTCACCGCGAAGTACGGGTCCCCGGCGGTGACGATCTCGCCGAGCCGGGGCAGCGCCGCACCGGGGAAGACCTCGGCCGCGACGAACGAGCCGACCGGACCGTCGCCGCCGGCCACGCCGTCGTAGGCGATGGTCTGCAACGACATCCGGGCGCCGGGGCGCAGCCAGCCGTGGCAGCGTTCGAAGTAGCCGCGGTAGGCGGCGAGCCGTCCGGCGGCGTCCATGTCGGCGGTGGCGAAGTGCTCGAAGGCACCGATCGAGACGATCCCGTCGTAGGGCCGCTCGGGGCGGTGGCCGTCCCAGCTCTCCAACCGGACGTCGACGCCGGGGAGCGCGAGCCCCCGTACGTGGGCGTGCTGGGCGCGGGAGAGGGTGAGCCCGGTGGCCTCGCCGGCCCGGCCGGTGAGGACGGCGTGGGTGAGCAGGCCGCCCCAGCCGCAGCCGACGTCGAGCAGGCGGAACCCGGCGTCGGAGGCGGCGCCGGCCAGGTCGAGGTGCAGGTCGAGCTTGGCCCGCTGGGCGCGGGGCAGGGCGGTGGTGTCGGGCTCGCCGGGGGCGATGCCGTCCCAGACGGCGGCGGAGTAGCTGAGCGTCTCGTCGAGCCAGAGGGCGTAGAAGTCATTGCCGAGGTCGTAGTGGAACTCGATGTCGGCGGCGCTGGTGCCGACGGTGGTGGTGGTCATACCTCTCCTGTTCGGGGAACGGGCGGGCGGTACCGGACGGCCCGCGCGAGGCGACGCGGGTCGGCGGCACCGGGAAGGGCGACGCGGGTCGGCGGCGCTTCGGGGCGGACGCCGCGGGACGGCGGTGCGGAGCGGCAGGGCCGCGGGACGGCGGCGCCGCGGGGCGCTTCAGGCCGTGGCGGCCTGCTCGCGCCGGGCCCGGACGTCGAGCGCCCGGTCCCGGCGCTCGACGAACCGGGAGGCCCTGGCGTCGAGGTGCTCCAGGTACCCGGCGAGCCGGTCGCGCGCCTGCTCGCCGGCGGGGCCGAGTCCCGTCAGTTCGAGGACCTTGAGCGAGCGGAGCAGCGGGACGAGCACCTCGTCGTGGTGGACCCGCAGGTCGTACACGCCCGCGATGGCGATCTCGCCGGCCAGTTGGGCGAAGCCGGGCATGCCCTGGCCGGGCATCGCGAAGCCGCGGACGGTCGCGTCGAGGGTGACCAGGACCTGGTCCGGGTCCGACGCCAGGGCGGCCCGCAGCAGTTCGCGGTAGAAGACCATGTGCAGGTTCTCGTCCTGGGCGACCCTGGTGAGCAGCCGGTCGCAGACCGGGTCGCCGCTGAGCCGGCCGGTGTTGCGGTGGCTGACCCGGGTGGCGAGCTCCTGCACCGCCGCGTAGGCGACCAGGCCGAGCACGCCGTCCGGTTCGGGGAGGGTGCCGGTGGCGACCTGGGCCATCCGGGCGCGCTCCAGCGCGATCGGGTCGACGGCGCGGGAGGCGTGCAGGTAGGCGCGGATGGCGGCGGCGTGCCGGTCCTCCTCGGCGGTCCAGTGGTGCAGCCAGGCCCCCCAGGCTCCGTCGCGGGAGGTCTGCGCGGCGATGGTCCAGTGGTAGCCGGGGAGGTTGTCCTCGGTCAGCAGGTTGACCACCAGGGCGGAGCGGACGGCCGGGGCGAGCGTGGAGTGCTCGGCCCGCCAGGGTTCACCGTCGAGCGGCCCGTCGAAATCCCGCCCGAGGCTCCACGGCACGTACTGGTGCGGGAACCACTCGCGCGCCGTTGCGAGGTGACGGTTCATCAGATCGGCGGCGATGGGCTCCAGTTCGACGAGCCAGTGGACGGCCTCCGCCGTAGTGATCTTCACGGGCGCCGATCGTTGCGCAGGCGCACGGGGGCGCGCAAACCGGCGTCACCCGGTCGGGTGAGCCCCCTCGGGAGGGTTCACGCCACTGGCAGATCGGCGACCGCCGCCAGCACGCCGGCCGCTCCGGCGGCCAGCAGGGTGAGCACCACGCCGCGCCGGGCCGCGACCAGCCAGAGCAGCGCCCCGGCCAGGACCCCCCACTGCCAGACGTGACCCAGCGCGGCGGCGAGCGGCACGGCCGATCCGGCGATGGCGCCGATCACGGCCGGCCCCGCGCCGGTGAGGAAGTCCTGCACCCGCCGGTCGGCGCGGAGCCGGTCGAAGTGGCGTCCGCCGACGATCACGAAGAGGAACGACGGCGCGAAGGCGACCGCCGCCGCCAGCAGCCCACCGACGAGCCCGGCGGCCGCGTAGCCGACCACCGCGACGGTCTGCACCACCGGGCCGGGGGTGACCTGGCCGAGGGCGACGGCGTTGAGGAACTGTCCGTCCGTCATCCAGTGGTAGCGGTTGACCGCGTCGTCCCGCATCAACGGGATGATCACGAAGCCGCCCCCGTAGGAGAGCGCCCCCACCTTGAACGCCACCCAGGCCACGGCGCCCAGTCCGCCGAGCGCGGGCAGCCCGACGGCCAGCGGCAGCGCGGCGGCCGGGCCGGACGGCCGGTCGCCGGACAGCCGGTCCGGCCGTCCGCGCAGCGCCGCCTCGGCCAGCCCCGCCGCGATCAGGACCAGCACCAGCCAGGGCCCGGTGACGATCGCGGCCGCCGCGCCCGCCGCCGCGTACCCGGCCCAGCGGGTGCGGGCGGCCCGCTCCCGCCCGGCCCGGGCGAAGCTGCCCGGGACCAGCGAGGTCGCGGCCTGCACGGCGACCGCCGGAACGGCCGCGCCGGCACCGGCCGCCGCGCCGAGCACCGCGAGCGGCGGGTCGCCGGCCAGGAGGAGCGCCGCGAGCACCAGGATCAGCACGAGTCCCGGCGCGATGAAGCAGACCCCGCCGACCAGCGCGCCGGGGGTGCCGCGCAGCCGGCCGGCGGTGAGTACGGCCAACTGGGTGGAGGCCGGCCCGGGCAGCAGATTGGTCGCCGCGATGCCGTCCTCGAACTCGGTCGGCGTCAGCCATCCGCGCCGCTCCACGCAGAGCCGCCGCAGCAGCAGAATGTGTGCGGGCGGTCCGCCGAAGCCGAGCACCCCGATCCGTCCCCACTCCCGGGCTATCTCACCCAGGCTCACCCGGCCGGTCACGCCCATGTGCGACTCCCCCGTTAGACGGCGGCGCGACGATACCGGACGGGGGTTACGGCACGGCAATGACAACGGTCTCCAATGCAGCCTTTGGATCTTCGTTCGATCTGAGGTTCACTTCGGATGCAGGGCAGTCGCGCCCCCTTCCCCCCACCCCCGCACGTCCAGGAGAGGACTTCGATGGCCGGGCACGAGCACTATGATGATCATGCTCATGACCACAAGCAGGCGCACGGCGGCCACACCCACGGCGGCCACGGCGGCCACTCGCACGGCGTGGCCGCGGACGCGGACCGCCGTTGGCTGGTCAGCGCACTCGTACTGATCGTGGTGTTCATGGCCGGGGAGGTGGTGGTCGGCTTCGCCGCCCACTCGCTGGCGCTGATCTCGGACGCCGCGCACATGCTCACCGACGCCGCCTCGATCGTGCTCGCCCTGATCGCCATGCGGCTCTCCGCCCGCCCGGCCCGGGGCGGCTACACCTACGGGCTCAAGCGCGCGGAGATCCTCTCCGCCCAGGCCAACGGCGTGACGCTGCTGATCCTCTCCGCCTGGCTCGGCTACGAGGCGATCACCCGGCTGTTCGAGCCCCCGGAGGTGGCCGGCTCGCTGGTGCTGGTCACCGCGCTGGTCGGGATCGTCGTGAACATCGCCGCTACCTGGTGCATGTCCAAGGCCAACCGCAGCTCGCTCAACGTCGAGGGCGCCTTCCAGCACGTGCTCACCGACCTCTACGCGTTCATCGCGACCGCCGTCGCCGGCCTGATCGTGGTGACCACCGGCTTCGTCCGCGCCGACTCGATCGCCTCGCTGATCGTGGTGGCGCTGATGCTCAAGGCCGGCATCGGCCTGGTCCGCGACTCCGGGCGGATCTTCCTCGAAGCCGCCCCGGCCGGCATCGACCCGGACGCGGTGGCGGACCGGCTGGTCACCCAGCCGCTGGTCGAGGAGATCCACGACCTGCACATCTGGGAGATCACCTCCAACCAGCCGGCCCTGTCCGCGCACATCCTCGTCACCCCCGGCGGCGACTGCCACGCCGTCCGCCGCGAGCTGCAGCGCAAGCTCTCCAAGGAGTACGGGATCTCGCACAGCACCCTCCAGGTCGACCACGTCGGCGAGGACGAGGCGGGCGCACTGCTCCAGATCACCACCCCCGGCGGTCCGGTCCCCGAGCACTGCGCGGACGCGCACGGCCCCGTCCACCGCGCCGGTCCGCACAAGCACTGAGCCGGTCCGGCACCCCGCCCGCCCGGACCCGCCCCCGAACCAGCCCCGCCGCCGGCTCCCGCCGGTGCGCACCGACCGGCGCGCACCGGTACCGGCCGGCTGTCCGCCCGGTACGGCATGATCGGAGGCGTGACCGCACCCCGCCTGATGCTGCTCGACTCCGCCAGCCTCTACTTCCGGGCCTTCTTCGGCGTACCGGACACCCTGCGCTCGCCGCAGGGTGAGCCGGTCAACGCCGTCCGGGGCCTGCTGGACTTCATCGCCCGGCTGGTCCACGACCACCGGCCCGACCAGCTGGTCGCCTGCATGGACGCCGACTGGCGCCCGCAGTGGCGGGTGGACCTGATCCCCTCCTACAAGACGCACCGGCTCGCCGAGGCGGCCGAGAACGGCGAGGAGGAGGTGCCGGACAACCTCTCCCCGCAGGTCCCGGTGATCGAGCAGGTCCTGGACGCGCTCGGCATCGCCCGGGTCGGCTCCCCCGGCTACGAGGCCGACGACGTGATCGGCACCCTCACCGCCGGCGCCACCGGCCCGGTCCAGATCGTCACCGGCGACCGCGATCTGTTCCAGCTGGTGGACGACGCCCGCGCGATCACCGTGCTCTATCCGGTCAAGGGCATGGGCAACCTCCAGGTCACCGACGACGCCCTGCTGCAGGAGAAGTACGGCGTGCGCGGCGACCGGTACGCGGACATGGCCGCACTGCGCGGCGACGCCAGCGACGGCCTGCCGGGCGTCAAGGGCATCGGCGAGAAGACCGCCGCCCAGCTGATCCACGAGTACGGCGACCTGGCCGGCATCCGCGCCGCCGCGCTGGACGTGGGCTCGCGGCTGACCCCGGCCCGGCGGCGCAACCTGGTCGAGGGCTCCGCCTACCTGGACGTCGCCCCGACCGTGGTGCGGGTCGCCACCGACGCCCCGCTCCCGGCGTTCGACCCCGCCCTCCCCTCGGAGCCGCTCGACCCGATGACCCTGGAGGACCTCGCGGCCCGCTGGGGCCTCGGCACCTCCCTGGACCGCCTGCTGGAGGCCCTGGCCGCCACCCGCTGACCCACCCGGAAGGGGCCCGCCGCACCTCGCGGCGGGCCCCTTCTCCTTCTCGGGCACCCTTGAGCTTTGGATCAACGTGGAGGAAGCAAGCAGCTGAAGGCCGGAGCCGTCCTCAAGTCCGGCGAGTCGGTGAGCTCCAACAGTGGCCGGCTGACCATGCAGAGCGACGGCAACCTCGTCCTCACCTCACTGCGCAGCGGAACAGCGGTCTGGTCGACCGGCACCCAGGGCCACCCGGGTGCGGGGGCCACCATGCAGGACGACGGCAACTTCGTCGTCTACGATCCCCAGCGCGTCCCGCTGTGGTCGTCCAACACCTGGGTCGGCAACGGCAGCGGCTACTTCGCACTCGTCCAGGACGACGGCAACTACGCCGTCTACACGGCGGGCTGGCAGGCCAAGGGGAGCGCTTCCACCTGGAATTCGACCGACGCGGCCAATGGCGCGGCCCTGACCTGGGACGCAGAGGGCAAGCTCGCCTCACTCACCCAGGGCTCGGCCACCACGACCTACGTCTACGACGCCGACGGCAACCAGCTGATCCGCCGCAACCCCGGCAAGGTCACCGTCAACCTCGGTGGCGGGGACGAACTCAGCTACAACACCGGTAGTGGAGCCTCCACCGGAACCCGCTACTACACCGTCCCTGGCGGCATGACCCTCGTCCGCCAGGGCCCGACCAAGCTCACCTACCACTTCGCCGACCACCACGGCACCAACTCCCTGTCCATCGACCGCAACTCCCTTGCCGACGTCTAAAGCAACAACAACCCGGTCAACATGGCCGATCCCAGCCGGGCAAGGGATGGGCTGGCAGCGTGCCGGGCAGCATTGAGGACGAGAAGAAGTAGGCACGAAGGAACTACGGCTTACAGCTGGAAAAGAACTACCTCAAGAACACCAACTTCAAGTACGAGACGAAACCCGGACAGAAGGAGATCGCGGGCGCACAGCCATACGACGAGATCGCAACTGGTAAGGCCAAGAAGTCCGAACTCATGGTCTGCGCCCACATGGGTGCGCTCGACTGCTACGACGTAAAGCAGATCACGGGGTGGTCCGCAGGGGCCCAACTGCAGGAGTACGGTCGCGAAGAGACCGAAGAGGCAAATGCCTTTCGCCATTTCACCTGGCAAGCCATGATCACGGTCAAGTACGGGCGCCAGAACGCAGAGATGGCGGCAGACGCCCATGAAGCCTTCGGCGCCAGGGCGGGTCACGACTATGCCGACCACATATCCGACCTGGTGAACAATGAATACGGCCGAAAGCTGGGTGAGAAGATCGCTTCGGCGAACCCCGGAGCCTCAGACGCGCAGCTCAGGAGCACGATCGTCGACGAGGCACGGAAGTACCTGGCGACCGGAGACTACGCCCGCCCCAGTGACTTCAAATAGCGCAACTTCGAAAGGAAGTCCAGGTGATCAAATCCTTCAGGCCGGGGCAGGTGCTCACCCCCGGCAGGCTTCGTCTTGCGGCGGCCTCTCTGGTGTGCACGCTGCCGTTTGCGGCTTCGTGCGCACAGGCAAGGGGCGAAACTGAGGCGCCCGTCGTCGGATCGTGGAAGTCGAGAATCGGCACGATTCAGTTTCTGGGCGACGGTACGCTCAGGGACGTGAGCCTGCTCCCAGCCGTGTGCCAGGGGAAGGAATCCGCCGTAGCGGTGCCGTTCACTGGAACCTGGCGTCACGAGACGTTGAGTGACGCCGGCCCCGGCGCAGCGGTCGACTTGACCTCCACCGCCGGAGATCTGACATGCAAGAGGTTCTTCGTCTACTACAAGGACGACGGCCCGGAGCGACTGCAACTGACCGTCACCAAGGCTGGTCAAGAACCCTTCGTCCGGCAGTAGCCCGACGGCGGCGACGAGCCGACGAACCTGGTTCTGCGTGGAGCTCGCCCCGCCCGGGATATCGGTTCGGGGCACGCTCGACTCCGCGTTCCGCCCCCACGTGGAACCGCTCCACTCCGTAGGAGGTCGAGCTGGGCGCTTCTCCGGACAAGCCCGCTCAATGAAGACTGCGGCAGGCTCGAGGGATCGGCCATGATGTAAGGAGTGCCCCAATGAGAGCCGTACTCAAACTGACCGTCGCCTGTCTCGTGGGAGGTGCGTTCCTGTCCGGGATGGGAGTCAGCGAGTCCCAGCTGAACTCCGGGGTCAGGAGTTCACCGACAGCGACCTCAAACTGACCGGATGGTCCGCTGATCTGTTCTCGCAGCCCGTCAAGGGAGTGGTGGCTCCGGCAAAGGAGGACGACATGAAGAGTCCCAGCCAGTCAATTATGGTCACCTACCCGGGGCCCCGGATCGGTCAAGGTCTACGTGCTCTCAGTCAAGCCGTAGTCCCGGCCGTCCGAGTCGAGATTCCTCCCTCGCCGCCGGATGTCCCCGCGCAGGAAGTCGACCCGGTCGACTTCCTGCGCGCGCCTCACCTTCGCCCGGGGGTTCAGCAGGGAGGGCATGCGGCGCCTCGCTCCGGGAGAGCGAGGCGCCGCAAAGGTCACGCGTGGTGGTCGAGTTCACCGGCCTTGATCGCGCGCAGGAGATCGGCGAAGGCATCGGGAGTGGTGCGGATGATGACCTCACCGTCGTCGGACTCACGGAGTTCGACCAGCCCAGCCCCTCCACGGACCTCGACACAGTTGGCCTGATCTCCGCTGAAGCTGGACTTCTGCCAATCGAGCTGTGACATGTGCGCCTTCCTTAGAGCGTGTAACGGATGTGCTGGATCAGTCCCCAGGAGTCGTGATCGACTCTGGATCGTAGAGTGCGGGACGTGTCCAGTTCCGGGAGAGCGAGGGACTTGAGGCGCTCGAACTTCGAACGATAGGCGATGACGGGTTCCGGATCGCTCAGGTACGACGAGCCGCCAGGATGCTCCATCAGCACCGTATCCAGGTCATGGTGCCGACCATGCACAATCATGAAAGACGTGTCCGTGGACACGTACTCGGCGCAACGGAAGGGCAGAATCTGGATGGTGACGTGGGGGAGTTCGCTCGCCTCGACCAGATAGTCCAGCTGCTCCCGCATGACCGAGGGGCCGCCGAATCGCGAGCGCAGGGCAGCTTCATGGATGACGGCATGAAGCGGGAGCGCCCCGTCGATGCTTATCGCCTGCTGACGGGTGCGGCGAAACTCGACCTTCTTCTGGTCTCCGCTGAGGATGATCTCGCTATAGCGTGCGACCTGGAGGAGTCCGGGGATCAGTAGGGTCTCGTAGCTGGACAGTGCTGCGGCGGTCGACTCGGACTCGGCAAGGTCGAGCGCCGAGGTATGGACGAACCCTTTGAAGGCGGTCCACCAGCCCTTCCCGCTACTCAGCCCCATCTCCTGGAGAACCGCCCTATAGGTCTCATCCGTGTGACCATAGGCATCCAGTAGCGCGACGACCCGGCCTGGATCGAGCCCCGTGCGACCGGCCTCGATGTGGCTGAGCTGCGGGCCGCCCATGCCAACGAGGGCGCCGGCATCTTTGACCGCCAGTCCGGCTCCCTCGCGAAGACGCCTCAGCTCAGCGCCGAATCGCCGTTGCCGCTCGCTGATGTGAGTCCTGAGTGCCAAGGGGTGTCCTTCCGTATCGGAGCAGTCTCCCGCTGCGCGTGCCCGGGATGCCACACGCCAGGGCGAGGCTGCTCGACTGCGCCACCCCATCTTCTTAGATCGTGTTGCACGCGTGGAACCTAATGGCTTACTGTCAGTGTTGCGTCGATCACATGATGGATCGTCAGTAGCGCCTGTTGCCTGGACAGTAGGCGACTGCTGTCCATTCGCCTCAAAAAGCCACGGATCCCGGTCCGGCCTCGCGCCCTGCGGCGACTCCGTCGACCTCTCTCCCCCTCCCGTCCCCTGCCTCTCTCCACGGAGGTCTCCTATGCGTGCCTTCAACCCGCCCGACTGGTCCGCCGCCCGTAAAGAACTGCGTCGCGCCCTCACCTCCTCCGGCTGGCACCCGGACACCATTCACGACGCCGAACTCGCACTCCACGAGCTCTACTTCAACGCCTGGCGACACGCCGGATGCCAGGCCCCACTGGTCATCGTCACCCTCCTCTCCCGCACCCTCCGCGTGTGCGTCTGCGACGACAACCCCACCCTCCCCGAACCCCACATCTCCTCCGACCCGTACGAGGTATCCGGGCGGGGCCTGCACCTCGTCCGCTCCCTCACCCACCGCTTCGGCGCCGACCCCACCAAGAACGGCAAGGTCGTCTGGTACGAACTGGACGCCGCCGCGTGAGAGACGACCACCACCCCGCCCCGCTCACGCCCCACGACCCCGTCCTCCGCACCTACACCGAGTCCGAGGTCGCCGCGCTCCTCCGCGAACTCCACGAAGCGGGCCGCCCGTTCGGCATCCAGTGGGGATCGGCCGCCACCAACGGCACCACCGTCGAGGGCCGCCTCCTCGTCGACTTCGGCAACGCGCCCGTCTCGACCCTCCTGAACCTCCTGAACCTCCTCCGCGACACCGAGAGGCACGCCCGCTCCCAATGAGCAGCTTCCTCGTCGGCACCGCCTTGGCCGTCCTCCTCGCGCTCGCCATCACGACCGTCGTCGTCGGCGTGGTCACGAGCTTGCGCATCGAGGACACCCCGCCCCCGCCGCCCATCACCCGCCACGGCCGCTGGGAACTGCGCCGCCTTCCCGACGGCAGCACCGAGTACGCCTGGATCGCCCGCCAGGCCGACCACTTCAGCCCCGAGACCAACCCGGCCCCCGACCGGCGGAGCCGTGGCCGCCACCGCATATCCCAATAGCCGTTGACCGCGTGCCTCGTCGGATCGACCCGACGAGGCACGCGGCCGTCCCCGCGCGGTGACGGGACGAAGACGTCGTGGTTGGCGCTCCTCGCTCGGGTCGTGCGGGGGCCGCCGCGAGCACTGCCCGCCAGGCCGAGCGTCCTTGGGTGACGGCAGCCTGCGGCTGTGGAGTGGGAAGTCGGACCGGCCGACTTCCTGTGCGCGCGGTGGTGCGGGCCCGGAACAGGACGATGCCGGCCTTCGAGAGGAGTCTCGAAGGCCGGCATCACGGCAGCGGAGTCGGGCTCAGCTCACCGAGGAGTAGGCGATGATGCCCCGGCGCAGGCCGTCGACGGCCTTGCGGGCGGTCTTGCGCAGCTCGACGTCCTCGCCCGCCGCGTCCTGGATCTGGCCGAGCACGTCGATCAGTTGCTTGGTCCAGCGGACGAAGTCACCGGCCGGCATGTCGGCGTCGCGCAGCACCTGGTCGAGCGAGTGGCCGAGTGCCCAGCGGTAGGCGGCCCAGGCGAAGCCGAGGTCCGGCTCGCGCTGGCCGACGCCTTCGGCCGTGTTGATCCGGTGCTGCTCCTCCAGGGCGTCGAGGTGGCCCCAGATCCGGACCATCTGGCCGAGCGCCTCCTTGGCCCCGCCCTCGGGCACCCGGGGGGCGGTGGCGTCGTCGGACTGGCGGGACTCGTAGACCAGCGCCGAGGCGCAGGCGGCCAGTTCGGCGGCGGCCAGGCCGTTCCAGACGCCCTCGCGGATGCACTCGGAGGCGAGCAGGTCGAGTTCGCCGTAGAGCCGGCCGAGCCGCCGGCCGTCGTCGGTGACGGTGTCCCCGCTGAGGTAGCCGAGGTCGGTGAGCAGCCCGCAGACCCGGTCGAAGGTGCGGGCGATGGTGTGGGTGCGGGAGCGCATCTTGCGCTCCAGCAGCTCGGTGTCCCGGTGCAGCCGGTGGTAGCGCTCGGACCAGCGGGCGTGGTCCTCGCGCTGGTCGCAGCCGTGGCACGGGTGCTGGCGCAGGACGGTGCGGAGCCGGGTGATCTCCGGGTCGTCGGCGGCGGCCGCGCGGCCCTTGCGGAACCGCTCGGGCTCCAGGTGGCCGGCCTTGGTGCGCAGCGCGGAGGCGAGGTCCCGGCGGGACTGCGGGCTGCGGGGGTTGAAGGACTTGGGGATGCGCACCCGGTCCATGGCGACGACCGGGTGCGGGAAGTCGATCATGGCGAGCCGCTTGACCTGCCGCTCGGCGGTGAGGACCACCGGGCGCGGGCCGTCCTGGAAGTCGGGGTGGCGGGGGCCGCCCCGCGGCGAGCGGACGACCGGCGGCAGGCCCGGGTCGAGGACGAGCGCCAGGCCGGCGAACTTGCCGGTGGGGACGTGGATGACGTCGCCCGGCTTGAGCTGCTCGATCGACTCGACGGCCGCCGCGCGGCGCTGGCTGCTGCCCTCGCGGGCGAGCTCGTTCTCCCGGTCCTTGAGCTGGCGGCGCAGCGCCATGTACTCGTCGAAGTCGCCGAGATGGCAGGTCATGGACTCGCGGTAGCCGTCCAGGCCCTCCTCGTTGCGCTGGACCTGGCGGGCGATGCCGACCACCGAGCGGTCGGCCTGGAACTGCGCGAAGGACGTCTCCAGCAGCTCTCGGGAGCGGTGCCGGCCGAACTGCGAGACCAGGTTGACGGCCATGTTGTAGGACGGCCGGAACGAGGACTTCAGCGGGTAGGTGCGGGTGCCGGCCAGGCCGGCGAGCGCCTCCGGGTCGAGGCCGCGCTGCCAGAGCACCACGGCGTGGCCCTCGATGTCGATGCCGCGACGGCCGGCCCGGCCGGTGAGCTGGGTGTACTCGCCGGGGGTGATGTCGGCGTGGGTCTCGCCGTTCCACTTGACCAGCTTCTCCATGACCACCGAGCGGGCGGGCATGTTGATGCCGAGCGCCAGGGTCTCGGTCGCGAAGACGGCCTTGACCAGGCCCTTCACGAAGAGCTCCTCGACGACCTCCTTGAACCGGGGCAGCATCCCGGCGTGGTGGGCGGCGATGCCGCGCTCCAGCCCGTCCAGCCACTCGAAGTAGCCGAGGACGTGCAGGTCCTCGTCCGGGATGTCGGCGCAGCGTTCCTCGACGATGGCGCGGACCCGGCCGCGGTCGCCCTCCTTGTTGAGCCGCAGGCCGGAGGAGAGGCACTGCTGGACGGCGGCCTCGCAGCCGGCCCGGCTGAAGATGAAGGTGATGGCGGGCAGCAGGCCCTCGGCGTCGAGCCGGTCGATGACGTCGACCCGGCCAGGGGTCCAGATCTTGCCGGGGCGGCCGTTGGGCATGGACCGCCCGCGGCCCCGGCCGAACTTGTCGCGGGGGTTGCGGTCCAGCTCCGAACGGGCGAGCCGGACCAGCTCGGGGTTGACGGCCTTGGCCGGGTTGCGCGGCGCGTCCTTGGGGCGGCCGTCGCGGTCCGGGTTGGCGAACAGGTCGTACATCCGGTTCCCGGCCATCACGTGCTGCCAGAGCGGCACGGGGCGGGTCTCGGAGACGATCACCTTGGTGCCGCCGCGCACGGTGTCGAGCCAGTCGCCGAACTCCTCGGCGTTGGAGACGGTGGCGGAGAGGGAGACCAGGGTCACCGACTCGGGGAGGTGGATGATGACCTCCTCCCAGACGGCTCCGCGGAAGCGGTCGGCGAGGTAGTGGACCTCGTCCATCACCACGTAGCCGAGGCCGTCGAGGGTGCTGGAGCCCGCGTAGAGCATGTTGCGGAGCACCTCGGTGGTCATCACCACGACCGGGGCGTCGCCGTTGACGGTGTTGTCACCGGTGAGCAGGCCGACCTTGGCGGCGCCGTAGCGCTTGACCAGGTCGCCGAACTTCTGGTTCGACAGGGCCTTGATCGGCGTGGTGTAGAAGCACTTGCGCCCGCCCTGGAGGGCGAGGTGAACGGCGAACTCGCCGACGATGGTCTTGCCGGAGCCGGTGGGAGCGGCGACCAGGACGCCCTCGCCCGCCTCCAGGGTGCGGCAGGCCTCCAGCTGGAAGTCGTCCAGCGGGAAGTCGTAGAGCTGCTGGAAGCCGTACAGGGCGGTGGCCTGTTCCTTGGCCCGCTGCCGGAAGGCCGCGTACGCCTCGGCGGGGCTGAGGTCCCGGTCGTCGGAGGGCTCGGGCTCAGGGGTGTTCATCGCCGTCCGGGGGTCGTTGGTGTGATCTCGCATCTCAGCGAGAGGTTACCCGGCAGGACTGACATCGATAGCACCGTTTTTCCCGGCCGTCGGATCAGATCTCTCTCACATCCATAGTTGCAAATGTCTTCAAGTGATCGGAAAGTCACCGACTGCGAACGTCTCCGGTCATCCCGGGCGGCAGGCCCTCCGGCCTGCCTACATTCGGTGCCGCGGCCGGCACCCACCGTCCGCATCCACCGGACGCACGGGAGGAACAGACGATGGCGAACCTGGAGACGTCGCTCAAGGAGGCCATGGCGATCGAGGGCGCGATCGGCGTCGCCCTGGTCGACTACGGCAGCGGCATGGCGCTCGGCACCCTCGGCGACGGCGGCGAGCTGGACCTCAACGTCGCCGCGGCCGGGAACACCGACGTGGTCCGGGCCAAGATGCGGGCGATGGAGCTGCTCAACCTGCACGACAACGAGATCGAGGACATCCTGGTCAGCCTCACCAGCCAGTACCACCTGGTCCGCCCGCTCACCACGCAGACCGGCCGGGGGCTCTTCCTCTTCCTCGCGCTCAACCGCAACCGCGCCAACCTGGCGATGGCCCGCCACCAGCTGAAGCGGATCGAGATCTCGCTGGAGATCTGAGGGACCGGAACGGACGGCACCAGGGAGGGATCGCTGTGGCGGTCGCGCTGTACCAGGCCAAGGCCGAGTTCTTCCGGATGCTCGGCCATCCCGTCCGGATCCGGGTACTGGAGCTGCTGCAGGCCGGACCGACGCCCGTCCGCGACCTGCTCGCCGAGCTGGCGGTCGAACCGTCCAGCCTCTCCCAGCAGCTCGCGGTACTGCGCCGGTCCGGCATCGTCACGGCCACCCGCGAGGGCAGCACGGTGGTGTACGCGCTGGCCGGCGGCGACGTCGCCGACCTGCTCCGGGCGGCGCGCCGGATCCTCACGGGTCTGATCTCGGACCAGAGCGTGCTGCTCGCCGAACTCCGCGCCACCGCGGACCCGCCCACGGACCGGGCGGCGGAGCCCGCGGCGGCGGACCGGACGGCCGGCGAAGCGGCAGCGGACCGGGCGGCGGCGGACCCGGCGACAACGCCACCACCGGCCGAGTCCGCCGAGCCCACCGCCCTCAATCCACGAGCCGCGCCCGCCGAGCCCACGACGCCCACGGCGCCGGACGGGCCGGTCAGCCCAGCAGCTCCGCCACCCCCGCCGCCAGGACCTCGTACTCGTGCGCCCGGTTGTACACCTGCGCACTGACCCGCATCACCCCGCCGCCCGGCCACGGGCGCGCCACCGTGCGGACGGCGTGCCGCCGCCACATCCCGGCCATCAGCTCCTGCGCCTCCGGGAGCGTCTCGGCCACTCCGGGCGGCAGCCGCAGCGCGCGCATCGACAGACCGGCCGAGACCGGCAGCGGGGTCAGCCCGGCGCGCTCGGCGAGCAGGGCGGCACCGTACGCGGCGAGCTGCTCGTTGTGCCGGCGGACCCGGTCGGCCCCGAGTTCGTGCAGCAGGTCGAGGCCGGCCGGGGCGGCCAGGTACGGCGTGTAGTCGTAGGTGCCGCGCCACTCGACGTTGTGCGGGAAGCCCCGGTAGTCCTCCCAGGAGAGGGCGAGCGAGCGGACCTTGCCGGTCCACTCGGGGCCGACCACCAGGGCGCCGGTGGCGCGCGGGGCGAAGGCCCACTTGTGCAGGTTGCCGAACCAGAAGTCGGCTCCGGCGGGGACCGGGCCGGGCAGCATGCCGGGCTCGTGCGCGGCGTCCACGACGGTGGTCACGCCGTGCCCGCGCAGGGCGGCGAGCAGGTCCGGGGTGGCGATCCGGCGGGCGGTGGGCGAGGTGATGCCGTCGAGCACGGCGAGCACCGTGCGGTCGGTGACCTCGGCCAGGACCGTCTCCCTGACGGCGACGCCGTCCGGGGTGTCCAGCGGCAGGGTGACGGTGCGCAGCTCCGCGCCGGTCTCCTCGGCGCGCCGCCGGACGGCCTGGGTGACCGTGCCGTAGCCGTGGTCGGTGACCAGGATCTGGTCCCCGGGGGCGAGCGGCACGCACGCGAGGGTGACGGCGATCGCGTCGGTCGCGTTGGGGACGAGGGCGAGCCGGTCCGCGTCGGTGCCCAGGGCGGCGGCGATCCGGGTGCGGGCGGCGGCGACCCGCTCGGGCAGGTCGGCGTAGAAGCCGTCCGGGTCGGCCTCCTGCTCCTCGTGGAACCGCCGCTGGATCCGCTGGACCGGGACGGGCACGGAGCCGAAGGAGCCGTGGTTGAGGTGGAGCACCGCCCGGTCCAGTGAGAACAGCTCGTCCGTTCCGGCCAGCGGCTCGGGGGGTCCGACGGTCCGCGAATGATCGGTCACTGCGTCTCCTCCTGATATACGCATTAATGTGGTGTGTGACATTTCACATGTCGCCCTACTGGCCTGCGAGGCCGCCGCACGGCGACCATCGGGCGGTGACCATCACCGACCCCTACCTCTCCCTCAGCGCCCGGACCGGCCGCTTCGGCTTCGGTGCCCCGCGAGCGATCTCGCTCAACCAGGACGGTACCCGGCTCCTGCTGCTCCGCTCCAGCGGTCCCGAGGACCCGGTCGACCGGCTCCACCTCCTCGACCTGACCACCGGCGAGGAGCGCGAGGTCGCCGACCCCACCGCGCTCGCCCCCGACCGCACCGGCGACCGGGACGACCTCCCGGCCGTCGAACGCCGGCTGCGCGAACGGACCCGGCTCGTCGCCGCCGGCATCGGCACCTACGCGGCCACCGCCGACCTGGCCGTCGCCGCCTTCGCCCTGGACGGCCGACTTTTCCGCACCGACACCGCCACCGGCCTGACGGTCGAACTCCCCACCGCCGGGCCCGCCTTCGATCCCCGCCCCGAGCCCCGCACCGGCGAACGCGTCGCCTACGTCGCCGACGACGCGCTCTACGTCACCGCCGCGCCCGGGCAGCCGCCCGCACCGCTCCGGCTCAGCCCGGCCGACGGCGCCCGCTGGGGCGTCGCCGAGTTCGCCGCCGCCGAGGAGCTGGGCCGCGCCCGCGGCCACTGGTGGCGCCCCGACGGCGGCGCCGTCCTCGCCGCCCGGGTGGACGAGTCCGCCCTGCCCGCGGTCCACTTCGCCGACCCGGCCCGGCCGACCCGCGAGCCCGAGCAGTTCGCCTACCCGCAGGCGGGCGGCCCCAACGCCGACGTCCAGCTCTGGGTGCTCGGCCTCGACGGCGCCCGCACCCGCCTGGACTGGGACGCCGAGGCCTTCCCGTACGTCTGCGCCGCCGGGTGGGACGGCGAGGACGAGCTGCTGCTCACCGTCGCCGACCGGCTCCAGCAGCACGTCCTGCTGCTGAGCGCCGACCCGGCCACCGGCACCACCCGCGAACTCTCCCGCACCAGCGACGAGTTCTGGGTCGACGACCTGCCCGGCACACCCGCCCGGCTGGCCGACGGCCGGCTGCTCACCGTGCACGACACCCCCGGGGCCCGCGGCCTCGCGCTCGACGGCAAGCCGCTGGACACCACCGGCCTGCAGATCCGCCGGGTGGTCGGCCGGCTGGGCGGCCGGCTGCTCTGCGAGACCGGCGAGGGCGACCCGTACGACCAGCACGTCCACCTGGTCGACCCGGACGGCGGGGCGCCCGAGCGGCTCTCCGACGGCCCGGGCACGCACTCCGCACTGGCCGCCGGCGAGACCGTCCTGCTCACCACGGCCGGGCCGGACGGCATCCGCCGCCGCACCCTCGGCCCCGGCGGCGGGCTCACCCTCGACGACCGCTGCGCCGCGCTGCCGTTCCGCGTCGAACCGCAGCTCGCCCGGGTCACCGAACGCCGGCTGCCCAGCGCCGTGGTGTACCCGCGCGACCACGTCCCCGGCCGGCGGCTGCCGGTGCTGCTCGACGTCTACGGCGGGCCCGGCTACCAGGCGGTGGCCAACGAACCGCGCCGCTGGCAGCTCAAGCAGTGGTGGGCCGACCAGGGCTTCGCGGTCGTCACCACCGACAACGGCGGCACCCCGTTCGTCTCCCCCGACTTCTCCCGGACGATCTTCCGCCGCTTCTCCCAGGTGGCCCTGGACGACCAGGTGGACGCGCTGCACGCACTCGCCGAGCTCCACCCCGACCTCGACCTCGCCCGGGTCGGCGTCCGCGGCTGGTCGTACGGCGGCTACTTCGCGGCGCTGGCCGTGCTGCGCCGCCCGGACGTCTTCCACGCCGCCTGTGCGGGCGCGCCGCCCACCGACTTCCGCCACTACGACACCGCGTACACCGAGCGCTACCTCGGTCTGCCCCGGGAGAACCCGGACGGCTACGCGGCGGACTGCCTGGTGGACGACGCGCCCGGGCTCAGCCGCCCCCTGCTGCTGATCCACGGCCTGGCCGACGACAACGTGCACCCCTCGCACACCCTGCTGCTCTCCCAGGCCCTCACCCGGGCGGGCCGACCGCACAACCTGCTCGCCCTCCCGGGCATCACCCACATGACCCCGGGCGGGGTCAACGAGCAGCTGTCCCAAGCCGAACTCGCCTTCCTGCAGCAGGCACTGGGGCTTCAGTAGGCACGGCGCCGAGGTCCACCACGGGATCCGCGGCGGCAGCGGCGTGCGCGACCGGGCCTTCCCCGCGTCACACCGCCGGCGCCGTCCGCGGCCGCCCGTCGCCCCCCGGGGCGGCCAACGGGGCGGCCAACGGTGCCTCCGCAGGCGCGTCCAACGGGCGGCTCGGCAGCTCGCGGCGGAGCACCGGGGCGATCTCGGAGAAGAAGAGCTCCAGGGTGCCGAGGTAGTCGGCGCGGTCGAGCACCTCGCCGTCCACGTGCAGGTGCAGCAACTCGTGGCCGAAGTGCGCGTGCTGACCCAGCACCTTCTCGATGATCTGCTGCGGGCTGCCGACCAGCACCGAGCCGTGCTCGATCAGGTCCTCGACCTCGTCGAACCGGAGCGAGCTGCCGTCGAAGGCCCGGTTGACCTTCAACCGGGCCTCGAAGACCGGGCGGTAGCGCGCGACGGCCTCCTGCGAGGTGCGGGCCCCGAAGTAGCCGGCCGTTCCCGCGCCGACCAGGGCGCGGGCCGGATCGTGCCCGTACGCCGCCCAGCGCTCCCGGTAGTGCCGCACGATCTCGGCGTACGGGCCGATCGGGCCCGCGCCGTTGGGCGAGAAGACCGGGTCCCCGTGGCGGGCCGCGAAGTCGGCGGAATCCGGGTTGTGCCCGGCTCCGTGCCAGATCCGGATCTCGGGCTGGTACGGGCGGGGCAGCGGCTCGGCGTCCTCCAGCGAGCGGCCGAGCCGGCCCTCCCAGGTCACCTTCTCCTCACGCCAGAGGGTGCGGAACAGCCGGTAGTTCTCCTGGAGGAGCTCCCACTGGTTCTCCTTGGTCACGCCGAACAGCCGGGAGGATCGCGGGTAGGCGCCCTTGGCCACGATCAGGTCGAGCCGCCCCTCGGCGAGGTTGTCCAGGGTGGCGTAGTCCTCGTAGGCGCGCAGCGGGTCGAGCATGCCGAGCGTGGTGACGGCGGTGAAGAGCCGGATCCGCGAGGTCACGGCGGCGATGTGGGAGAGCAGGACGGGCGGCGCGCTGGAGACGGCGGGGCGGTCGTGGCGCTCGCCGATGCCGTAGGCGTCGAACCCCACCTCCTCGGCGAAGACGGCGTAGTCGACGAGCTCGCGGAGCTGTTCACGGTCCGACGTGGACTGGTCGGGGACGTGGGGCAGGAGCAGGAAGCGCATGGCGGTCCCCCCGGGGTGCCATCGGGTTGATGTGTCAACCCAGCATGGGCGCACCGGGTTGACGCGTCAACCCGCTCCCGGGGGTTCAGCCGGCCGGGTTCTCGCCCTTCAGCCGGGCCAGCAGTACGGCGGATATCCCGACCAGCGCTTCCTGCTGACGCCCGGTCAGGGGATCGGTCAGCCAGCGGCGGATGTGCGCCGCCCGGCGCGGCAGTGCGGCGGTGACGGCGGCCCGGCCGTGCTCGGTGAGCGCGATGACGGCGCCACGCTCACCGTCCGGACAGGACTCGCGGGCGACCAGGTCACGGCCGGCCATCCTGTTCAGGTGGTGGTGCAGCCTGCTCTTCTCGAACTGGGTGACGCCACCGAGCCGGTACTGCCGCAGCCGGCCGTCCGGGGCGGCCAGCAGCGCCTGGAGGATGGCGAGGTCCGGTTCGGAGAGGCCGGTCTCCTGCTGCAACTGCTGGGCGAGGCGGCGCCAGAAGAGCACCTGGGTCTCGAAGAAGCCGTTCCAGACCTCGTCCTCGCGCTCGTCCAGCCACTCCGCCCGCTCACCCATGCGGCAGATGCTACCGACCCGCCCGCTCCGCCGGACGGCCCTGCCGACATCTTCCGTGTGACCCATGACATGTGAAATATTACCTGCGCTTCACCAGATCACCCACCGTCCGGAAAGGACCGGTCAGTTGCGCAGACTGTCCGCGGTACTCGCGGCCGCGCTCACCACGAGCGCGATAGCGGCCACGCTCCTCGGCTCCCCAGCCCAGGCCGCTCCCCCCGCCCCCTCCCTCACCATCGCCGCCGAGGCCGACAGCGCCGAGGCCGGCGGCGCCGAGGCCCCGTCCGGCCCGCTCGCACCCCAGGAGCGCGAGCGCCAGTCGCTCCGCACCAAGGCCCTGGAGCAGGTCAACAAGGGCGTCGCGGCGAAGACCTCGGACCGGCGGGCCCCCGCCAAGGTCCGGATCGGCAACGACTACGTCCAGCTCGCGCAGCAGCGCAAGGACAAGGTCTTCGTGATCCTCGCCCAGTTCGGCGACGAGGTCGACACCACCACCCAGCACAACGGCCAGCCCCGCTACGGCGGCACCCCCGGCCCGCGGCACAACACCATCCCGAAGCCCGGCAAGAGCGACAACCACACGCTCTGGACCGAGGACTTCAGCCGCGACTACTACCAGAAGATGTTCTTCGACGACTCGCCCGGCGCGGTCTCGATGCGCAACTACTACCGCACCCAGTCCTCCGGCCGGTACGACATCGAGGGCACCGTCAGCAACTGGGTCACCCTCCCGTACAACGAGGCCCGGTACGGCAGCAACAAGGGCCCGCAGGGCTCCGGTGCCTGGACCCAGGGCCAGGAGTTCATCCGGGACGCGGTCAAGGCCTGGTACGACGGCCAGATCGCCAAGGGCAGGCCGGCCGCAGCCATCAAGGCCGAACTGGCCCAGTACGACGTCTACGACCGCTACGACCACGACAAGAACGGCGAGTTCAGCCAGCCCGACGGCTACCTCGACAACGTGATCGTCGTCCACGCCGGCGTCGACGAGACCTGGGGCGGCGGCACGCAGGGCGCCGACGCGCTCTGGGCGCACCGCAGTTGGACCTTCCCGGACCCGGCCGGCCAGGTCGGCCCGGTGGGCAACAAGATCGGCGGCGCCCCGGTCGGCGACAGCGGCCTGTTCGTCTACGACTACGTCCAGGCCGGCGAGAACAGCGGAGTGGGCCTGTTCGCCCACGAGTTCGGCCACAACCTCGGCCTGCCCGACCTGTACAGCACCTCCGGCGGCGACAACAGCGTCAACTTCTGGTCGCTGATGTCCTCCGGCTCGTACCTGGGCAAGGGCAAGAACACCACCGGCGGCTACCCCGGTGACCTCGACGCCTGGAGCAAGCTGCAGTTCGGCTGGCTCAACTACGACGAGGCGCAGGCCGCCACCCGCTCCAGCCACGCGCTCGGCGTCAGCGGCTACAACACCGACCAGGCCCAGGCCGTCCTGGTCCACCTGCCGGACGGCACCACCAGCACGGACCTCGCCGACCCGCGCGAGGGCTCCAAGCAGTGGTGGAGCGACACCGGCGACAACCTGGACAACGCGCTGGCCCGCGAGGTCGACCTGCGCGCGGTGACCGGCCCGGCCGCCCTCGACGCGGCGGTCTGGTACGACGTCGAGCAGGACTACGACTTCCTCTCGGTCGAGGCCTCCACCGACGGCGGCAAGAGCTGGAAGCCCCTCGGCGGCACCGTGGACGGCGCCCCGATCGGCAACACCACCGCCAACACCCCGGGCCTGAGCGGCACGTCCGGCGCGTTCCGGCAGCTGCACATCCCGCTCGACGGCTACGCCGGGCAGAACGTCCGGCTGCGCTTCCACGTCACCTCGGACGGCAACACGCACGGCAAGGGCGTGCTGGTCGACGCGGTGAAGATCACCGCCGGCGGCACCGAACTGTTCGCCGACGGCGCCGAGAACGGCCTCAACGGCTGGACCGCCACCGGCTTCGAGGTGGTCACCGGCCGCACCGCCGTCAAGCAGCACCCGCGGGCCTACCTCGTCGAGAACCGCCGGTACACCGGCTACGGCGCCTTCCTCAAGACCGGCCCGTACAACTTCGGCTACACCGGCGTCGAGGGCAAGAAGGACATCGTCGACACCTACCCCTACCAGGAGGGCGTGCTCATCTGGCTCTGGGACACCGGGTACGGCGACAACAACACCAAGGACCACCCGGGCGGCGGCCTGATCCTGCCGATCGACGCCCACCCGACGCCGATCCGCTTCGCCGACGGCACCCTGGTCAACGGCCGCGCCCAGACCTACGACGCGACCTTCTCGCTCAAGCCGACCACCGCGTTCACGCTGCACAAGGCCGGCGTCCCGGTCCGGATCGGCTCCAAGCCGGCCGTCCCGGCGTTCAACGACCGGACCGGCGTCTACAGCGACCCGGCCACCCCGCAGCTCGGGGTGAAGGTCCCGGACACCAACACCAAGATCGAGGTGGTCCGCGAGTCCCAGGGCGGGAAGATCACCACCGTCCGGGTGAGCCCGGCGTCCTGACCCCGGCGCTCTGACGCCGGCCCCCGCGAAGGACAGGTAGCAGGTAGGCCGCCCCGGCCCTCCCCCACACGGAGGACCGGGGCGGCTCCGCGCGTGACCTACCGCGCCTTCCGAAGGCTCATTGCGGCGGTGAGCACACCGAACACGGTCAGCCCGCCGAGACCGAAGACCATGTACCGGGCCGCGTCCAGCCGCGAGTCACCGCCGACGCTCACCAGCGTGCCGGCCAGGGCCGAGCTCACCGAGTAGGCGATCAGCTGGGTGGTGTTGAGGCCCGCGGCGGCCTTGGAGCCCTCCACCTCGTCGTCGGTGCTGCGCATCGCCGAGACGCTCAGGTGCGGGAAGGCGATGCCGATGCCCGTACCGCCGACGATCAGCACGGCGGCCCAGAGCAGGATCCGGCCGGTCGACGCCGAATCGGTCTGGAGCAGCCCGTACGCCAGCAGCCCGGCCGTGAGCACCGCCGGGCCGATCCGGATCGCCAGCTCGCGGGCCCGGGCCGAATCCATGTTCACGCTGAACAGCTGGGCGGACGTCCAGCCGGCCGACACCGTCGCCCCGAGGAACCCGGCCGCCAGCGGGCTCAGCCCGCCCAACTCCTGCCCGAACAGCGGGATGAAGGTCTCGGTCATCACGCCGGCGCAGTACACCGCGACGGTCAGGTAGATCCACTTCAGGTGGTTGCCCCGCCGGTAGGTCAGCTTGGGCAGGACGGTCGCCGAACCGCCGCGCTCGACCAGCACGAAGCCGGCCAGCAGCACCAGGCCGGCGCCGATGCAGAGCGCCGTCGCCCAGCCGCGCGGCACCGTCGAACTGATGCTGAACGTGGCCGCCGACAGGGTCAGCAGCACCAGCGAGGGCAGCGGTAGCGGCTCGGTGTGCTGGCCCGTACCGGACGGCCCCGGCAGCGAGCGGCGGGCCAGGACCGCCAGGACCAGCGCGGCGACCAGCAGCAGCAGGTACGCCCCGCGCCAGATCCCCAGCTCCGCGAAGAGCCCCCCGAGCGAGGGCCCCACCAGCGTGCCCACACCCCACATGGCCGAGACCAGGCCGGCCGCACGGGTCCAGAGCCGCTCGGGCAGCGCGGTGCGGATCACCGCGTAGCCGAGACCGGCCACCAGCCCGCCGCCGAAGCCCTGGACCACTCGCCCGACGATCAGCGTCTCCATCGAGGGGCTCGCCGCGGTCAGCGCCGCACCGGCCCCGAAGACCAGGAACCCGGCCAGGTAGGCGCGGGAGGCGCCCAGCCGCGCCAGCAGCCGGCTGACCAGCATCGCGGCGATCACGGCGGCCATCAGGAAGCCCGTGGCGACCCAGGCGTAGTACTTGGCGCCCCCGATGTCCTCGACGATCGAGGGCAGCAGGGCGGCCGTGAAGTAGAGGTTCATCGCGTACAGGGCGACGCCGCCTGCGAGGATCGACGCCGAGGCGGCGAATCGCCGGGAGAACAGTTCACCCCACCCGCCGGAGGAATCCGGCGGCCCTGCCTCCGGCGAGTAATCGCCCTGGTCGGAGGGGGCGGAGGCGGTCGGTGCATGCGAGGAGTCGGTCACGCTTCGGTACGCTAGTAGTTCAAGAGAACTTGAAGTCAAGGACGCGATATGCGCAGCACCGCCGAAAGCTCCCCGTGATCCCCACGACCCGCGCAGCTTCCGCAGCCCCCGCGGCCGCGGAGACCGGCCCGGCCCCCGCGGCCGGCACGACCCGGCGGCCGGGCGACCTGCTGAGCGTGGGCGAGGTGGCCCGTCGGGCCGGCGTGGCACCCTCGGCCGTGCGGTTCTACGAGGACCAGGGGCTGATCGCCTCCGAACGGTCCGCCGGCAACCAGCGCCGCTACCACCGGCACGTGCTGCGCCGGCTCTCGCTGATCCTGGTCGCCAAGCGGCTCGGCATCCCGCTGGCCGAGGTGGCCGAGGTCTTCGAGGGCCTGCCGGCCGACCGGATGCCCGACAAGCGCGACTGGGAGCGGATCTCCCGGCGCTGGGCGGCCCTGCTCACGGCGCGGCGGCGGGAGATCGAGCGGCTGGAGCAGGAGCTGACGGGCTGCATCGGATGCGGCTGCCTCTCGCTGCGCCGCTGCCGGGTGCTCAACCCGCAGGACTCGCTCGGCACCGACGGACCGGGCCCGCGACGCCTGCTCGACGACGAGTTCGACCCGGACGACCCGGATGACCCGGACGATCCCGATGATCCCGACGGCATCGGCGACCTCGCGGGCCCCGACGGCCCCGACGGCCCCGCGTTCGGCCTCGCAGGCTCGGGCGATCCCTGCGGCGCGAGCCTGCCGGACGACGCCGACGGGCCCGACGGATCCGCCGATCCCGTCGGGCCCGAGGGCGCCGGTACCGGTCCCGACGAGCGGTGACCGGCGTGGACCCGGCCGGGCGCGGCCCTCGTGAGGTTCCCCGCCGCGCCCGACCGGGGGCATGACGCGCGAGGGCGGAACCCTCGCGCAAGTGGTGCCGTACCGTCCTCCGTGGGGGTCGGACGGTACGGCGGCTTCGATCGGCCGGACGGCGCACGGCGGCGCCTCCGGCCCGGCCCCGGAGGCCGGCTCAGTTCTCCGGGAAGTGGCAGGCCGCCTCGCGTCCGCCGGTTCCGGCGATCTGCAGCAGCGGACGTTCGGTCCGGCAGATCTCCTGGGCCTTCGGGCAGCGCGGGTGGAAGCTGCACCCGGGCGGCGGGTCGGCCGGGCTCGGCGGGTCGCCGAGCAGCACGATCCGCTCGCGCGCCCGCTCCGCTGCCGGATCCGGCAGCGGGACGGCGGAGAGCAGCGCCTTGGTGTACGGGTGCGCCGGGTTGCCGTAGACCTGCTGCTTGTCGCCGATCTCGACGATCCGGCCGAGGTACATCACCGCGACCCGGTCGCAGACGCGCTTGACCACCGAGAGGTCGTGCGCGATGAAGATGTACGCCAGCCCCAGCTCCTTCTGGAGCCGCTCCATCAGGTTGACCACCTGGGCCTGGATGGAGACGTCCAGCGCGGAGACCGGCTCGTCGGCGACCACCAGGCGGGGCGAGGTGGCCAGCGAGCGGGCGATGCCGATCCGCTGGGCCTGGCCGCCGGAGAACTCGTGCGGGTAGCGGTCCAGGTGCTCGGGGATGAGCCCGACCAGTTCCATCAGCTCGCCGGCCCGCTTGCGCGCGTCGGCCGCGCCGGTGCCCTGCACCAGCAGCGGCTCGGAGATGATCCGGGCCACCGTCTGCCGGGGGTTGAGCGAGGAGTACGGGTCCTGGAACACCATCTGCAGCTCCCGCCGGTGCGGGCGGAGCTGGGCCTGGCTCAGGGCGCCGATCTCGGTGCCGTCGAAGGTCACGGTGCCGGAGGTCGGATCGGCCAGCCGGACGATCATGCGCCCGGTGGTGGACTTGCCGCACCCGGACTCACCGACCAGGCCGAGGGTCTCGCCCGCGCCGACGTCGAAGCTGACCCCGTCCACGGCGCGGATCGGCGCACCGGGCCGGCCGGTACGGGTACGCCGGCCCGGGAAGGTCTTGACGAGATCCCGGACGGACAGCAGGGGCTCGGTCATCCGAGGACTCCTTCCGGCACCAGCGGCAGATGGCAGGCGGCCTGGTGGCCGGTGGCGAGCGGCCCGAACTCCGGGCGCTCGGACAGGCAGCGGGCGTGTTCCTCGGCGGTGGCGGCGGCGGTGCGGGCGCAGCGCGGGGCGAAGGAGCAGCCGGGGGCGGGGGCGATCAGCGACGGCGGGCTGCCGGGGATCGCCCGCAGCGGTGCGTCGTCGGTGTCGTCGAGGCGGGGCAGCGAGTCGAGCAGCCCTCGGGTGTACGGGTGCGCGGGGGTGCCGAACAGCCGGTCCACGGGGGCCTGTTCGGCGGCCCGGCCGCCGTACATGACCATGACCTCGTGGGCGACCCGGGCGACCACGCCGAGGTCGTGGGTGATCATCACGACGCCGAGGCCGCGTTCCTGCTGGATCCGGGCGATCAGGTCGAGGATCTGGGCCTGGACGGTGACGTCGAGGGCCGTGGTGGGCTCGTCGGCGATCAGCAGCTCCGGTTCGCAGGCGAGCGCCATGGCGATCATCACGCGCTGGCGCATGCCACCGGAGAACTGGTGCGGGTACTCGTCGACCCGGCGGGCCGGTTCGGGGATGCCGACCTCGGTGAGCATCTCGATCGCGCGCTGCCGGCCGGCCTTGCGGGAGGCCTTGAAGTGCACCCGGTAGTGCTCGGCGATCTGCTCGCCGACCGTGTAGAAGGGGTGAAGGCTGGAGAGCGGGTCCTGGAAGATCATGGCGATCCGCCGGCCCCGGACGGTGCCGAATTCCTTCTCGCCGAGGCCGTTGAGCTCCTGGCCGTTCAGCCGGATCGAGCCGGTGACGCTGGCGCCGCGGTGCAGGCCCATGACGGCGAGCGAGGTGACGGACTTGCCGCTGCCGGACTCGCCGACCAGGCCGAGGGTCCTCCCCGCCTCGACGGCGAAGCTGATGCCGTCGACGGCCCGGACGATGCCGCGCGGGGTGTTGAACGCGACCCTGAGGTCGTCAACCTCCAGAAGACCGGTCATCAGTACCTCACTCTCGGGTCGACGTACGCGTAGAGCACGTCGACCAGCAGGTTCGCGACCACGATGAAGAAGGCCGCGAGCAGGGTGACGCCGAGGATGATGGGCTGGTCGGAGCGGAGCAGGCCGTCGTAGAAGAGCCGTCCGACGCCGGGCAGGCCGAAGATGGACTCGGTGATGACGGCTCCGGCCAGCAGGCCGCCGAGGTCCATGCCGAAGATGGTGAGGATCGGCGTCATGCCGGAGCGCAGCCCGTGCTTGACGGTGACGGTCCGGGCCGGCAGGCCCTTGGCGCGGGCCGTGCGGATGTACGGCTCGGCCATGGTCTCGATCATCGAGTTGCGGCTCTGCCGGGCGTACATGGCCGCGTTGAGCAGGGCCAGGGCGATCCACGGCAGCAGCAGGTTGGAGGCCCAGTCGAGCGGGCCGTCGGTGAACTGGTGGTACGCCGGGTAGGGCAGCAGGCCGGCGGTCCGGACGACGCCCCAGATCAGCATGATCGACGTGAAGTAGACCGGCAGCGAGGCGGTTCCGACCGAGAGCACCATCAGGGCGCGGTCGGCGAGGCTGCCCTTGCGCAGCGCCGAGGTGACACCGGCGCCGAGGCCGAGGGCCAGCCAGAGCACGGACGCGCCGAGGGCGAGCGAGACGGAGACCGGCAGGCGGTCGACGAGCAGGTCCCAGACCGGCAGCGAGTACTCGTAGGAGTAGCCGAGGCACGGGAATCCGCAGTGGACGGCGCTCGGGCCGCTGCCGTAGTCGCGGCCGGCCACGATGCCGGAGAGGTAGGAGCCGAACTGTTCCCAGATCGGGGCGTCGAGGCCCATCGCGGCCTTGACCTCGGCGAGCCGCTCGGGGCTGCAGGTCTTGCCGCAGGCGGCCGCGGCCGGGTCGTTGGGCAGCAGGTAGAAGATGGTGAAGGTGATGGCGCAGATGGTCAGCAGGATGCCGGCCACGCCGATCAACCGCCGGCCGAAGTAGAGGATCACGACCGGCCTCCCCGGGGGTCGAGGATGTCCCGCAGCGCGTCGCCGAGCAGGGTGAAGGCGAGCACGGCGGTGAAGAGGAAGGCCGTCGGGATCAGGAAGTACGTCGGGTCGATCTCGTAGTGGACGATGGACTCGGCGATCATCTGGCCCCAGGAGGCCGTGGGCGGGCGGACGCCGACGCCGAGGTAGGAGAGCGCGGCCTCGGTGGCGATCATGCCGGGGATCAGCAGCGTGGTGTACGCGATGATCGGGCCGGAGACGTTCGGCAGGATCTCCCGGGTCAGGATGCGCCAGGAGCGGGCGCCGCCGACCTTGGCGGCCTCGACGTACTCGCGGTGCTTGAGCGAGAGGGTCTGGCCGCGGACCACCCGGGCGATGCCGGGCCAGCCGAACATGCCGATCACCACGGTCATCAGCAGGATCCGGTTGACGTCCTTGGCCACCGACATCATCGCGATCATGAAGATCAGCGACGGGAACGACATCGTGAGGTCCATCAACCGGGACAGCACCGTGTCGACGCGGCCGCCGAAGTAGCCGGCCGCGATGCCGGCGAGGGTGCCGGCGACCACGACCAGGGCGGTGGCGGTGAAGGCGATCAGCAGCGAGACCTGGCCGCCGTGCAGGACGCGCGCGAACAGGTCGCGGCCGGTGACCGGTTCGACGCCGAACCAGTGCCGGGCGCCGATGCCACCGAAGTCGCCGATGGGCACGCCGCCCATGTACGGGTCGATGGCCCGCTTGTCGAACTCCTCGGGGGACCAGCCGCCGAGGGCACTCAGTGGACTGGCCAGGGCTGCCAGCAGCAGCAGGACCCCGACCGTGATCAGGCCGAACCGGGCCGCGCCGCGGGCCCAGAGCTGGTCCCAGACCAGCCGCCAGGGCCCGCGCCCGGCCTTCGCGGGGCCCGCCGCCGCGACGGGCGCGGCAGCGGGCTCAGTGGAAGTACTACTCATCGCGAACGGTCCCTCAGCCCTGGCTCTTCGCGGGGTCCTTGAGGCCGATCACGGCCATGTCGATCATGCCTGCGTAGCCGGAGTTGCCGAACGCGCCGGCCACGTTGGTGCCGACCAGCAGGGGGCGGCGCTGCCACATCAGCGGGATGGCCGGGGCCTTCTTCATCAGGTCCTCGTCCAGCTGCGACCAGGCCTTGTTGGCCTCGTTGACGTCCGTCATGGCCGCGATCTGGTCCATCCGGTCCATCGTGGCCTGGTCACGGAACTGGCTGTAGTTGCCCTGGTTGCCCTTCTCCTTGATGGTCCGGCCGTCGAAGAGGAACGGGAAGAAGGTCGCGGCGGACGGGTAGTCCGGGCACCAGCCCTGGATCAGCAGGTCGGGGGCGTTCTTGATGTCGCCGACCGTGTCGGCGAAGGCCGACGGGTCGACGGTGTTGACGGTGACCTGGATGCCGGACTTGGTCAGCGACTGCTGGAGGGCCTCGCCGCGGGTCTTGTCACCGAGCGAGACGGTGAGCGAGAGCTTGAGGTCGGTCTTGCCGGCCGCCTTCAGCAGCTCCTTGGCCTTCTCCGGGTCTCCGGTGGCCGGGATCTTCAGCGGGTCGGCCTTGGTGCCGCCGTTCAGCGACGGCGGCAGGAAGGAGGTGGCGACGTCGGCCATCGCGGGGCCGCCGAACGCGGTGACCTGGCTCTCCCGGTCGACGGCGTACATCATCGCCTCGCGGACCTTCGGGTCGTCGAAGGGCGCCTTGGAGGTGTTCAGGTAGAGGCTGTCGGTACAACCCGTGCGCTCGGCCACCATGCGGGCCTTGACGTCCGCCTTGGGCAGCACCTTCGGCACGGACTCGGGGCGCATCCACGGCATCTCGATGGCGGAGGCGTCGGCGCCGTCGCTGGCGATGATCCGGTCGTCGGCCTGGCCGCCCTTGAGGCCCTGGGTCACCACGATCTTGTCCGGATAGGCCTTGCGGACCGTGTCGCTGGCGGCGTCCCAGTTGGTGTTGCGGACCAGCACCAGCTGCTTGCCGCGGTCGTAGCTCTCGATCTTGTACGGGCCGGAGGAGAACGGGCGGATGTCGTACTGGGTGCCCTTCTCCTGGGCCTGCGGCACCGGGGAGAAGGTCGGCAGGGTCGCGGTGTAGGCGAACTCGGCGACCGAACGCTTGAGGTGGAAGACGATGGTCTTGTCGTCCGGCGTCTCGATGCTCGGCAGGTGCTCGCCGGTCAGCGGGCCCTTGTAGTTCTCGCCGCCGGCGAGGTACTGGACGGCGTAGTCGGGGCCGCCGGTGAGGTCGGGGGAGAACGAGCGCTCGACGTTGTACTTGATGTCGGCGGACTTGATCGGGGTGCCGTCCTCGTACTTGAGGCCGTCCTTCAGGGTGAAGGTCCAGGTCTTGCCGCCGTCGGAGGGGCGGCCGGTGTCCGTGGCGAGGTCCGGGACGATCTCGTTGCCGGCGGCACCCGGCTCGGCCTTGAAGGTGACCAGGGTGCGGTAGATCAGGCGGGTGCCGAAGTCCATGTGCGGCAGCACCCAGTTGCGGGCCGGGTCGAGGTGGGCGAAGTCCTGGTTGGTCAGCACCGTGAGGGTGCCGCCCTTGACCGGCGAGCCGCCGATGATCGTGCCGGACTCGGCGCCCGGACCCTTGGTGGAGCTCGGCGCGGCGTCACCGCCGGTGTCGCTCTTGTCCTTGGCACAGGCCCCGAGGCCGAGGGTCATTGTCGCCGCGATGGCCGCCGCGAGGGCAGCCTGGGTACGCCTGGTCATGTGCAACTCCGCTGTGGGGGGCCAACCGTGACCGGCCCGTCGTCCGCCCCGGGGTGATCCGGGGTCCTGCCGGGAGGGCGACCTCAAGGGGTCTAGCCGCTCCTCGGTGTGACCCGTAACATAGTAATGTGAAATTGCACTGCACAAGAGGTGACGCGACCCGTTACCGAGCTGTGTCCGTGCCGCCCCCGCGCCCCGATCGCCCGACGCCCGACCCGCAAGGGCCTTGATCAGGGAAATCCCGTTCCAGGAAGCCCGCTTAGGAGTACCCCCGGTGACCCTCCGTCAGACCGGCCTCAACACCGGCAGCCACGACCTCCCCGTCTCCCCCGCCCTCGACGCCTTCATGGGCACCTCCTGGGCCCCCACCCCGCTCCCCGCCGCGAACCGGGTCCCCGCCCACGCCGCGCTGCCGGGCCGCCACGCCCGGCTCTCCGCCGCCTTCCCCGGCGAGCGGCTGATCGTTCCGGCCGGCCGGCTCAAGGTCCGCAGCAACGACGTCGACTACCGGTTCCGCCCGCACAGCGCCTACGCCTGGCTCACCGGCCTCGCCGGCGAGGACCAGGTCGGCCACGTCCTCGTCCTCGAACCGACCGGTCCCGACGGCCACGAGCCCGTCCTCTACCTGCGCCCCCGCTCCCCCCGCGGCGGCGACCCGGTCCGCGGCGCCGAGTTCTACCGCGACCGCCGCTACGGCGAGTTCTGGGTCGGCCGCCGCCCCGACCTCGACGAGGCCGCCCGGCTCACCGGCATCCGCGCCGAACACCTCGACGACCTCGACAAGCTCCTCGCCGGCCCCCAGCCCGCCACCCGCGTGCTCGCCGGCATCGACAGCGAACTCGACACCGCCGCCGGCCGCCCCGGCGCCGCCGCCCGGGCCGAGAACGACGCCACCCTGGCCGCCGTCCTCTCCGAGCTGCGCCTGGTCAAGGACGCCTGGGAGGTCGAGCAGCTCCAGCTCTCCGTCGACCACACCGTGCTCGGCTTCCAGGACGTCGTCCGCGCACTGCCCGACGCACTGCGCCACCACCGCGGCGAGCGCTGGATCGAGGGCGTCTTCAACCTGCGCGCTCGCGCCGAGGGCAACGGCATCGGCTACGACACCATCGCCGCCACCGGGGCGCACGCCTGCGTCCTGCACTGGATCCGCAACGACGGCGCCATCGACCCGAACGCGCTGCTGCTCCTCGACGCCGGCGTGGAGACCGACACCCTCTACACCGCCGACATCACCCGCACCCTCCCGCTCAACGGCACCTTCAGCCCGGTCCAGCGCCAGGCCTACGAGCTCGTCCTCGCCGCCCAGAGCGCCGGCATCGCCGCGCTGCGCCCCGGCGCCCGGTTCCGCGACTTCCACCACGCCGCCATGCGGGTCATCGCCGAAGGCCTCGCCGACTGGGGCGTGCTGCGCGTCTCCGCCGAGGAGGCCCTCGCCGAGGACAGCGGCCTCTACCGCCGCTACACCCTCTGCGGCACCGGCCACATGCTCGGCCTCGACGTCCACGACTGCGCGAAGGCCCGGGCCGAGACCTACCTCGACGGCGTCCTGGAGGAGGGCCACGTCCTCACCGTCGAGCCCGGCCTCTACCTCCAGCCCGACGACGAGACCCTCCCCCTGGAGCTGCGCGGTCTCGGCATCCGGATCGAGGACGACCTCGTCATCACCGCCGACGGCGCCCGCCTGATGTCCGGCGCCCTGCCGCGCTCCGTCGCCGGCATCGAGTCCTGGATGGCCGACCTCCTCGCCTGATCCCGGGCGGGCCGACCGGCCCGCCCCGCGGCAGGGGGCCTCAGGCGACCTTGATCGTCCGATCCCCCTGCCGCACCGTGACCTCGACCTCCGCTGCCGCACGCCCCGGTGGCGCGCTCATGTCCGGTGGGATGATCGGCCGCATGAGTGGAGCCGGTACGGAGATGCTGTCGCCCGCGGAGGCGGTGGCGCGGTCGGGGTTCAGCCTCGACACGCTGCGGTACTACGAGAAGATCGGGCTGCTGGACGCCGTACAGCGCGACCGCACCGGGCGGCGGCTGTTCAGCGAGCACGACCTCGCCTGGCTCGGCATGCTGCGGTGCCTGAGGGACACCGGCATGCCCATCGCCGGCATGCTCCGCTTCACCGAACTCGCACGCAGCGGGGACCTCACGGTCGCCGAGCGGCTCGCCGTGCTGGAGGAGCACGACGCCCGGGTCGAGGAGCAGATCGCCCATCTGCGACGGCAGCAGGGCCGCATCCGGGCCAAGATCGGCCACTACCGCGCGGTGCTCACCGACCCGCGGCCCGAGCCCGCTCCCACAGCTCCTTGACGAGCTCCGCCGCCGGCCCGCCGCGCGCCGCCCGGTGGCCCGTCCCGGCCCACAGGTGCATCGCCGCGGTGTCCCCCCGGCGGGTCGCCGCCACGCGCAGCGGCTGCGTCAGGTGGTGCACCTCCGGGTAGGCGGCCGGCGCGTACGGCTCGTACCGGTCGATGAACGCGTTGCGCAGGCCGCGTGCCGGGCGCCCGGTGAACGACCGGGTCACCACCGTTTCCTCGAACTCCGCCAGCGCCGACCGGTGCGCCGCCGACGCCCCGGACTCGTCCGCGCACAGCAGCGCCGTCCCGAGCTGGACGGCCACCGCGCCGGCCCGCAGCGCGCCCGCGACGGCCGGGCCGTCGGCCAGCCCGCCGGCGGCGATCAGCGGCAGTCCGGTCACCGCCCGGACGCCGGCCAGCAGTTCGAGCAGCGGCTGGTCACCCGGGCGGTCCGCCACCCGGTGGGTCGCCCGGTGCCCGCCGGCCTCCGGACCCTGGACGCAGAGCGCGTCCATCCCGACCGCCTCGGCCCGCCGGGCCTCCTCGGGGGTGGTCACCGTGCCGACCTGGAAGCTCCCCGCGGCCCGCAGCGCCCGCGCCTCCTCGGCGGAGGGCAGCCCGAAGGTGTAGGAGACCACCGGGACGGGGGCGGGCCCGGCGAGCAGCGCGGCGATCTTGGCGTCCCAGTCGTCCCGGTCGGGCGCGATCGTCTCCGGCAGCGTCACGCCGTGCCGTTCGGCCTCCGGCCGGAGCCGGTCCCGGTAGGCCGCGACGGCCGCCGGGTCTCCCGGCTCCGCGGGCACGAAGAGGTTGACGCCGAACGGCCGGTCCGTCGTCTCCCGTACCCGGTGGATCTGTTCGAGCATCGCGGCGGCGCTCCGGTACCCGGCGGCCAGGAAGCCGAGCCCGCCGGCGCCGTTCACCGCGGCGACCAGCTCCGGCGTGGACGCCCCGCCCGCCATCGGCGCGGCGATCACGGGCACGGCGAGTCGGTCGAGTGCGTCGAGTCGGACGGCCATCCGGAGGTCCTCCACCGAGGTGTAACAGAGCGGTTCGAACAGCCACCACCCTACGCCCCGGCGGTCTACGCCCCCCGGCGGATCAGTCCCCCGGCCCGCGCCGCCCGTACCGCGGCCGTGCGCGACTCGACCCCCAACTTGGTGTAGACGTGCACCAGGTGCGACTTCACCGTGGCCTGGCTGAGGTGCAGCTCCCGGCTGATCTGCTGGTTGGTCAGCCCGTCCGCGACCAGCCCCAGCACCTCCGTCTCGCGGACGCTCAGCGCCGCCGCCGGCGTCCGCATCCGTTCCAGCAGCCGGTCCGCCACCGTGGCCGCCAGCGCCGACCGCCCGGCCGCCGCGGACCGGACCGCCCGGGCCAGCTCCTCCGGCGGCGCGTCCTTCAGCAGGTAGCCGGTGGCCCCGGCCTCCAGCGCCGGCAGGGTGTCCGCATCGGTGTCGTACGTGGTGACGACCAGGACCCGCGGCGCCCCCGCGCCCCGGGCGGTGATCGCCGCGGTGGCCTGGGCCCCGTTCATCGCCGAGCCGGCCCCGAACTGCAGGTCCATCAGCACCACGTCGACACCCGGGTCCGCCGCCAGTTCGACGGCCCGCTCGGCGGTGGCCGCCTCCGCGACGATCACGAAGCCCGGTTCGCTCTCCAGGACGGCCCGCAGGCCGGCCCGGACCACCGGGTGGTCGTCGGCGATCAGCAGGCCGATCGTGCCGTCGGTCATGCGGACTCCTCCGGGGTGGCAGCGGGCACCGGCAACAGTACGGCGAGCGCCGTGCCCTCGCCCGGCGCCGACTCCACCGCGAAGGTCCCGCCGAGCGACCGGGCCCGGGCCCGCATGGACGGCAGCCCGAACCCGCGGTCGCCGTCGCCCGGGCCGGCCTCGGCCAGGGCCTCCGGGTCGAACCCCGCCCCGTCGTCCACCACGTCCAGCGCGACCTCTCCCGGCGTGAAGCCGAGCGTCATCTCCGCATGGGTCGCCCCGGCGTGCCGCACCGTGTTGCCGAGCGCCGACTGCGCGATCCGCAGCAGCGCCACCTCGTGCGGCACGGGCAGCCGGACCCGTTCCCCGGAGACGTGCAGCCGCACGGGAAGTCCGCTGCGCACCGACGTCGTGGCGCAGAGCCGCTCCAGCGCGTCGGGCAGCGAGCCGCTCTCCAGGTCGGGCGGGGTGAGCGCGCGGACGAAGCGGCGCGCCTCGGCGAGGTTGTCCTGGGCGGCCTGCCGGGCCTGCTCCACGTACTCGGCGACGGCCCCGGTCCGCTCCGGCAGCGCCCGCTGCGCGGCCCGGAGCAGCAACTGGATGCTGGTGAGGCTCTGCGCGAGGGTGTCGTGGATCTCCCGGGCGAGCCGCTCGCGTTCGGCGAGGACGCCGGCCGCGTGGTGGGCGGCGGCGAGGTCGGCGCGGGCGGCGGTGAGCTCGTCGATGAGCCGGCGGCGTTCCTCGCTCTCCCGGTAGAGCGCCTGGTAGCCGAGGACGGTGGCGACGGCGACGGCGGCCCCCAGCAAAGGCCCGATCGCGGCGGCGACGCTGACGGTGTGCTCGTGCGCCGAGTACGCGGTGATGGCGGCGACCGCGGTGAGCAGCACCGCGGCCGGTCCGGCCCGGCGTCCGAGCAGGTGCAGTTCCAGGAAGTACAGCGGAAAGGCCACCCAGACCCCGTCCGGGGTGGCGACGAGGACACCCGCCCAGGTGACGCCGAGCAGGGCCAGCCAGAGCACGGAGGCCCGGCGGGAGCGGCGGACGGCGCCGATCAGCGGTCCGGCCGCGTAGACGGCGGCCATCGCGGTGGCGGCGGAGGTGACGGCCGCGAGGTCACCGCCCCGGCCGACCGCGGCCCGCGCGACGGCCAGCGCCAGCAGGCCCGCCACCGACAGGTGCAGGCAGACCTGGAGCATGCGGGCGACGGGGGTGGTTCGTGGTCGTTCGGTCGCCATCCGTCCAGCGTAGGGTCCTCGGCCGCATCCGGCATCAATCAAAGGGTTGAGCTCCGCCCCGGCCCTTCGATGCGGAGGTTCCCATCCCCGGTGCGATGCCCGGAGGCGCCCTCCCCGACCAGTCTCGTCAGTGTCGGAAAAACGCGTCGGGAAGAAGGGCCGAAGGTGTTCGTCGCCTGGAGGGATCTGAGGTTCGCCAAGGGGCGGTTCGCCCTGATGGGAACCGTCATCGTACTGATCACCGTGCTGGTCGGCCTGTTGTCCGGTCTGACCGCCGGGCTGGGCCGGCAGAACGTCTCGGCGGTCACCGGGCTGCCCGCCGACCACCTGGCCTTCGCCAGACCGGCCGACGGGCAGAAGCTCTCCTTCACCGACTCCCGGCTGACTCCCGAGCAGTGGCAGGAGTGGGCGCGGGTCCCGGGCGTCACCTCCGCGCAGCCGCTCGGCATCACGACCACCAGGGCGGCGGCCGGTCCGCGCAGCGCCGCGCTCTCCGTCTTCGGGGTGCCGGACGGCTCGTCGCTGGCCCCGCAGGGTGCGCTGCTCGGCCCCGGCCGGGCGGTGCTGTCGCAGACCGCCGCACAGGACCTCGGCGGTCTGCGTCCCGGCGACGCGTTCACGCTGGCCGGTCGGCCGCTCCGGGTCGCGGCGGTGGCGGGCGACGCCTCGTTCAGCCACACCCCGGTCGTCTGGGCGAGCCTCCCCGACTGGCAGCAGACCGCGCCGGGCGGCGCGGGTCACGCCACCGTGGTCGCGCTCACCACCGCCTCCGGCGCCGATCTGGCCGCCGCCGACGCCCGCCTCGGCACCGAGACCCGCAGCCGGGCGGACTCGCTCGCCGCGATCGGCTCCTACACCTCGGAGAACGGCTCGCTCCAGCTGATGCGCGGCTTCCTGTTCGCCATCTCGGCCCTGGTGATCGGCGCGTTCTTCACCGTGTGGACGATCCAGCGCAGCGGCGACATCGCCGTCCTGAAGGCGCTCGGCGCCTCCACCCGCTACCTGCTGCGGGACGCCCTCGGCCAGGCGGTGGTGCTGCTCCTCCTGGGCACCGCCGCCGGCACCGCGATCGCGGCCGGCGCCGGCGCGCTGATCGGCTCGGCCGTGCCGTTCGTCCTGGACGCGCCGACCGTGCTCGTCCCGGCCGCCGTGATGATCACGCTCGGCGCGGTCGGCGCGGCCCTGTCCGTCCGCCGGATCACCTCCGTCGACCCGCTGACCGCTCTGGGGAGCGTCCGATGAGCCTGCACCTCGACCGCATCACCCTCACCTACCCCGACGGCGACGGCCGGCTGACCGCCCTGGACGAGGTCTCGCTGACCGTCCCGAAGGGCACGGTCACGGCGGTGGTGGGTCCGTCCGGCTCCGGCAAGTCCAGCCTGCTGGCGGTCGCCGCGACGCTGATCGCCCCGGACTCCGGCCGGGTGGTGGTGGACGGCACCGAGACCGCCGGGCTGGGCCGCGCCGCGCTCACCGCGCTGCGCCGGGACCGGATCGGGATCGTCTTCCAGCAGCCCAACCTGCTGCCCTCGCTCACCGCGGCCGAACAGCTCCAGGTGATGGCCCACCTGGACGGCCGCTCCCCGCGTGCCGCGCTCCCCCGGGCGCTGGACCTGCTGGACGCGGTCGGCCTGCGCGGGCAGGCGACCCGCCGCCCGCACCAGCTGTCCGGCGGTCAGCGCCAGCGCGTCAACATCGCCCGCGCGCTGATGAACGATCCGACCGTGCTGCTGGTGGACGAACCGACCAGCGCCCTGGACCACGAACGCGGGGCCGCCGTCCTCGACCTGCTGACCGCGCTCACCCACCGGCGTGCCACGGCCACCGTCCTGGTCACCCACGACCGGACCCACCTGACGGCGGTCGACCAGGTCGCCGAGGTCCACGACGGACGCCTCACCGTCCCCGCGGCGGTCTGACCCCCCTGACGGGTCCTACGTCTTCGCCACCAGCACGTCGTCCACCGACAGCGTCACCGGGGCCCCGATCGACTCGGGCAGGGTGAACGACTGCCCGGGGCGGTGGACGGCGTGCACGCGGTGGTCGCCGCCCTGACGGGCACCCCGGCGGGCGCGTACGCGGAGGGCTTCTTCTTCAGGTCGTCACTCAGGTTCGACGACGTGACCTCCAGGACGAGGCGGAACACCGCCGGGTCGTACATGCGCTGCCGATGTCGGGAACATCATCGTAGGACCCGGGCCCGTTCCCCGGCCCGTTCCCCGGCCCGATCGCCGGAACGCACCCGTCCGGGTGACTCCGCCCTACCGTGCCCTACCGCGCCCTACCGCGCGCGGAGGCGCAGCGCCGGGCGGGCCTCCTCCGCGGCCTCCTCCTGGCCCTCCGCCCACAGCGAGCGGACGTGGCTGAGGTGACGGGACATGCAGGCCTCGGCGGCGTCGGCGTCACCGGAGATCATCAGGTCGAGCAGCGCCAGGTGCTCCTCCGCCGAGGAGACCAGCTCGCCGCGCTCGGCGAGCCGGTTGAGGCCGTAGAGGCGGGATCGCTTGCGCAGGTCGCCGACGACCTCCACCAGGCGGGCGTTGCCGGCCAGCCCGAGCAGGTCGAGGTGGAACTGGCGGTCGGCCTCCAGGTAGCCGATCAGGTCGTGCTTGCCGGCCGCGACGACGATGGCCTCGGCCTGCGGGCGCAGCGCCTCCAACTGTTCGGCGGTGGCGGAGCGGGTGACCCGGCCGACCGTCGGGACCTCGATCAGGGCGCGGATCTCGGTGAAGTCGTCGAGGTCGCGCTCGGTCAGCTCGGTGACCCGGAAGCCCTTGTTGCGGACGGCCTCGACCAGGCCCTCGCGGGCGAGGTCCAGCATGGCCTCGCGGACGGGGGTGGCGGAGACGCCGAAGTCGGCGGCGAGCGCGGGCGCGGAGTAGACCACGCCGGGGCGCAGTTCACCGGAGATCAGGGCGGCGCGGAGCGCGTGGGCGACCTGGTCGCGCAGCCGCTCCTGGACGGAGATCAGGGTGCGGGGTTTGAGGTCGGCCATGGTGTTCCTCCGGGTGGGTGCAGAACACCAGCGTACAATGTCACGTTACGTTGAGTGTGCAACAGTCCGCGATTCGGAGATCCCGTCAGCGGTCGGATCTTGCGCCGGACCCCATCGTGGCAGGGCCGCCGACCGGTGGCAACGGTCGGCGGCCCCGGACCCGCGTCACTCCCCGGCCGCCCCTCCCCCCGCCTCCGTCGCGCCCTCCCCCCTGAACAGCCCGATCAGGCTGGTCGCACTGGACCCGCCGTGCCCGGCCTCGACGCCGCGCCGGAAGGTGTCCGCCAGCAGCCGGGGCAGCGCGCCGTCCACCCCCGACGCCTCCACGGTGTGCAGGACGTGATCGAGGCTGGCGGCGGCCATGACGAGCCGGTCGACGTCACCCCCGTGGTGCCCGGCGGTGATCCGGGGCGCGTAGAAGGACAGGAATCCGGGCATCGAGGCGGCCGTCGAGGCGGCGTAGGGGAGGAACTCCTCGGCCGAGATGCCGTTGGCCTCCGCGACGGCGGTGGCGTGCAGGTAGCCGGCCAGCGAGGTCCAGAAGAGGTCCATCTGGATCTGGTAGTACAGCTGGGCCAGCCCGGGGTCGTCGCCCCGGTAGTCGGCGCCGGTGAGCACCTCCAGGGCGGGCCGGTGCTCCCGGAAGGGCTCGACCGGCCCGCTGTAGAACGTGTCCGACTCCGGCCGGCCGATGCCGGACGGCGGCACCCGGACGCCACCGGTCAAGTGGGCGGCGCCGCGTTCGGCGAGCCAGCGGGCGGCCTCCCGGGCGCGCTCGGGGGTGTCCGAGCTGAGGTTGACGACGACCTTGCCGCGCAGCTCCGACTCGGCGGCGGTCAACACGTCGAACACCGCGTCGTAGTCGGTGAGGCTCAGGACCACCAGGTCGTTGGCGGCCACCGCCTCGGCCGCCCCCGGCGCGAGGACGGCGCCCCGGGCGACCAGCTCCCCGGCCCGGCCCGCGGTCCGGTTCCACACGGTGACGGCGTATCCGGCGTCCAGGTAGGCGGCGGCCATCGCGCGGCCCATCGGGCCGAGACCGATCAGGGTGACGGACCTCGCCGCCCCCTCGGCGTACTGGGCGTATCGGGCGGGCTGGGCGGCAGACATGGGAATCCCCTCCGAAGGGTTCGCTAGAACGAACGCTCTATCCAGGAGGAAGCTAGCACGGCCCTGGAACGAACGCTCTATCTATTCGACCGGCTAGACTCGCCGTCGTGAAGACGACCACCACCGGCACCCGCGAGCGGATCGTCCGGGCCACCTCCCGGCTGCTCCAGCGCCAGGGGTACGAGGGCACCGGCATCAAACAGATCTCCCGCGAGGCGGAGGCCACCCTCGGCTCCGTCTACCACTTCTTCCCCGGCGGCAAGCAGGAGCTGGCCGCCGAGGCGATCCGCCACGGCGACCAGGAGTTCGCCGGGCTGCTCCGCACCGGACTGGACAGCGCGGCCGACCCTGCCGAGGCGGTCATCGCGTGCACGCGCCTGCTCGCCGACGCGCTGCGCGACTCCGGGTGGCAGGACGGCTGCCCCATCACCACCACCGCCCTGGAGACGGTCGGCCGGGCCCCGGTCATCGAGGAGGCCGTCGTCGAGGCGTTCGCGCACTGGCGCGCGATCGTCGAGGAGAAGCTGCACACCTCCGGGATCGGCCTCGCCGACGCCCGTGAACTCGCCGCCACCGTCATCAACACCCTGGAGGGTGCGGAGCTGGCCGCCCAGGTGGCCCGCAGCGAGGAACCGCTCCACCTCACCGGCCGCCACCTGGCCCGCCTGATCGCCACCTACCGGTAGGACGCCCCCGGCCCCCCGACACCCGGGCACCCCGCCGGCCACGCACCGCACCGCCCGGGCACCGCACCGCCCGGGCACCCCACCGCCGACCGGCCGGACACACGAAAGCGGCCGACGCGACCGGGGATCCCTCCCGGTGCGTCGGCCGCAGCTCCGGCCCACTCCTCCAACGACCAACCAGTGTCCGAGGAAACGGACTTGACGCCCGGCACGCCGAGCGCGCCGGCCGCACCGGGCGCACTCGACGTGCCGGACCTCCGGGCCCCGGGCCGTCGGCCCGGGCACCCCGGCGGAAGATCAGCGCAGACCGCGCCGATGCACCTCCGCCGCCACGGCAAGGTCCTGCCAGGCCATCCCCACGCTCTTGAAGAAGCGCGGGCGGTCCGCCGGCACCGGCGCCTCGCCGCGCACCAGCTCGGCCAGGTTCCACAGCTCGTCGGCGGCCGTGACGCCCGCCATCAGCAGGTCGCCGGCCTCCCGGAGCGCGGCGGACCGTGCCTCCACGTACAGCGCGGACCGGCCGACCAGGAGCTCGTCCACCTCGCGGGCGTCCACCTCGTGCGAGCCGACCGCCGCCACCGCCGCGCGGGCCGGCACCAGCGAGCCGTCGAACAGCGGCGTGCGCGCCGTGGTGCAACAGACCACCACGTCGGCGTCGGCCACGTCGGCCGGTGTGCCGAGGGCCGCGGCCAGGCCGCGCGCCCGGGCGTACCGGGCCAGCGCCTCGGCCGGCCGCTCGCTGCGGGCGACCACCGTCACCCGGGTCAGCGGCAGGACGCCGAGCAGCGCGTCCAGGTGCCCGTACGCCTGCGGGCCGGCCCCGAAGAGGACCAGGTGCGCGGCGTCCGGCGCGGCCAGCCGGCGCAGCGCGGCCGCGGTGACGGCCGGCGTGCGCAGCGCGGTGAGCGCGGCGCCGTCGAGCAGGGCGACGGGCTGCAGGGTGGGACCGTCGAGCAGCAGGTAGCTGCCGGTGATCCGGGGCAGCCCGGCCGCCGGGTTGGCGGGCGCGACTCCCGCGATCTTGACCCCGGTGTACGCGGCGGAGGCGGCCGGCATCAGCAGCAGTTCGCCGGCCGGCACCGGCATCGCCGAGCGGGCGGGCCCGGCCTCCGGGTCCAGCCCGTCGAGGAGCACCTGCTCGATCGCGGCGACGGCCTCGGCCGGGGTCAGCCCGACGGCGCCCTGCCCGACCTCACCGACCTGACCGACCTCACCGACCGGCGCGGCGGGCGGCGGCGGGGCGTCCGCGCCGACCGGCCCGAGGCCGCCCCGGAGCTCGCCCGTCACAGCAGGAACCCCACGCCGAGCTCGTCCCGGGGGTCGAGCAGGAACCGGTGCTCCCCCGTGCGGTAGGCGTGGCCCGTCACCTCGGTGACCACCCCGTCGCCCCACGGGTCGCCGCCGGCCAGGACCCGGCCGCCGAAGACCGTTCCGACGATCGACTCGTGCCGCAGCTCCTGCCCGGGCAGGAGCCTGCCTTCGGCGGCGAGCACGGCGAGCCGGGCCGAGGTGCCGGAGCCGCACGGCGAGCGGTCGATCTGCCCGTCCGCGAAGACGGTGACGTTCCGCTGGTTCAACCCGCCGTCGGCGGAGGGGAGTTCGTCGTACAGGATGACGCCGTAGACGCCCGACAGCCGGCGGTCCACCGGGTGCTGGACCGCGGGTTCGTCGGCCAGCGCGGCCTGGATCTCCCGCCCGGCCGCGGTGAGCTCGGGCAGCCGGTCGAGGCTGACCGAGAGCCCCAGGGCGGCGGCCGGCACCGAGGCGTAGCAGGCCCCGGCGTGCGCGACGGCCACCTCGACGGTCCCGCGCGAGGTCGCGACCGGGACCTTGAGGTCGCCGACCCAGGCCGGGACGTTGCGGAAGGTCACCCCGGTGGTGCGCCCGCCGCTCCGGTGGACCAGCGCGGTGACGCGGCCGGACGGGACGTCGATCCGCACCCGGGCGACGCCGAACTCCGGCGCCGGGACGAGCCCGGAGTCCACCGCCCAGGCGCCGAGCGCGATGGTGCCGTGACCGCAGGCGGTCGAGTAGCCGTCCTTGTGCCAGAAGAGCACGCCGAGGTCGGCCTCGTCGTCGTCCGGCGGCACCAGGAACCCGCCGTACATCCCGGCGTGCCCGCGCGGTTCGCGGGTGAGCAACCGGCGCACCTCGTCCAGCGGGCCGGGCCGGGGCGAGGTGGCGGTGCCGCCCGCGCCGATCGCGATCGCCCGCCGCTCGGCGACGGTGTCCCCGGGGACGACCGGGGCGCCACCGACCACGATCCGGAACGGCTCGCCGGCCGTGTGGTAGTCGACCGTGTCGACGTGATCGACCCGCATCAGGCACCGCCCGCCGGCAGCAGGGTGACCGTGCGGCCCTGGGTGTAGAAGTCGAGTGCGGCCTCGCCCTGCTCCCGCGCACCGTGGCTGGCGCCCTTGGCGCCGCCGAACGGCAGGTGGAAGTCGACGCCGCTGGACGGCGCGTTGACCCGGATCATGCCCGCGTCCAGCCGGTCGGCGACGGCGAGCGCGACGTCCAGGCTGCGGGTGTGCACCGAGGCGGCCAGCGTGTACGGGGTGTCGTTGGCGAGCGCGACCGCCTCGTCCAGGTCGGCCGCGGCGTGCAGCACGGCGATCGGGCCGAAGAACTCCTCGCGCCGCAGCGGGTGCCCGTCCGGCACCCCGGCGACCAGGGTCGGGTCCAGGTACCAGCCGGCCCGGTCCGGGACGCCGCCGCCGGCCAGCACCTCGGCGCCGGCCTCCCGGGCGGAGGCGAGGGCCTCGGTGATCTGGTCGCGCGAGGCGGCGTTGATGACCGGCCCGCAGGCCGTCTCGTCGACCTGCGCCAGCGCCTTGACCAGCGCGGCGCGCAGCGGCTCGTAGGCTTCGCCGACGGCGATCACCCGGCTGGTGGCGGTGCACTTCTGCCCGGCGTACCCGGCGATCGCCGCGGCCAGGTGGGCGGCGGCCTGCTCGAAGTCGGCGTCCGGCAGGACCAGCGCGGCGTTCAGCCCGCCGAGCTCGGCCTGGACCGGGGTGCCCCGCTCGGTGGCGGTCCGGACGACCTGCTTGCCGACCCCGGTGGAGCCGGTGAACGAGACCACGTCCGCGGCGCCGACCAGCGTCCCGCCCTCGGCCCCGCCGCCGGGCAGCACGGTGAAGACGTCGTCCGGCAGCCCGGCCTCGGCGACCAGCTCGGCGAGGCGCTTCGCGCAGCCGATCGCCTCCGAGGACGGCTTGAGCACCACGGTGTTGCCGACGGCCAGCGCCGGTGCGGCCTTCCAGGTGGGGATCGCCAGCGGGAAGTTCCACGGCGTGATCAGCCCGGCCACGCCGTACGGGCGGCGGCGGGTGAGCAGCAGCCCGGGCCCGGCGGCGGTCTCGTGCACGGCGCCGGACGCCGCGTACGGCGCCTGCGCGTAGTACCGCCAGATCGCGGCGGTGCGGGCCACCTCGCCACGTGCCTCGGCCGCCGGCTTGCCGACCTCGCGCACGATCAGCGCGGCCAGCTCCTCGGCGTGCGCCTCGACCACCTCGGCGATCCGGGTGAGCGCGGCCGAGCGACCGCCGGCGCCGGCCGCGACCCAACCGGGCTGCGCGGCACGGGCGCGGGCGACGGTGGCCTCGACGGCCTCGGCACCGGGGGCGGGCGCCTCGGCGACGAGGTCCGCGGGGTCGGCGGGGTTGTACGAACGGATCGTCACGGCAACAAGCCCTTCAGGGGGGTCGGCGGATGAGGCGGCGGGCTTCAGAGCAGGAAGCCGGCCGGGAACGGGTCGCTGGGGTCGAGGAAGTACTGGGCGGTGCCGGTGATCCAGGCCCGCCCGGTGACGGTGGGGACGACCGCGGGCCGTCCGGCCACCTCGGTCTCCTCGACCAGGCGCCCGGTGAAGGTCGTCCCGATGAAGGAGTCGTTGCGGAAGTCCCGGCCGAGCGGCAGCTCTCCGCGCGCGTGCAGCTGCGCCATCCGGGCCGAGGTGCCGGTGCCGCAGGGCGAGCGGTCGAACCAGCCGGGGTGGATGGCCATGGCGTGCCGGGAGTGCTCGGCGGTGGAGCCGGGGGCGAGCAGCTGGACGTGGTGGCAGCTGTGGATGGACGGGTCCTCCGGGTGCACCGGCCGGTCCGGGCTCCCGTTGATCGCCTCCATCAGCGCCAGGCCGGCGTCCAGGATGTCCTGCTTGCGCTCGCGTTCGAAGGGGATCCCGAACTCGGCGAGCGGCAGGATGGCGTAGAAGTTGCCCCCGTACGCGAGGTCGTAGCCGACGGTGCCGTACCCGGGCACCTCGATCGTGCGGTCCAGCGCCACGGAGTAGGACGCCACGTTGCGGATGGTGACCGAGGTGGCCGCGCCGTCCTCGACCGCGACGTCGGCGATCACCAGGCCGGCCGGGGTGTCCAGCCGGACGGTCGTGACCGGCTCGACCACCGGCACCATCCCGGTCTCGACCAGCACGGTGGCGACGCCGATGGTGCCGTGCCCGCACATCGGCAGCAGGCCGGAGACCTCGATGTAGAGCACCCCGAAGTCGGCGTCGGGCCGGGTCGGCGGCTGGAGGACGGCGCCGCTCATCGCGGCGTGGCCGCGCGGCTCGTACATCAGCAGGGTGCGGAAGTGGTCGAGGTGCTGCTGGAAGTGGACCCGGCGTTCGGCCATGGTGGCACCGGGGATGACGCCGAACCCGCCGGTGACGACCCGGGTGGGCATGCCCTCGGTGTGCGAGTCGACGGCGTGGAAGACGTGGCGGGTGCGCATCTGGCGGAGCTCCGTGGGGGTGGGGGTGAATGGTGGGGCCGGAGGCCGGCTGCCCCCGCAGCCGGCCGTCCCGGACACCGGACGTTCGGAGCGGCGGTTACGCGTGGCCCTCGGCCAGGGCCTTCTCGGTGGCCGCACGGACGGCCGCCTCGACCTCCGGGGTCAGCGGCCCGCGGGGGGCGCGGACCGGACCGCCGGGGCGGCCGGCGATGTCCATGGAGAGCTTGATGGCCTGGACGAACTCGGTCTTGGAGTCCCAGCGCAGCAGCGAGTGGAGCGAGGTGTAGAGCGGCAGCGCGGTGTCCAGGTCGCGTGCGACGGCGGCCCGGTAGAGCGCGACGCTCGCCGCGGGCAGCGCGTTCGGGTAGCCGGCGATCCAGCCGACCGCACCCGCGAGGGCCAGCTCCAGCAGCACGTCGTCGGCGCCGATCAGGAGGTCGAGGCCCGGGGCCAGCTCGGCGATCTCGTAGGCCCGGCGGACGTCGCCGCTGAACTCCTTGACCGCGACGATCGAGCCCTCGCCGTGCAGCTGCGCGAGCAGCGCGGGGACGAGGTCGACCTTGGTGTCGATCGGGTTGTTGTAGGCCACGATCGGGACGCCGGCCTTGGCCACCTCGGCGTAGTGCGCCCGGACGGCGTCGTGGTCGGCCCGGTAGGCGTTGGGCGGCAGCAGGAGGACGGAGCCGGCGCCGGCCTCGGCGGCCTGCTCGGCCCAGCGGCGGGACTCGGCGCTGCCGTAGGCGGCCACACCGGGCATGACGCGGGAGCCGTCACCGGCGGCCTCGACGGCGACCTCGACGACCCGGGCGCGCTCCTCGGCGGTCAGGGTCTGGTACTCGCCGAGCGAGCCGTTGGGGACGACGCCGTCGCAGCCCGACTCGATCAGCCAGCGGACGTGGTCGGCGTAGGCGTCGTAGTCGACGGAGAGGTCCTCGCGCAGCGGGATCGTGGTGGCGACCATGATGCCGCGCCAGGGCCGGGTGGTGTCGTGCGGGGTGTGGGACACAGCTTCTCCTTGGTGAGGTGTGACATTTTATTAGAGATCGCGCGGTGGAGACAAGAGTCCCCGACCGGCGAGTTCAGTCCAGGTCCGAGCCCTGCGGCCCGTCCCCGTGCGGTTCGGCCGCGAGCTGCCCGAGCGGGACCGGGCAGGAGAACGGGCGGCTGTCCGGCCGCACCTCCTCCTCGCCGATACCGGCACCGGCACCGGCGCCACCACCGGCACCGGCGAGGCAGGCCACCGCCGGACCGCACATCCGGCCCTGGCACCAGCCCATCCCGGCCCTGGTCAGCAGCTTCACGGTGCGGGCGTCTCCCGCGCCCAGCTCCTCCACCGCCTCCCGGATGACACCGGCCGGCACCTCCTCGCAGCGGCAGACGTCGGTGTCCGGCCGCAGCCAGCCGGTCCAGCCCGGGCCGGGCCGGTGGGAGGCGGCCATCAGCTCGGCGAAGGCCCGCAGCCGGGTCCGCCGCCGCAGCAGCGCGGTGCGCACCGGACGGTCCGCCACCGCGTGCGCGGCCAGCTCGCCCTCCGCGATCGCGAGGTCGGCGCCGCCGACGCCGCAGGCCTCGCCGGCCGCCCAGAGGCCGGGCACGGTGGTCCGCAGCCGGGCGTCGACCGTGAGCGCGGCGGTCCCGTCGGGGGTGGTCCGGGTCGCCGCCCCCAGTTCGGTGGCCAGCTCGATCTGCGGCAGCAGCCCGTGGCCGACGGCGAGCGCGTCGCACGCGATCCGCCGCTCCGTGCCGGGCACCGGCCGCCACTCGGCATCCAGCCGGGCCACCGTGACGGCGGTGACCCGGTCGGTGCCGTGCGCCTCGACCACCGCGCTGCTGCGGCGCAGCCGAACGCCGTGCCGCAGCAGTGCGGAACCGTGCCCGGCGCCCTCGACCAGCTTGGCCGGGACGGCGGCCAGCACACCGGGGCGCCGGGCGTAGCCGAGGTAGTTCGTGGCCTCGACCACCGCGGGCACCTCGGCCCCGGCGGTGACGAGCGAGGACGCCGCGGCGAGCAGCAGCGGACCGCTGCCGGCCACCACGATCCGCCGGCCGGGCAGGACCAGACCGGCCTTGAGCATGGCCTGCGCACCACCGGCGGTGACCACTCCGGGCAGCGTCCAGCCCGGGAAGGGGAGCTGCCGCTCGTAGGCGCCGGTCGCGAGCAGCACGGCCGCGGACCGGACGGTGGCCCGGTCGTCGGCGGCGGGTCCGGTGGTGGCGTGCAGCCGCCAGTCCCGGTCCCCCGCCCGCTCCAGCGCCCAGACCTGGTGGCCGGCCAGCAGCTCGACCCGCCCGGCCGCCCGGTGGGCGTCGAGCCGGTCGGCGAGGCCGGTGTAGACGGACCAGCCGTGGTGCAGCCGGTCCGGCCGGGCGGCGCCGAGGCCGGGCGCGGGGTGGCGGTAGTACTGGCCACCGGTGCGCTCTCCCGCGTCGAGCAGGGCGCAGCGCAGCCCGAGGTCAGCGGCGGTCACGGCGGCGGCCAGGCCGGCCGGCCCGGCCCCGATCACCGCGAGGTCGTACGGCGCCCGCGCGGCTTCGGCGGGTCCGGTGCCCGCGGGGGATCCCGCGGCTCCGGCGGACTCAGACGGCGAGGTCGGCACGGCCGTGGCCCTCCTGGGTGGTGACGGTGGTGCCGGGCTCGGCCGGCAGCAGGCAGGTGCGCCGGTTGGGCTGCCCGTCGACGGTGGCCAGGCAGTCGTAGCAGACGCCGATCCCGCAGAACGCCCCGCGCGGCTTCCCGCCGACCCGGGTGGTGCGCCAGGCGAGCACGCCGTCGGCCCAGAGCGCGGCGGCGATCGTCTGCCCGGGCAGTGCGGGCACGGACCGGCCGTCGAACTCGATGGTGTGCGCGGGCCCGGGTTCGGCCCGGACCAGGTCGGCGGGGGTACGGCGCATGGGTGGGGTTCTCCGTTCAGCTCATCCTGGGGCGCGCGAGCGCCGTCGTCCCGGTGCGTGCGGGCACCGTGCGGATTGCGGTCAGCGCTCCGCGCAGGTCACGAGGGGCCGCCGTCGACCGGGAAGCGGTCGGCGCGGAACGGCGTGAGGTCCAGTTCGGGTCCCTTGCCGACGAGCTGCTGGGCGATCAGCAGCCCGGTGGCCGGGGCCAGCCCGATGCCCGCGCCCTCGTGGCCGCAGGCGTGGTAGAGCCCGGGCACCCGCGGATCGGCGCCGATCGCGGGCAGGTGGTCCGGCAGGTACGGACGGAACCCCCGGTAGGCGCGCATCACGCTCACTCCGGCCAGCACCGGGAAGAGCGCCGCCGCCTGCACGGCCAGCCGGTGGAGCACCTCCACCGAGAGCGTCCGGTCGAAGCCGACCCGCTCCCGGCTGGCGCCGATCAGCACCGGCCCGCCCGGGGTCCCCTCGACCACGGCCGAGGTCTGCAGCGCGGCCGATCCGCTGGCCACGTCGGCGACGTAGTCGGCGGCGTACACCTTGCGCCGGACGATCCGCGGCAGCGGCTCGGTCACCAGCACGAAGCCGCGCCGGGGCAGCACCGGGAGGTGGACGCCGGCCAGCGAGGCCAGCTCGCCGCCCCAGGTGCCGGCGGCGTTGACCACCGCGGGCGCGTCCAGTCGCCGCCGGTCGGTCTCGACGCCGCGCACGGTGCCGTCGGCCGCCAGACGCACCGCCCGGACGGTCTCGCCGGTGTACAGCCGGGCGCCGGCCGCCCGGGCGGCCCGCAGCAGGTGGGCGGCGGCCAGCGCGGGCTGGACCTGGGCGTCCTGCGGGTACAGGAACCCGCCGGCCAGTCCGGGCGCGAGGTGCGGTTCCAGCTCCCGCAGCCGCTCGCCGGGGATCTCCTCGGAGGTGACGCCCACGGCGGTCTGCTCGGCGGCGAAGGCGCGCAGCGCGTCCTGCCGGGCCGGCGTGGAGGCGACCACGAGCCCGCCCTTGGGCTCGTACTCGACGGCGGTGCCGAGCTCCTCGGCGATCTCGCGCCAGAGCCGGGTGGAGTACAGGGCGAGGTCGAGCTCGGGACCGGGCTCCTTGTCGGAGACCAGCAGGTTGCCCTCGCCGGCGCCGGTGGTTCCGCCCGCGACCGGGCCGCGGTCGACGACGGCGACCGCGAGGCCGGCGGACGCGGCGTAGTACGCGCAGGCGGCGCCGACGACACCGGCGCCGACCACCACGACGTCGGGGAGGAGTCTCTGGGAGTGGGGCACGGCAGTAATATGTCACATGCCATGCATCGTGCCAAGACCGCCCGCCCCGCCGCGCCGGGAGCGGACCGCCCGCGAAAAAGCCCCGACCCGCCGCGATGCGGCAGGTCGGGGCTTCCGGGACGCTCGGCCCGGTCGGATCAGGTGATGTCGTCCATCTGCTCCTGCCGGGCCGCGGGCACCGACGCGGAGGCGGTCGGCGTGCCGGAGGCCTCGATCGCCTCGGCCCCGGAGACCGGCGCCACCGTGAGGTCGACGTGGGACGCCTCCTCGTCGCTCAGCTCCAGGTCCGGGTTGCGGCGGGCCCGGCGACGGTCGTTGATCATCGCGATACCCACCGCGACGAAGTACAGCGCCCAGATCGGCGCGGCCAGCGCCAGCATGCTCAGCGGGTCCGCACTCGGGGTGGCGAAGGCCGCGAAGACGGTGATGCCCATCACCATGCCGCGCCACCAGCCGAGCAGCCGCTTACCGGTGACGACGCCCACCAGGTTGAGCATCACCAGCAGCAGCGGGAACTCGAAGGCCAGGCCGAATACCAGCACCAGCCTGGTCGCGATGTCGAAGTAGTCCGCGGGCGGCAGGATCGGCGTGGTGTCGTTCGGGGTGAACGAGATCAGCACCTCGACGGTCATCGGCAGCAGCAGGATCGCCAGCCCGACACCCGCCAGGAACAGCGGCGCACCGCACACCATGAAGATGACCGTGTACTTGCGCTCGTGCTTGTGCAGGCCGGGCGCCACGAACGCCCAGAGCTGGTACAGCCAGACCGGCACGGTGGCGACCACACCCGCCGTCAGGGCGACCTTCAGCATCCAGTTGAAGCCCGCGGTCAGGCCGATGGTGGAGACCTGTGCGCAACGGCCCTCGGATTCGAGGATGACCTCGGGGGTGCACTGCGGCAGGGGCTTGAGCAGGAACGACTCGATCTGCTTGTGGTAGATCAGCGCGACGATCGTGAACACCACGATCGCCAGGACCGACTTGACCACGCGGTTCCGCAGTTCCCGCAGGTGGTCGGCGAGGGCCATCCGCCCCTCGGGATCCTTGGGCGCCTTCTGCGCCTTGGTGAGCTTGCTCAACCCCGGTCCTCAACTCGTGCGTCGAGGCCCGCCGGTCGGCGGGCCTCCAGTGGTCGCGTGCGTCGCGTGCCTCGCGTGCGCGTCTTCACGGCGGGACGTGTTCAGTGCGCCCGGCCGCCGTCGGACGCGGCAGCACCGGCGGACCGTCCCGAGGGCTGCTCGCTCACCGGCCGGGAGGTCGCGGACGCCCCCGGCGCGGACTGGATGGTCTTCGCGGCGACGTCGTCGGCCACCGCCGGCGCGGGCGGGGCCGAGGCGTCCGCCGCCCCCTCCGAACGCATCGCCTGGGTCTCGCTCTTCAGGATCCGCATCGACTTGCCGAGCGAACGCGCCAGGTCGGGCAGGCGCTTGGCCCCGAAGAGGAGAATGGCAAGGACCACGACCACCAGAATCGCGATCGGCGAGATCCGCATGCTCGACCACCTTCAGTCTCGGCGGCACCGGCGGGCCGCCCGCTGCGGGGATGGTAACCGCTGCGGATGACACCGTGACGACGGCCGCCCGAACAGGACAGCGGCCCCCTCGCACTCAGGAGCCTGCTGAGAGCGTAACGCGCCGGTACCCCCGTACAGCAGCCCCCCGGCACCCCCGACCGCCGATCCCGGCAGGTCGGCCCGGTCCGGAAGAGGTCGGACGACCGCGGGCGGGGCCGGGCGGACGGCGCGGAGCGGAGCGGACGGACCGGACGGGAGCCGGCACCGCCGCCGGGAGGGCGCCGGGGCCGATCCGCGACGGCGCGGGGTCAGGAACGTCCCGGCGCCGAGGCCGCGAGGTCGCCGGCCGCCTCGGCGAGCGCCCGGGAGGCGGTGTCCACTCCCTCGGCCAGCGCCCGCACGTCCAGCCAGAGCCGGACCGCGAGGACGCCGAGCACCAGCAGGCCGGCGGTGGCGACGAGGACGGCGGCGACGAGCATCCAGGACATGGCCCCACCCTATCCGCCGCCGCGGGCCGCGCCTCCCCCGCTCGGCCCCGCCCCGCCGCCCGCTCAGCCCTCGGCCGGCATCAGCCGCATGGTGCGCACCCCGGCCACGGTCAGCGCCGCGACGATCTTCTCCCCCGCGGGCTTGCGCACGGCCGCCCCGCAGAGCGGGCAGCCGAAGCTGTAGTGCGCCTGGGCCGGGGTCCGGCCGAACGTGAGGCGGAACTGCTCGGCGGGCAGCTCGACCTTCTCCCGGCACTCCGAGCAGTAGACCTTGAATCTGGTACCGGCGGGCTCCACGGCTCAGACCAGCCCCTCCCCGTAGTGGGCCAAGGCCTCCAGCGCCGCCGCCCGTGCCTGCCCGGCGAGCTCCGGCGGGGAGACGATCCGCCCGTCCCGGCCCAGCCGCAGCGCCAGCGGGCGCAGCTGCGAGGGGTCGGCGCTGCGCAGGGTGATCCGCAGCCCGCCGTCGGGCAGCTCCTCGGCCCGGTCGTGGGTGTAGTACTCGGCGACCCAGCGACCGCCGGAGGACACCTCGACCACCACCTCGGGGTCGTCGGCCGAGGGGTTGACCAGCCCCCCGGAGAGGTCGCGCGGCTCCCGCTTGGGCGGATCGGCGGGGACGTCCAGCACCCGGATCTCGGCGACCCGGTCGAGCCGGAACATCCGGTGGTCCTCGGAGGTCCGGCACCAGGCCTCCAGGTAGGTGTGGCCCTCGGTGAGCAGCCGGATCGGGTCGACCTCGCGCTCGGTCATGCCACCGCGCCCGTGCGAGTAGTAGCGCAGCCAGAGCCGTCGGCCCTCGCTGAGCGCGCGGTCGATGTCGGCGAAGACGTGGCTCTCGGCCTCGAAGGTGACGCCGACCCGGGCGCTGCCCTCGGCGTTCTCCCCGGCCGCGTTCTCGATCTTGGCGACGGCCCGGGTGAGCGCCTCCCGGTCACCGGCCCGCAGGCCGGGCAGCCCGGCCACCGCGCGGGCGGCGACCAGCAGGGCGGTCGCCTCGTCGGCGGCCAGCCGCAGCGGCTGCGCGACGTCGTCGACGTTGTGCCACCAGATCCGCTCGCCGTCGGTGTCGATGTCGAGCAGGTCGCCGCCGCGGAAGCTGGTGCCGCACATCGGGAGCACGTTGAGGTCGCCGATCAGCTCGCGCTCGGTGATGCCGAACGCACGGGCGACCTCGGCCACCTCCGCGCCGGGGCGCTCGCGCAGGTAGGTGACCAGCGAGAGCATCCGCCGGGTCTGGTCGATCGCGTTGCTCATGCCCGCACACCCTCCACCACAGTGCCGGCCACCGCGCGCAGCCGGTCGATCACGTCGGCCCGCAGCTCCTCCGGCCCGACCACCAGGACGTCCGGCCCGAACTCCGCCAGGTCGGCGCCGAGCCCGTTGCCGTACGGGATCTCCAGCTCGTCCCAGCCCTCGTCGGACCGCCGGGTGGAGAGCGCCTTGGTGCGCAGCGGGAACCCGGCGCCGCGGCGGATCCTCACCACGGCCGTGGCCGTGGCCCCTTCGCCGGCGAACTTGGCGACGGTGGCCCGGACGTCCACGTGCTCGGGCACGGTGCCCAGGAAGGCGCCGGAGCGGGCGCGGATCTTGCCGGTGATCCGGCTGAGCCGGAAGACCCGGGCGTCCTCGCGGTCGCGGTCCCAGCCCGCCAGGTACCAGTGGCCGCGCCAGCACTCCAGGGCCCACGGCTCGACGCTGCGCTGCTCGGCGGCGGCGGCCCCGGCCTTGCGGTACTCGAAGGTGACCGGGCGGCGGTCGCGGGCGGCGGTGAGCAGCGGCTCGAACGCGGCCTCCCGGGCCGGGATCCGCGGCTCCAGGGCCGGCCGGCCCTCGGTCTCGGTGAACGGGACGCCGGCCGCGCGGAGCTTCTGCAGCGCGCCGCTGGCGGCGCCGGACATCTTGGCCTGCTGCCAGACGCGTGCCGCGAGGGTGAGCGCGGCGGCCTCCTCGGCGTCGAGGGCGATCTCCGGCAGCCGGTTGCGGTCGGCGCGGGCGAGGTAGCCGAGCTCGCCGTCGAGGGCGTTCTCGTCGACGTCGATGACCAGTCCGAGCTCGCGCAGGTCGTCCTTGTCCCGCTCGAACATCCGGTTGAAGGCTTCCTCGCTGCTGTTCTGCCAGGCCTCGCGATACGCCTCGATGGATTCCCGCAGCTCCTTCTTGGAGAGCGGACGTCTGGTGTTCATCAGGCACAGGGCGAGATTCATCAGCCGCTCTGCCTTGGCGATCGCCATCGCTGACCCTTCCGGTGTGCCGCGCCGCGCGCGGGGTGTGCCCGCCGGGCCGTCGTGGGACCCGGCGGGACCGACCGTACCGGTAGCGGTACGCAGTGCAAAAGCCGAGTCCGGAAACGCGTGGGGCCGCACCCCGTTCCCGGGGTGCGGCCCTGCGTCACGACCGGTTTCAGACGCCGATCAGGTCGACCACGAAGATCAGGGTCGAGCCCGCCGGAATGGCCGGGGTCGGCGACTGGTTGCCGTAGCCCAGGTGCGGCGGGATGACCAGCTCGCGACGGCCGCCGACCTTCATGCCGGCGACGCCCTGGTCCCAGCCCTTGATGACGCGGCCGCCACCGAGCGGGAACTTGAACGTCGAGCCGCGGTTCCAGCTGGCGTCGAACTCCTCGCCGGTCGCGAAGGTCACGCCGACGTAGTGGACCTCGACGACCTGGCCGGGCTTGGCCTCCTCGCCGGTGCCGACGACGATGTCGCGGATCTTGAGCTCGGCCGGCGGGTCGCCGACCGGGAAGTCGATCTCAGGCTTGCTCACTGTGCCTCTTCTCACGGTTGGTTCGGTCCATGACCAAGCGGCGGGCGCCCGCACCCCCGGTCCGTTCCCGGACCACGGTACGGGCGCCCGCCGCCCGTCCGGGCACGGGCCACGCGGCCCGGCCCGAAGGTCACACGCACACCATTGTCACCCGAAAGTGGATCAGCCCTGACCGGCGTCGAGAATGTCGACGACGAAGACCAGCGTGGAGTTGGCCGGGATGTCGCCCTGGGCCTGGTCCTTGTAGCCGAGCGACGCCGGGATGACCAGCTCGACGCGGCTGCCGATGGTCTGGCCCTCCAGGCCCTGGTCCCAACCGGCGATGACCTGGCCGCCGCCGAGCGGGAAGGAGAACGCCTGGCCCTTGCTGAGCGAGGAGTCGAAGACCTTGCCGTCCTTGAACAGCGCGCCGGTGTACTGGACGAGGATCTTCTCGCCCTTCTCGACCTTGCGGCCCTCGCCCTTGATCAGGACGTGGGACTTCAGCTCGGTCGGGTCGGCCGCGCCGGCCACCGGCGTGATGTCGGCCGGCTTCTTGCCGTTGTCCTTGACCTGCGGGAAGTCCGCGGGCGGCGGGGTCACGGTGCCGCTGACCACGGCGTCCGGGGCGTTGCTGTTGCGGATGTCGATGACGAAGATCAGGTTGTCCTTCGCCCCGATCGACATGCTCGGGTTGCCCTGCGCCCCGAAGGCGGCGGCCGGCGGGGCCACCACCAGCAGCCGGCTGCCGGCCTTCTTGCCGACCACGGCCTGGTCGAGCGCCGGGATCAGCGCGTCGGTGCCGGCCTGGAAGATCTGCGGCTTGCCCTTCTCGTCGTACGAGGAGGGGATGTCCTTGCCGGTGTTCCAGTCCTTGCCGGTGTAGTCGACCGAGGTCCAGGAGTTCTTCTCGACCTTGGGGCCGGTGCCCTCGGTGAGGACCTTGACCACGAAGTTGCCGTCCGACTGGTCGGCGGGCACCTCGATGGTGGCCTTCTTGCCGAAATCGCCGGTGACCGTCGGCAGCACCTTGGCGGTGTCCTTGATCGGCGGGACCGGGTCGGCGGTCGGCGTGGCCGGGGCGCTCTTGGCGGCGTCCGGCTTGGCGGCGGCGCTGTCCGACGAGTCGTCGTCCTTGTTCACCAGGTACAGCGTCACGGCGCTGCCGATCAGCAGCACGGACAGCACGGTGCCGAGGATCACGCCCAGCTTGCCGACGTTCCCCGGGTTCTCGTCGTACCCGGCCTCGGAGGTGTCCTGGCGGCGCACGGTCGACGCGAAGATCTGCGGGGTCTCGTCGGTCTTCGTCGCGCCCGTCGGCCGCGGGGCATCGCCGGGCTGGGCCCAGCCGGCCTGCTGCTTCAGGATCGACGGCGGTACGACGATCGACTCGCCGTCGCCCGGAAGCGGGCCGCCGGGCCGCGAGTCTGCCGGGTCACCGGCGGAGTTTCCGTTCGCGGTGCCGGCTCCGCCCGGGCTCGACGCTTTCTCAGACATGACTCCCCATCCATCTCGCCACGAGGTCTTCGAGGTCTACGGCCGGCGTGGTGGGCGCCGGAGTGCTGTCGCACTGCACGCCCGGACCCCGGACGCCGGCGGCGCCTACCACAGTGCGAGGGCAGTATGACAGGTCAGGATGAGGGCGGGCGCTTCCCTGTGCGAGCGCCCGCCCAAGCGTACGGAATCGCCGCGGCCTTTCCCAGGCCGCGGCGGAGGCTACACGGCCTCCAGGATGTCGATCACGAAGACCAGCGTCGAGTTCGGCGGCACCGCGCCCTGCGCCTGGTCCTTGTAGCCCAGGGCCGGCGGCACCACCAGTTCGACCCGGCTGCCGACGGTCTGGCCCACCAGGCCCTTGTCCCAGCCCTCGATCACACTGCCGGTGCCGATCTGCAGCGCCTGGGCACCCCCGTGGCTCCAGGAGGAGTCGAACTGCTGGCCGTTGCTCCACAGCACCCCGGTGTACTGCACCACCAGGGTCTGTCCCTCCTTCACCTGCTTGCCCTCGCCCTTGATCAGCACCGCCTGCTGGAGCTCGGTCGGCGGGGCCTGCCCCGGCGGCACGGTGATCGTCACCGCGGCCTTGCCGTTGTCCTTGACCTGCGGCATGGTCGCCGGCGGCGGCGTCATGGTGCCGGAGAGCGTGGCGTCCGGCGGCAGGCTCTCCATGATGTCCAGTACGAAGACCACAGTGTCCCCCGGTCCCACCCCGAGCTGGGTGCTGCCCTGGGTGCCGAAGGCGGCGGCCGGCGGGGCCACCACGAGCAGCCGGCTGCCGACCTTCTTGCCGATCACGCTCTGGTCGAAGGCGGGCACCAGCTGCCCGCTGCCGGCCTGGTAGAGCTGCGGCTTGCCGCCCGCGTCGTACGAGCTGGGCAGGTCCTTGCCGGACGACCAGTCCTTCGCGGTGTAGTTGACCGTGACCCAGTCGCCCTTGTTGACCGTCGACCGGTCGCCCTCGCTGACGGTGTTCACCACGAACTGGCCGCTCGGCTGGCCCTCGGGGAGGGTGATGGTGGCCTTGCTCCCGAACCCGCCGCCGGACAGCGTCGGCATCGGCGAAGCCTCGTTCACCGGGGTCGGCACGGTGGGGGCGACACTGGGCGACGCCGTGGGCGTGGCCGGGCTGGCGGGTCGGGTGGAGCTGCTGCAGGCCACCGCCAGCAGCAGGGGCAGGGTGAGAAGCAACCCGGCGGTGCGGCGCACGGTGTTCCTAACTGTCGGTCAAAGTCGGCTCTCCGGACTCGACGGACAGCGTATTCCCCGACGGTGCCCGGCCCCGGTAGACACCACCGGGCCCGGGCGCCGCAAAGATCACACCGGCGGGGGACGCCGCACCCCGGCGGCGCCCCCGTTCACCTCACCGCCCCGCGCTCACATCCCCGCGATGAGCTTCTCCACCCGCTCGTCGACCGACCGGAACGGGTCCTTGCACAGCACCGTCCGCTGCGCCTGGTCGTTCAGCTTCAGGTGCACCCAGTCGACGGTGAAGTCGCGGCGCTGCTCCTGCGCCCGGCGGATGAAGTCCCCGCGCAGCCGGGCCCGGGTGGTCTGCGGCGGGATCGACTTGGCCTCGAAGGTCTTGAGGTCGGTGGTCACCCGGAGCGCCTGGTTCTTGGCCTGGAGCAGGTAGAACAGGCCCCGCCGGCGGTGGATGTCGTGGTAGGCGAGGTCGATCTGGGCGACCCGCGGGTTGCTCATGCTCATCTGGTGCTTCTCGCGGTAGCGCTCGATGAGCTTGTACTTCATGATCCAGTCGATCTCGGTGGCCACGTCGTCCAGCCGCTCGGTCTTCACGGCCTCCAGGGTGCGGCCCCACAGCTCCAGGACGCGCGCGATGGTGCCGGTGTTGATGCCCTTGCGGTCGGCGAACTCCAGCGCCTTCGTGTAGTACTCCTCCTGGATGTCCAGCGCGCTGGCCTCCCGGCCGTTGGCCAGCCGGACCTGGTGGGTCCCGGTGAGGTCGTGGCTGACCTCGCGGATCGCCCGGATCGGGTTCTCCAGGGTGAGGTCGCGCATCACCACGCCGGCCTCGATCAGCCGGAGCACCAGGTCGGTGGAGCCGACCTTGAGCAGGGTGGTGGTCTCGGACATGTTGGAGTCGCCCACGATGACGTGCAGGCGCCGGTACCGCTCGGCGTCGGCGTGCGGCTCGTCGCGGGTGTTGATGATCGGACGGGAGCGGGTGGTCGCCGAGCTGACGCCCTCCCAGATGTGCTCGGCCCGCTGGCTGACGCAGTAGACCGCGCCGCGCGGGGTCTGCAGCACCTTGCCGGCGCCGCAGATCAGCTGCCGGGTCACCAGGAACGGGATCAGCACGTCGGCCAGCCGGGAGAACTCGCCGTGCCGGGCCACCAGGTAGTTCTCGTGGCAGCCGTAGGAGTTGCCCGCCGAGTCGGTGTTGTTCTTGAAGAGGTAGACGTCCCCCGCGATGCCCTCCTCGTGCAGCCGCCGCTCGGCGTCGACCAGGAGTCCTTCGAGGATGCGCTCGCCCGCCTTGTCGTGCGTCACCAGCTCGACGACGTCGTCGCACTCGGGGGTGGCGTACTCGGGGTGGGATCCGACGTCGAGGTAGAGGCGGGCACCGTTGCGCAGGAACACGTTGCTGCTGCGGCCCCAGGAGACTACGCGGCGGAAGAGGTACCGGGCCACCTCGTCCGGGGACAGCCTGCGCTGCCCGCGGAACGTACAGGTGACGCCGTACTCGTTCTCCAGCCCGAAAATTCGGCGGTCCATGGGCCATCCATTCTCTGATGGGAGCTGTCCGAAACCGCCTCCGCGGCGCCGTCCGGGCCGCCGCAGGGGCACCGGGGTCCCTGCGCCGGTCGTTCGCCGGCCGCCGCGGGGACCCCGCAGGCACTACTGGTCGGAGGCGGCCGGCGGGGTGGCCGCCGGCTTCTCCTCGTCGTCGGTCTCGGCGGACTCGTCGCCGTCGAGGAGCCGGGCGAGCTGGCCGCCCAGGATCCGCTTGAACTTGCGCTGCTGGAAGCGCTGGCGGTCCAGCACCGCCACCTCCAGCTGCTCGGGGGTGAGGGTGCGCGGGCTGCCGCCGTTGGGGTCGCGGGCGAGCGAGTCCACGGCCACCTTCACCGCGTCGGTGAGCGAGAGCCCGGTGCGGTGGCGCTGGCCCAGGTAGTTGCCGATGGAGTCGGCGTTGCCGCCGACCACCACGTAGTTCTGCTCGTCGACGACCGAGCCGTCCGGGGTGAGCCGGTAGATCTGGTCCTCGTCGGTGGTGCGGCCGACCTCGGCCACGATGAGCTCCACCTCGTAGGGCTTCTCGCCGACCGAGGAGAAGATGGTGCCGAGCGTCTGGGCGTAGACGTTGGCCAGACCCCGCGCGGTGACGTCGGCCCGGTCGTAGGAGTAACCGCGCAGGTCGGCGTAGCGGACGCCGCCGATGCGCAGGTTCTCGAACTCGTTGTAGCGGCCGACCGCGGCGAAGGCGATCTTGTCGTAGATCTCGGAGACCTTGTGGAGCGCCCGGGAGGTGTTCTCGGCGACGAAGACGATGCCGTCGGCGTAGGTGAGCACGACCACGCTGCGACCGCGCGCGATGCCCTTGCGGGCGTACTCGGCGCGGTCCGCCATGGCCTGCTGGGGCGAGACGTAGAACGGTGTCGACACCGGCGGTCGTCCCTTCCTTGGTAGGTGTGGCGCGGCTAGAGCAGCGGGGCCTGCGGGCCGTTGGGGCGGCCCAGGCGGTGGTCGGTGATGGAGACGACGATGTCGGAGACCTCGGCGTCGGTGAGCCGGCGGAAGCCGTCCTCGGTGATCAGCGACACGATCGGGAAGATCCTGCGGGCGAGGTCCGGGCCGCCGGTGGCGGAGTCGTCGTCGGCCGCGTCGTACAGGGCCTGGACGACGGCGGTGGAGGCCTGCTCGGCCGTGAGGTCGTCGCGGTAGAGCTTCTTCAGCGAACCGCGGGCGAAGACCGAGCCGGAACCGGTGGCGGCGAAGCCGCGCTCCTCGGAGCGGCCGCCGGTGACGTCGTAGTTGAAGATCCGGCCGCGGCCGAGGTCGAGGTCGTAGCCGGCGAAGAGCGGGACGACGGCCAGACCCTGCATCGCCATGCCCAGGTTGCCCCGGATCATGGTGGTGAGCCGGTTGGCCTTGCCCTCCAGCGAGAGCACGGTGCCCTCGATCTTCTCGTAGTGCTCCAGCTCCAGCTGGAACAGCCGGACCATCTCCACCGCGAGGCCGGCGGTGCCGGCGATGCCGACCGCGCTGTACTCGTCGGCCGGGAAGACCTTCTCGATGTCCCGCTGGGCGATCACGTTGCCCATGGTGGCCCGGCGGTCACCCGCGAGGACCACGCCGCCGTCGAACACCGCCGCGACGATGGTCGTCCCGTGCGGGGCCTGGACGATGCCTTCGGGCAGGCCGCGCCGGCCCGGGATCAGCTCCGGCTGGTGGTCGGCGAGGAAGTCGAGGAACGACGAGGACCCCGGGGTCAGGAAGGCAGCCGGTAGACGCCCGGTGCCACGAGTGTTGGCTTCCACACGATTCCTTCCAGGTAGCTTGAAGCGCGCGCTGCCCGCACCCTACCCGCCGGACGATCACTGTCCAGTGCGGCGGAGGGCCGGACCGGGGCGGACGGACGGCTCACGCCGCCCGCCCGCCGTTCTCGGTCGCAACCGCGAAATTCCGGAATACCCGCGGAGGGGTGCCGGGCTTACTGCCCGCCCTTTTGCACGAACTGCCGCACGAAATCCTCGGCGTTCGACTCCAGGACCTCGTCGATTTCGTCCAGAACGGCGTCGACGTCGTCGCTCAGCTTTTCCTGGCGTTCCTTGAGCTCGTCGGAATTCTGCGTTTCCGCGGCCTGCTCCTCGACCTCCTCGGAGGAGCGGTTCGCCCGCTGCTGGCCGCCGTCGGTGTCCTTGCTCGCCATTTCCCTCACCCCGCTCGATCGTCTGGCACGGTTTGGTCGTTGCTTGCTGCACCGACCCTATACACAAGGTGCGACTACCCGCTTCCGGTTTGCCGGGGCGCATCCTGTCCAACACCCGCTGCCACCCCGGATGATTCCCATTCGCCGGGAGTTCACCCGTGGTGATCGGAAAACTACCCGCCGGAGAGCACCCGGAGCAGGTCCTCCGCGGTGCGGCAGCGGTCCAGCAGCTCCTTGACGTGGTTCCGGGTGCCGCGCAGCGGCTCCAGGGTGGGAACCCGCTGGAGCGAGTCCCGCCCCGGCAGGTCGAAGATCACCGAGTCCCAGGAGGCGGCCGCGACGTGCTCCGCGTACTGGTCGAGGCACCGCCCGCGGAAGTACGCCCGGGTGTCCTCCGGCGGCTTGGTGACGGCCCGCGTGACCTCGTCCTCGGTGACCAGCCGGTCGAACCGCCCGCGGGCCACCAGACGGTTGTAGAGGCCCTTCTCGGGGCGCACGTCGCTGTACTGGAGGTCGACCAGCTGGAGCCGCGGACTGTCCCACTCCAGGGCGTCCCGGCTGCGGTAGCCCTCCAGGATCTCCCGCTTGGCGATCCAGTCCAGCTGGCGGGAGAGCGACATCGGATCGCGCTCCAGCCTCCCCAGCACGTCCTCCCAGCGCGCCAGCACGTCCACGGTCTGCTCGTCGGCGTCGGTGCCGAAACGGTCCTCGACGTACTTGCGGGCCAGCTCGAAGTACTCCAGCTGGAGCTGGACGGCGGTGAGCCGGCGCCCGCTGCGCAGCGTGATCAGGTGTTTGAGCGTGGGGTCGTGGGAGACCCGGTGCAGGGTGCGGACCGGCTGGTCGACGGCCAGGTCGGAGGCGATGAAGGCGTCCTCGATCATCGCCAGGACCAGGGAGGTGGTGCCGAGCTTGAGGTAGGTGGAGATCTCGGAGAGGTTGGCGTCCCCGATGATCACGTGCAGCCGGCGGTACTTCTCGGCATCGGCGTGCGGCTCGTCGCGGGTGTTGATGATCGGGCGCTTGAGGGTGGTCTCCAGGCCGACCTCGACCTCGAAGTAGTCGGCCCGCTGACTGATCTGGAAGCCGTTGGCCGAGCCGTCCTGCCCGATCCCCACCCGGCCGGCGCCGGTGACCACCTGGCGGGAGACGAAGAACGGGGTGAGGTGGCGGACGATGTCGGCGAACGGCGTCGCCCGCTTCATCAGGTAGTTCTCGTGGGTGCCGTAGGAGGCGCCCTTGTTGTCGGTGTTGTTCTTGTACAGGTGGATGTTCTGCCCGTTGGGCAGTTCCAGGGCGCGCTGTGCGGCGGCTGCCATGATCCGCTCGCCGGCCTTGTCCCAGAGCACGGCGTCGCGCGGGTTGGTCACCTCGGGCGAGCTGAACTCGGGGTGCGCGTGGTCCACGTAGAACCGCGCGCCGTTGGTGAGGATGATGTTGGCGAGGCCGATGTCCTCGTCGGTCAGCTGGCTGGCGTCCGCGACGTCCCGTGCGAGGTCGAAGCCCCTGGCGTCGCGCAGCGGATTCTCCTCCTCGAAGTCCCAGCGGGCCCGCCGTGCCCGGTGCATCGCCGCCGCGTACGCGTTGACGATCTGGGACGAGGTGAGCATGGCGTTGGCGTTGGGGTGCCCCGGCACGGAGATCCCGTACTCGGTCTCGATGCCCATCACGCGCCGTACGGTCATGCGGCCCTCCTTGCCCGGTGTACCGCCCCCGACGGGCGGAACACGCTGACGTACCGCTGTGCAACACCGGCGCCGGCCGTCTGCCTGCGAACGGTGGGTCGAGCCTAGAACGCGGCACCGACCGGCGGGCCCCGAGACGCGCCGTCCGGCTGCGGGGCCACGAGGCACCACAGCCGGACGGGGCGCGGGTTCCGGGACCGCCGACGGTCCGGACCGGATCGGTTACAGGTACTGCCCGGTGTTGGCGACAGTGTCGATCGAGCGGCCGGACTCGGCACCCTGCTTCCCGGTGACCAGGGTCCGGATGAAGACGATACGCTCGCCCTTCTTGCCGGAGATCCGGGCCCAGTCGTCCGGGTTGGTGGTGTTCGGCAGGTCCTCGTTCTCCTTGAACTCGTCCACGCAGGCGTT